>PXSF01000110.1:698-21251 GCA_003022845.1 Halobacteriales archaeon SW_10_66_29 | reverse complement strand
CTGCACCGGATGTCGATCATGGCTCACGAGGTGGTCGTGATGCCGTACAAGACGTTCCGGCTGAACACGACGGTGTGTGTCGCGGGCGATACCGAGGTCGACTGTGGCGGCTACGTCCGGCCGATCGAGGACATTGAAGACGACTGGCGCGAAGAGTCCGTCACGACGTACGATCCTGACGACCGCGAGATCAGATCGACCGGGCTACAGGACTTCTGGTCGCTCCGTCCGGAGGAGTACGGTGCGACGGTCCACGAGATCGAGACCGAGTTCGGTTCGGTCGTCGCGACCTCGGATCACCCCTTCGAGACGCCCGACGGGCCGGTACCCGTCGAGGACCTGGAGGTCGGTGACACGCTGCTCCGGCGACCGATCGACCTTCCCGAGTTCGATCCGAATGCCGACGAACAGTTCGTTATCACCGAGGAGGACATCCGCGAGGCAGCACCCGAAGCGACGTACATCGGACACGCGATGCGAACGCTCGACGATCTCGTGCCCTTCGACGCGCACTCACGCGAGGGCGTCGCGGTTGCTCGTCTTGCCGGTCACCTGTTCGGTGACGGGACACTGGATCTGAGTGGGCAGACCGGGCGGTTGTTCTTCAGAGCAAGCCAGGACGATCTCGGTAGCATCCGGGAGGATCTCGAACTGCTCGGGTTCGAACCCGAAGATCCGGTGCTGAAGCACAATACTGCGGAACTCGTCGCAGCCGACGGCGGAACCACGACCGTGAGCGGGAGCGGCTGGTCGATGAAGATCGGAAGCAAACCGTTGGCGTCGTTCATGGCTGCTGTCGGCGTCCCGCCAGGTGACAAGGTCGAGTCGGATCACACCGTTCCAGACTGGATCCTGAATGGACCGAAAGCGGTCAAGCGGGCCTTTCTGAGTGCGTACTTCGGGGCAGAACTGAGTACGCCGTCATATCGTGGCCAGAAGTTGTTCAAGCAACCGGTATTCAAAGTTGCAAAAACTGAGCCATTGGTAGATGCCGGTAAACAGTTCATCGAGGAAATAGATGAGCTCTTGACGGAGTTCGGTACGGGAGTCTCGAACTTGCGGGTCGTTGCGGGGAATCAGCGTGTCGATGGCGCCATCTCTCGCACGCTGGTGGCAGAACTCAAGGCGAGTCAGGAGGCTATCCGATCGCTGTTCGGAAAAATCGGGTACACTTACAACTCTGACGCTGACGCTGATGCGAGGATCGCTTATGCCTATATATCTGATAAGTATGGGTTCGAGAAGGATAGCCGGACAGTTCAAGACTTCTATGAATGGAAGAAAACACACGTTGAGAATGAAAAGGAAGGAGCGGTCAGAGATCCTATTAACTCGATTAGCGACGTTAAATCTCAACCAGTTTATGATGTCACTACGATAGACAGTTCCCACAAATTCATAGTAAATTCGATAATATCAAATAATTGTCCTCCGTATAACGCCGACTTCGACGGCGACGAGATGAACATGCACGCCCTCCAGAACGAGGAGGCGCGTGCGGAAGCCCGCGTGCTGATGCGCGTCCAGGAGCAGATGCTGTCGCCGCGGTTCGGCGAGAACATCCTGGGGGCCATCCAGGACCACATCACCGGGACGTACCTGCTGACGAACACGAACCCCCAGTTCAACGAGACGCAGGCCCTGGACCTGCTGCGCGCCACCCGTATCGACGAACTGCCCGAACCCGACGGCGTCCGCACGAGCGGGGCGAGGGCGGGCTCGTCAGACGCCACAGCGACCGACGGCGAGGAGGACGGCACGGCCTACTGGACCGGCCGGACCATCTTCTCCGAGCTCCTGCCGGACGGGCTGGACCTCGAGTTCACGTCCTCGGCCGGCGACACGGTCGTCATCGAGGACGCTTTCGGCGGCGAAGTCGTCGAGTCGATCGCCAAGCAGTACTCCCGGACGCGCGGCCGGATCTTCATCAACGAAGTGTCCTCGCTGGCCGTCCGGACGATGATGCACTTCGGGTTCTCGATCAGCATCGACGACGAGTCGATCCCGCCGGAGGCACAGGCGCAGGTCGACGAGGCCATCGAGGAGGCCAACGAGCGCGTCGAGGAGCTGATCGACGCCTACGAGGCGGGCGACCTGGAGTCGCTGCCGGGCCGGACGATCGACGAGACGCTGGAGATGAAGATCATGCAGACGCTCGGCCAGGCGCGTGACAGCGCCGGCGACATCGCAGAGGACCACTTCGCCGACGACAACCCCGCCGTCATCATGGCCGAGTCCGGCGCGCGTGGCTCGATGCTGAACCTCACCCAGATGGCCGGCTGCGTCGGCCAGCAGGCGGTCAGGGGCGAGCGGATCAACCGCGGCTACGAGAACCGGACGCTGTCCCATTACGCCGAGGGCGACCTCTCCTCGGACGCCCACGGGTTCGTCAAACACTCCTACCGCGAGGGGCTCGAACCCAAGGAGTTCTTCTTCCACGCGATGGGCGGCCGCGAGGGGCTGGTCGACACCGCCGTCCGGACCTCCAAATCCGGCTACCTCCAGCGCCGGCTGATCAACGCCCTCTCGGAGCTCGAAACCCAGTACGACGGCACCGTCCGGGATACCTCCGACACCATCGTCCAGTTCGAGTTCGGCGAGGACGGCACCTCGCCGGTCGAGGTCTCCAGCGGGCAGGAGGGGCCGACGGTCGACGTCGAGGATATCGCCGACCGTATCCTCGACGAGGAGTTCGAGAGTCCGGCCGAGAAGGAGCGGTTCATGGGCGACCAGCCCGACCCGACGAACCTCTCGGAACACACCGACGAGACGTGGCTCGAAAAGGCGGACGCGACGAGCGACGCCAGGAGTGATGACTGATGACTGAGTACGACGTATCCGACGACGTCACGGCGATCGTCGAGGACGCCGACCTCCCGCGACGGCTGCGGGAAGAGGTGTACAGCACGCTGGAGGAGCGCGAGGTAACCCTCGAAGAAGCGAACGAGATCGTCGAGGCGACGGTCGCCCAGTACAAGGAGACGCGGGTCGATCCCCTCGACCCCGTCGGGACGGTCAGCGCACAGAGCATCGGCGAACCGGGGACGCAGATGTCGCTCGATGCGAGGGAACGGGTGCTCGTTAGACGGAGAGATGAAACGAAGGTTGCTGAAATCAGTACAATCGTTGACGATATCATAGAGTCCGACACCACGCGTCATATCGACGACCACGAGGTCGCACTGGCTCCGGATGATCTTGAAGTCCTGAGCCTGAACGACGACGAAACGGTGGCGTGGAAACCGGTCGAAGAGGTGAGTCGCCACCAGTCTCCGGAGGAACTACTCGAAATCGAACTCGAATCGGGGCGAACAATCCGGGCGACCAAATCGCACTCGTTCGTCACGAGGCAGGCCAACGATGTCGTCCCCATCCGGGGCGATTCGCTCGCTCCCGGTGACTGGCTTCCGGTAATTGGCGAGTTCACTGCGGATGGGCGCAAATCAGTCGATACAACACAGTATCTTCCGGCGTCGGAATACTGGTTTACCTCAGCACTCACTGACGGTGGAACAGCCGAGTTATATCCAGTTCAAGGCACTGTTGGACTCCCGGAGCAGTTCCCGCTGGATGATCTGACTGGGTTCTTCGTCGGAGCGTGGCTTGCAGAAGGAAGTTCGACAGACCGCCATACCAACATTTCGAACACTGAACCACCGTTCCAGAACCGCATTAGAGAGTTTGCCGAGCGGTTTGATTTCACTGTCAACGAGTACGAATCATCTCGTGGCTTCGCGACGGGGTACGAGATCCGTCTCAATGGAAAAGTGCTGTCGGAGTTCCTCGATTCGTCGTGCCGGGACGAAAACGGAGACAAGATCGTTCCGGAGTTTGCGTTCGGCGCGCCGGAAGAGTTCGTTAAAGGGCTCTTGGGTGGCTACTTCAGCGGGGATGGCAACGTCGCAAAGAACGCGGTGCGGGCTGCCTCGACCAGCTATCGTCTGACGTTCGGTATCGGCTTGTTGTTGGCTCGGATCGGTATCTACGCCCGTTTCGGGGAGAATAAAGACACGAAGACGCTCCGAATACCGAAAAAGTTCGCCCCGAGATTTGCGAAACGTGTCGGGATGGTTGGAAAGCGGGAACGGCAACTCGCTGAGCTAGTAGCAGATGTCGATTCGGATGGCCCGGATATAGCCGATCAGATTCCGAACTTCGGCGATAGCCTCAAGAATGCCGCGATGGACGCCGGTATTCCCTCACGTCAGGTTCATAGTGCCCACAAGCGCCAGCGTATCGGCCGGAACCGTCTGTCCCGTCTGGTCGAAGAGATCGATGCGCGGACCGACGACCAACCCGGCGCTCTCGACGCACTCGAACGCGCTGTGGACGGCGACGTCGTGTGGGAGCGCATCGAATCCATCGAGACGGTCGAACCAGACCACGAGTACGTCTACGACTTCTCCGTCGCGGGGCTGGAGACGTTCACAACGGCACAGGGAGTCGTCACACACAACACGATGAACACGTTCCACTACGCCGGCGTCGCAGAGATCGACGTCACGCAGGGGCTCCCGCGGCTGATCGAGCTGGTCGACGCGCGCAAGGAGCCCGACACGCCGATGATGACCGTCTACCTCGAAGACGAGTACGCCGAGAGCCGCGAGCGCGCCCACGAGGTGGTCTGGAAGATCGAGTCGACGAAGATCCTCCAGCTCGGCGACGTCTCGACGAACGTCGCGGACATGGTCGTGCAGGTGTCGCTCAACGAGGAGACGCTGCGCGAGCGGTGGCCGACCGTCGAGGACCCCGTCGAGGTCGCCGAGCGCATCGCCGACACCATCGAGTCGACGCTCGGCGTCGAGACGACCCAGCAGGGGCTGGCCATCCAGTTCGGGCCCGAACAGCCCTCCTACCGCGACCTCCTGCAGCTGGTCGAGGAGCTGCGGGATATTACCTTCAAGGGCATCGAGGACATCACCCGGGTCGTCATTCGGAAAGACGAGACCGACCGTGGCGAGGAGTTCGTCCTGTTCACCGAGGGGTCGGAGTTCGGCGACGTGCTCGACATCGAGGGCGTCGACGCCTCCCGCACGACGTGCAACAACATCCACGAGATCTACCGCGAACTCGGCGTCGAGGCCGCGCGCGAGGCGCTGATCAACGAGACGATGAACACCCTCGAAGAGCAGGGGCTGGACGACGTGAACATCCGGCACCTGATGCTGGTCGCGGACATCATGACCAACGAGGGGACCATCGAGTCGATCGGCCGGCACGGCATCTCGGGGTCGAAAGACTCCGTGCTGGCGCGGGCGGCGTTCGAGGTGACCGTCAGTCACCTGCTCGACGCCGCCATCCACGGCGAGGTCGACGACCTCGACGGCGTGACCGAGAACGTCATCGTCGGCAAGCCGATCAAACTCGTCGAGGACGCCGAGACGGCCGAGGTGTTCGTCGCGAACGCGCTGGCGCCGGCCGCGGTGTACAACGTCACGATCAGCGAGAACGACGACCGGGTGGCGTACGTCGAAGTCGACGACGCCGACCGCGGCGCTGCTATCGGCGACGGTGGCGAGAACATCGACGCCGCGCGCCTGCTCGCGAAGCGACACTTCGACGTCGACGACGTGGAACTGGCCTGATAGTGTTGTGACTCGTTACCGCCGGGTATTCGTCAGATTCTAGTTTCGAGGCGTGAAACCGCCGTTAATGCGATGTAGTGCCGAAAATAATCACAACAATCACTATGATACGGTCGTTCGTGACTATTTTCGGGATTACCTCGTCATATCGGTCGTTTGACGGGCCCTGACGCACGAACTGTGACACCGTAGCGGTAACGAATCACGAACGACCGTATGAGAAGCTGGGTTACTGTTTGACCGGAACTTCTTCGGAGAGGACCTCGACGAACTTCTCGGGGTATTCGACGTGTGGGAGCAGTTTCGCCCTGTCGAAGACGATCAGCCCCGTGTCCGCCATCTCGGCGACGGCGCGGCCCCGTTCCAGCGGCGTGATGTCGGCGTCGCGGCCCCAGACGAGCATCACCGGTGCGTCGACGTCCGCGAGGGCTTTCTCCAGGTCCTCTTCGGGATCGAGAAAGCCGCTGATGAACGAGGCCGGGGCGAAGCGCGCGCCGGGCTGGTGGGCCGACAGCCACTCGTACTCGACGACGTCCTCGGCGATGTTTTCGGGGTCGTAGTAGCCGTGGTCGGCGTTGAAGTACCGGATCGAGGGCTTGCTCGCGAGCAGGTTGAACAGCCCCTCGCCGACGACGGGCGAGCGGAACAGCGCCCGGAGCCAGACCTGCCGGCGACCCATCGAGGTGTCGGTGGGGCAGATCAACACCAGGGAGGCGACGTCGATCTGCCGGGCTGCCGTGGCGACGTGGGCGCCCGTCAGCGAGGATCCGACGACGATCGGTGCGTCGTCCGTGAGGTCTTCGATGGCGTCCTCGACGAACGTGGAGTACAGCGAGGCGGAGTACAGCAGCGGCGGCCGGTCGGAGTGACCGAAGCCGGGGAGGTCCGGCGCGATGACGTGGTACTGCTCGGCCAGGCGGTCGGCCACCCGGGAGAACTCGTGGTTCGACGACGCCGCGCTGATCCCGTGGAACAACAGCACGTCGTCGTCCGCCGGGTCACCGAGTTCGGCGTAGGTGACGTCAAACCCCCGCCAGCGGTACGTCCCCTGGTCCCCCTCGAGGAACGGATCGAACTCCCCTGCGCGCGATCTGAGCGCACGGTTCGCCAGCGCAGTCGCGCCGACTGTCCCGACTGTTGCGCCGAGTACGTTCCGCAGCTTCATACCTGTACAGAACACCTACCGCCCCTTAAGGGGTTTGCCGGCGTTCGCAATCGTGGCCTGGACCGCCCCGCCGGCGACAGGCCGACCAGTGCTGATCGTGCGCCCCGCAGAGAATGTAGAAATCGGGCAGGAAATTTATAAATAAGTAGCTATTCTGTCACAGTATGGACGCAGAGAAAAACGAACGGTCAGGGACGAGTGAGATGATTGAGGACTTTCCAGCGATACGGCTCGACTGCGCAGTCGACGAGAGCAGCGATCCGCCGGAGGTCACGATTTTCGATCCGGACGGCGATCACGCCGCCTCGGCGTGGATCACGGCCGCGGGCGACGCCGTCGTCAGCGTCGAGGGGATCCAGTAGCGTTACTCGCGACGCTCCGAAACGCACTCCTCAATCGGTCCGACGACGTCGTCGGCCACGGCGTAGGGGTCCGTCTCGCGCTCTCGCACCTGCTTGACGAACGAATCGATGCCCCCACGGTGCTCGATTTCGGCTGCCAACAACTCGTTGACGTCCTCGCGGACGAGCGTGCGGATCTCCTCGGCGTAGCGGGCGTGTCGCTGTTTCTCCCGCTCGCCGGAGCGGTCCAGATACGCCCGGTGGTCCGCGAGCACGTCGAGGAGTTCCTCGACGCCCTCCCCGCGGTCGGCCACCGTCTCGACGATAGTCGGCTCCCAGCCCGCTGTTTCGGTGCCGTCGTCCTCCCCGTGAACGTCGCCAGCAGCGTCAGCGCCGTGGTGGCCGACGGTGCGCGGCAGGCCGCCGTCCCGGTAGTCGAGCATCTCGCGGAGTTCCTGGACAGTCCGGTTCGCGCCGTCGAGGTCGGCCTTGTTGACGACGAACACGTCCCCGATCTCGAGGATACCGGCCTTCAGCATCTGGACATCGTCGCCGCTGCCCGGCGGGACCAGCACCGTCACCGTGTCGGCGGTTTTGACGATGTCGATCTCGTTCTGGCCGGCGCCGACCGTCTCGATGATGATCCGGTCCTTGCCGAACGCGTCGAGCGCCTTCACCGCGTCGGTCGTGGCCGTCGAGAGCCCGCCGAGAGACCCGCGGGCGGACATCGAGCGGAAGAACACGTCCATGTCGCCGACGTTCGACCCCATGCGGATCCTGTCGCCCAGGACTGCGCCGCCGGTGAACGGCGAGGAGGGGTCGATGGCGATCACGCCGACCGTCTCGCCGCGCTCGCGGTAGGTTGCGGCCATCTTGTCGACGAGCGTCGACTTCCCCGATCCGGGCGACCCGGTGACGCCGACGACCGACGCGTCGCCGGTGTGCTGGTGGAGTTGCGAGACGAGTTCCCGGTAGCCGGGTTGGCGGTTTTCGATCTTCGTGATGACCCGCGCGAGCGCCCTGTGCTTGCCCGCCAGCAGGTCCTCGATGAGCGGGTTCACGCTGTCGTCCCCCGGTCCGTCGCTCCCGTCGCTGTCCGGGGACCCCGTGCGGTGCTCCGCGTCGTCCCCCTGGCTGCGTTCCTGCATGGCATCACTCTCGCTCGGGGGCGTTCTCGCGGACGAACTCGATCATCTCCGCCATCGACGCGCCGGGCCCGAACACCTCGGCGACGCCCAGCTCCTTGAGTTCGTCCTCGTCCGCGTCGGGGATGATCCCGCCGACGATCACGAGCGTGTCCTCGAAGGCGTCGTACTCCGTGAGCCCGTCGATGATCTCGGGGATCAGTGTGTCGTGGGCGCCCGAGAGAATCGAGATCCCCAGGACGTCGACGTCCTCCTGGACGGCAGCCTGGACGATCTCCTCGGGGGCGCGGTGCAGCCCCGAGTAGATCACCTCGAACCCGGCGTCCCTGAACGCACGCGAGATGACGTGTGCGCCGCGATCGTGGCCGTCGAGGCCGACCTTGGCGACGAGACACCGGATCGTCCGCTGTTCCTGGTTGACACTCATGACCGCACATACTCGCGGTTTACGCTTGGTTTTTTCGATGGTTGCCCCGGCGAGACGAAATTTAGAACAGGGTTCGGAACGGATGGGGAGGCATGGTTACCGCAAGCGCACCGGGGAAAGTGTACCTCTTCGGGGAGCACGCCGTGGTGTACGGGGAGCCGGCGGTCCCGTGCGCGATCGAACGCAGGGCACAGGTGACGGCCTCGCGCCGGGACAGCGGCCTGCGCGTCCACGCGGGCGACCTCACGATCGACGGGTTCACCGTCGAGTACGAGGGGGGCGCGTCCGAACGGCCGGACGTCGACATCGAGGACTCGCTGGTCGAGGCCGGGATCGGCTACGTCAACGAAGCCATCGAGCAGGCCAGGGACGCCACAGACGCGCCCGACGCCGGGTTCGACGTCACCGTCGACAGCGAGATCCCGCTCGGTGCGGGACTGGGCTCGTCGGCGGCCGTCACCGTCGCCGCTATCGACGCCGCGACGCGGGAACTCGGGGTCGAACTATCACCCGAGGAGATCGCCGACCGGGCCTACCGGGTCGAGCACTCCGTCCAGGACGGCCAGGCGTCCCGCGCCGACACGTTCTGTTCGGCGATGGGCGGCGCTGTCCGCGTCGAGGGCGACGACTGCCGGACGATCGAGGCGCCGGACCTGCCGTTCGTGATCGGCTACGACGGGGGCGCGGGCGACACTGGCGCGCTCGTCGCCGGCGTGCGCAATCTGCGCGAGGAGTACGAGTTCGCCGCCGACACCGTCGAAGCGATCGGCGACGTGGTGCGCCGCGGCGAGGCGGCGCTCTGGGCCGCCCGCGACGCCGGCGCGACCGGCGCGAAACTGACCGGCGCGGGCGGCGGGGGTTGCATCGTCGCACTGGACGACACCCCCGAAACCACGAGCGCACTGAACTACACCCCCGGCTGCGAGGACACGTTCCGGGCCGAACTCGACACCGAGGGCGTCCGCCCGGAGGAGTGAGATGGTCACGGTGCTGAAACTCGGCGGGAGCGCGATCACCGAGAAGGACACCCCCGAGACAGTCGACCGCGAGGCGATCGACCGGGCGAGCGACGCCGTCGCGACGGCGCTCTCCGGAGCGGACCTGCACTCGCTCGTGCTCGTCCACGGCGGCGGCAGTTTCGGCCACCACCACGCGGCCCGCCACGGCGTCTCGACGACCGAAGGGGCTCGGGATGTGGCCGCGCTGACCGGAATCCACCGTGCGATGGGCGACCTGAACAGGGTGGTGGTGGACGCGCTGCAGGACCGCGGCGTCGGGGCGCTCCCCGTCCGGCCGCTATCGGTCGCTGCCCGCCGGGACGACCTCGCGTTCCCGCTGGATAGCGTCGAGACGATGCTCGCGGAGGGGTTCGTGCCGGTGTTGCACGGCGACGTGGTCGTCGACGCCGGGAAGGGCGCCACGATCCTCAGCGGCGACGAGATCGTCGTCGCGCTCGCCGGCGCGCTCGGAGCCGACAGGGTGGGCCTCTGTTCGACCGTCCCCGGCGTCCTGGACGCTGAAGGGACGGTGATCGACGAAATCACCGCCTACGAGCAGGCTGCGTCCGCGCTCGGGGACAGCGACGCCACCGACGTCACGGGCGGCATGGCGGCGAAAGTACGACAGCTCCTCGATCTCGAGGCCACAGCGTCGGTTTTCGACCTCGCGAGCCTCGACCAGTTCCTGCGAACAGGCCGTGCCGGGACGACTGTCAACGGACGATAATCCCAGCGCGCCCGGCGCAGGCCCCCCTGCGTGTTTCTATCGACGTCGAAACTCGCCGAAATTTATTTGTGGGTACTTGTCCTTTGTCGGACGTATGAGAAGGGTTCGGATCGTCGAGAGCCTCAAGTACGGCGGACGGATGTTCGCGTACTGGCTGTCTGTCGTCGTGCTCGGTGGCGGTGGCATCGCACTCGGGACAGCGGTCGGCTGGAACTCGGTGTCGATCCGGGGAACTGGCGGCGACCCAGTCGTGTACAGCGCCCCGGAACTGATCGCGGGCATCGTCCTGGTCTCGCTGGGCGGAACAGTGCTGTTCACGGGCCTGTTCGGCTGGACCTACAAGCTGCTCGCCGACGCGATTGCCGAAGGACACAGCAATGGCGGCAGCCCCCACGCCGGCGATGTCGTCGACGCGGGCCCGGCAGCCGGGGAGAGTGAGCCTGCAGTGGGCAGCGCGACGCTGGCGGAGAGCCAGCCCGAGCCAGCGGCCCAGCCGGCGAGTGAGAGCGCCGGCACTGGCGGCCCAGCGGCCGCAGGCACGGGCGAAGCGAACGCGGCCCCGAGCCAGCCAGCTGATGAAACCGGCCAGAAGGCGGAGGCGAGGGTCGAGCAACCGCCATCGGGGGAGGAGGCCGGGGAGCCGGCGGAGCCACCGGCAGCGACAGAAGGTGACGTGGAGCCGGACGAGTCGCCAGAGGAACCAGGCACGACGGGAGCGGCGTCCCTCGATGACGACGGCAGGGAGCGGACGGCAGAGCAGATCGCGTTCGGAGCGGAGGGGGGCGACGAGAACCCCGAGCCGGGGGACGACGGCCCGGCGGACGGGGGCGCTGGAGCGGATTCGGCAGACCAGGACGACGAGAGACCGGCGATCTTTACCGACGACAGAGCCGAGATGGCGGGAGATTCGCTGGACGATGACGCCGAGGTTGAGACGGAGTTCTCCGACGACGAGGCCGAGGATGTCGACGTTGAGGCGGAGCTCTCCGACGACGAGGCTGAGGACGTCGACGACGAGGGGACAGTCATCCCGGAGTACGACGAAATTTCGGGAGCGGACGAGGAGAGTTCGGAGTCGAACGCCGACGACCCGCTCGGGAGCCCCTTCGAGTAGCTAGGTTGCCACTGATACGGTCGTTCGTGATTCGTTACCGCGACGGTGTCACAGTTCGTGCGTCAGAGCCCGTCAAACGCCCGATGTGACGAGACAGTCCCGAAAATAGTCACGAACGACCGTATGGGTGGCGGGTTTTCCGGTGCCGCAGACAGCGGATCGGTTATCGGTCGGATTTCATCCGGCGGATGCGCTCGGCCATCTCGAAAATCTTCCGTTCGGCCTCGCCCGGAGAGACGTCGTCAGGCAGTCGGGTCGGCACGTCGTCGTCCCGGGTCGGCGGCGCCCGCCGGCCCGCGTTCGCCGGCGACCGATCGTCGGCCACCTCGTTGACGGCCGACTCCCCCGGGGTGAAGATTTCGATCCCCTTGGCTTCGGCGGCCTGTCGTTCCTCGTCCTGGACGGCGTCGATGGACACGTTCGCCGCGATAGTGTCGGCCTCGGGGCCCAGCAGATCGTTGATCACCTGCCAGTCCAGCCCCAGCCACCCCCTGCCGACGACGCGCGGGAACGATGGGAGGTCCCGCAGCGAGCAACAGTGACCGCCGCCACCCGGCCCTTTCTCCTTAGCAACGCGCTCGGCGAGCAGGACAGCGGCCTGCGCCTCCCTGCCGCCGTACACCGGTTTCGACGTAAACTCGGTCAAGTCGACTGTCGTTTCGTTGCCTTTCCGGGAGTCGCGGCTCTGGATGCGGGTCCGGACGTGGTAGCTGAACGGCTCCATGTCGGCCCCGTCGACGTCGTGGGTCCGGCGGATCAGGTTCCGGGACGCCCACAGCAGTTCGTCATCCTGCTTGATCGCCGACTTCTCGAGGACGGTGAGCTGGCCGTCGGCCCCGACGTACGCCTTGATCCGACAGGTGCCGCCGGCGGGCTTGCCCGGGTTGCTGTCCCGCCCCAGTACCGTGCTCCCGCCGAAGGTGTAACTGTCCCCGGGGCGCGTGGCGTCGGGCAACAGCGACTGCAGGTGGTTGGTCACCCGGCGGTTGTACACCTCGCCGGGGCCGAACTCGCCGCTCATGTGGTGTGGTACTCACCGACACGACAAAATTGTTTCTCTCTCCAACTAAAGTGAACTGATAGGTGTGAGGACGGCGTGTCGGTTGCTCCTCTGCCAGGATCCAGCGGACTCTGCCGCATTACGGTGGTCTTTTGGGAGTCAGCGCCGAAGTCGGACTGTGGACACTGTCGAAGTCAGCACGGTCGTGTACCTGCCACCCGAGGAGATCTACGAGTTCCTGGTGGACTTTCCCCGGTACGCGAAGTACTCGAAGTACCTGGAGGCGGTCAACAGGGACGGCGACGGGGGCGCCGGGACGAACTACGACCTCGTGTTCGCCTGGTGGAAACTCTCCTACACGGCCCGCTCGGAGGTGACGGATCTCGACCCGCCGACGCGGATCGACTGGCGGCTGGTGAAAGACATCGACGCCAGGGGCCACTGGCGGGTCGAGCCCGATCCCGAAGCCGCTCCGGAGGACGAAAACCACGCCTCGCGGGTGGTCCTGCGCATCGAGTTCGCCCCGGACTCAGCCGACAGCGGTGCCGTCGACCTCCCGTCGTTCGTCTCGCTGGACTGGGTCATCTCGAAGGTGAAACCGAAGATCACGGCCGAGGCCGAACGCGTCGTCGAGCGCATGGTCGCTGATCTCGAAGGGCAGCGCCGCGAGGTGACCCTGGATGTCCACGAAACGCCGGACTCGGTGTAGGCCGTTATAGTCCGCCGATCGCCAGGACGATGAACGCGATCGTCCCGAGCGAACCCAGCAAGAAAAACAGCGCGTTCTCGGCGTCGATCGATTCCCGCTCCAGCGGCTCGTTTCGCATCAGGACGCCGGCGACGTTCCCCTCCTCGTCCGCTTCCTCGGCGTCAGGGGAGTCGCCGACCTCCGCGACCGAGTAGCGCCACTCGTCGGCCTCGGCCTCGGACTCGGCCGCGTCTGCTCCGTCGTGCGCCCGGGACTCCGCCCCGAGATCGTCCCCGTTCTCGTCGCGTTTCTCGATCCCGGCAGCGTACTCCTCATCGGCGTCGGCTGAGTCGGCGTCGTCCTCGGGAGGGTCGGCCCCGGTCGTCATACCCGGTCGTAAGGAAGCCAGCACCTAAAGGATGATCGACTCCCCGCGAGACCGATCGCCGGGGATTAAGTGCGGGCGCGTCCCACGTGTCAGTATGGCACAGATCGAGGTCGTCCGTGACATGGAGCTGGAATCGCCAGTGCTCGTCGAGGGACTGCCCGGCGTCGGACTCGTCGGGAAGATCGCGGCCGATCACCTGGTCCGGGCGTTCGACATGGACCACTACGCGTCCTGTCACTGCGAGGGGTTGCCGAAGGTAGCGGCGTACCGGGAAGACGATCCGGCAGTCAGGCCGCCGGTCCGGATCTACGCCGACGAAGGGCGGGACCTGCTGGTCCTCAAGAGCGACGTCCCGGTGTCGCCCGAGCGCGCGACGGCGTTCTCGACCTGCGTGACCGGCTGGCTCGTCGAGGAGGACGTCACGCCGATCTACCTCAGCGGCCTGCCCGCAGAGAAGGACGGCGTCCCCGAGATGTACGGCATCAGCACCGGCGACGGTGACGCGCTGCTCGCGGAACACGACATCGCCCAGCCCTCGGAGAGTGGCCTCGTCAGCGGCCCCACCGGAGCGTTGCTGTCCGAGGCCAGCCAGGCGGATCTGGACAGCCTCGGCCTGATCGTCCAGGCGAACAAGCAGTTCCCGGACCCCGAAGCGGCACGGGTCCTCATCGTCGAGGGGATCGAGCCGATCGCCGACATCGAGGTCGGGACGGACACGCTCGTCGAGCAGGCAGAAGAAATCTCTCAGGCCCGCGCGAACCTCGCCAAACAGATGCAGCAGGCCGAAGACGAGAGTTCGCAGGCCCAGCCGCTCGGGATGTACCAGTAAGCCGCCGGAGCCGAGTCCACAAACGCCTTCCCCGACGAACTCCTTCACCCGGCCGATGCTGGGCTACCACGCGCTACTGGTCGGCCTGCTCGTCGGGACGACGGCCCTCGCGACCGGGCTGTCGATCCTGAACGTTCGACACGGGCGCCGCGAGATGCGCGAGAACGAGGGCTGGCTTGAATCGAGCCTCGGGATCGAGGACGCCGGGACGGTGATCGACTACGAGCGCGCGACCACCGGACTGGGACTGCTCCAGTCGTGGGTGCTGCTCGCCGCGCTGCTCGGCCTGCTCTACACCGGCGTCCTGACCGACGCCGTCACGTTGCTCGTCGAGAGCGGACTGCACCCCGTCGTGCAGGGCGTCGCCTTCTTCCTCGGGCTGATCGCCGCCCAGCGCGTCACGAGCGCGCCGTTCGACCTCTACAGCACGTTCGTGATCGACGAACAGTTCGACTTCAACGAGACGACGCCGTGGCTGTGGCTCCGGGATTTCGTCGTCGGACTCGTCGTCGCCGCCGTCCTCGCTGGCGCGCTCGTCGGCGTGCTGCTGGCACTGATCGAGTTCCTGCCGACGCTGTCCTGGGTGGTCGGCGGCTGGCTGGTCGTCGTCGGGTTCATGCTGCTCTCACAGATCCTCTACCCCCGGGTGATCGCGCCGCTGTTCAACGACTTCGAGCCGGTCGAGCAGGGCGACCTCCGGGAGGGCGTCGAGTCAGTGTTCGAACGCGCCGGCTTCGAGGTGTCGGAGATCTACACGATGGACGCGAGTCGGCGGTCGAGCCGGCTCAACGCGTACTTCGTCGGATTCGGCCGGGCCAAGCGCGTCGTGCTGTTCGACACGCTGGTCGAGAAACTGGAGCGGCCACAGATAGAGAGCGTGCTCGCCCACGAACTCGCCCACTGGAAGAAAGGCCACATCTGGAAGCTGATCGGTGCCTCGGCGCTCCAGGTCGGGATCGTGCTCGCTGCGCTGGGCTACCTGGTCTCGACGGAGTGGGTGTACGACCTGTTCGCGCTGCCGGCCGAGGCGAGCTACGCCGGGCTGTTCGTCAGTTTGCTGTTCGTCTTCCCCGTGCTGGAGCTCTCCTCGCCGATCGTGAACCGGCTCTCGCTCGCGCACGAGCGCGAGGCCGACGCGTTCGCTGTCGAGGTGATGGGCGAGGGCGAGCCGATGGTCGAGGCGCTGGCGACGCTCGCCCGCGAGAACCTCGCCAACCCGTTCCCGCACCCCTGGTACGCCGCGTTCAACCACTCCCATCCGCCGGTTCCCGAGCGAATGCGGTACATCGAAGCGCACACGCCCGATCAGCAGGCGGCCCCCGAGTGAACGGGCGGCGTCTCGCCGGCCTCGTGTGGCCGATGAGGTCAGTCCTCGTCCAGCCCGTCGATGAGCGCTTCGAGCGTCTCGACGTGGCCCTCGAACAGCCCCTCGCCCTCCTCAGTGAGTTCGTACGTCGTCCGTGGTTTCCGGTCCACGAACTCCTTCTCGACGCGGAGTGCCCCCGCATCTTCCATGGTCTGGAGGTGGCTGGAGAGGTTACCCTCGGTCACGTCGAGTTCCTCGGCGAGTTCGGTGAACGGCGCGGTGCCGTGCCGGTAGAGATGCGAGAAAATCTTGAGCCGCGTCGGCTGGTGGACGAGTTTGTCGAAGTCCATGCTTATCTGAGCAGGAGGTAGGAGACGACTGCGTGCGCTGCGTAGACGACACCGAACGTCGCGTAGCCCCAGGTGTGGAAAAACTCGATGCTCGGCAACAGTGCGGCGAGAACGAGCATCCAGGCCCCGCCGACGTAGAAGGCGAAACGATCACGACGGCGGATGTAGTAGGCCCGCAGTGCCTCGCCGACGACGAGATACGCGACGCCGACCAGTCCGACGACGAGACTGAACAGGAGCATGTCGGACTCGGGGCTACCGACCTCGTCTATCGCTGGCTCGAAGGTAAACACGAGGACGAAATACAGCGCGAACACCGAGGCCCACAGGACCCCGATTCGCGGCTTCGTCCCGGTCGCAGACCAGCCACCGTCGGTCTCTCCGCTGGACCACTGGTAGACCCAGCCGACGCCGAGCAACCCGAACCACACGACGGTGTGCAGCGACCCGGACAGGTCACGGAGATAGATCACCTGCGAGCCGGCCGACGCCAGCGCGACGAGGACGCCAAACACGAGCCAGAGCCGGAACTGGCTGGGGTACCGCTCCTGGAGCCCCATCGCGTCTTTGATCTGGTCGACCTCTCGACGGAGCATCTCCGGGTCGATTTCGCTGTCCTCACTCATTGGTTGCCCCTGAGATGGACGTAGTAGTTGAACATGTCGGTGTAGGACGGGTCTCTGACCTGTATCGCCGTACCGTCAGTGTTGTCGGTCACTGCCTCGGGATCGCGGTCCGCGCGCAGGAACCCACGGCGGTGAATCTCGCCCTCGAACAGCCGCCCGTCGCGGACTGACTCGGAGACATCACCAGGACCCTCGACGAGCACGACCGGTGGAACCTCGGCGAGCAAGTCCTCGGGCGAGCCGACGGCACTGACGCCGTCCTCGGTGAGGACAACGATCCGGTCGGCGAGGTCGGCGTCACCGGGCAGGTGACTCGACAGAATGATCGTCTCGCCCGCGTCCCGGCGCGCGGCGAGCAGCGAGTGGAGCGTCTCGACGGTCGTCATATCCAGGGCCGCCGTCGGTTCGTCCAGCAAGAACAGGGGCGCGTCGACATTCAACGAGATGGCGAGTTCGAGCTTCCGTTTCATTCCGCCGGAGTAATCGCGGACCTCCTGCCCCAGTGCGTCCACCTCGAAGTCGAGGCGGTCGAGGACGGACTCGACCCCATCGGTCGACCGCGGGTGTAGGTCACGGAAAAAGGCGACGTTTTCCCGCCCGGTCAGCTCATCCACGAGCATCGTGTCCTGCAGCATGAAGCTCAGGCGCTCTTTGGTAGCCTCGGGGTGGTCCCCGAGGACCGAAATATCACCCTCGCTGGCCCGAAGCCCACCGGCCAGACACGACAGCAGTATCGTCTTGCCGACGCCGTTCGGACCCATCAGGAGCGTAATCTCGCCCTCGTCGGCGTCGAACTCGACGACTTCGAGCACGCCGCTGTCACCGAAATTTTTTCGAAGCCCTCGAACGCTGACTGCGGGGCCAGCTTCTGCCACGGTCACTCACCCCCCTCGCCGCTGTAGACGGCACGGTCCATCAGTACCGCCGCGGCCACACCGAGGACGACCGCCCAGGCCGCAAGGAGTGTGACAAAGGCCGGGCTGACCGGGAGTGATGGCGGCGAGAGGCCTGCCTCCCGGGTTCCGGCAGGCACAGTTTTCGGGAGGTCGGTCAGGTGCCACGCCTGGAGCCGTGCAGCCAGCGAGTTCGGCGCGACGTTGACCAGCCAGCGGCTGTCGCCGGGTAGCAGGCCCGGCACCAGCCCGTTGTATCCCGTGAGGAAGTAGCTCACGAGCAGTATCGCGTTCGTGATCCCGACGACAATCTCCGCGTCCTCGACGAGCCAGATCACCAGCACCGCAACCGACGTTCCCACGAGTGCAAAGAGCAGAAAGGAGCCGACGACAACCAGCACCGAACTCGGCTGCCGCAGCGTGTAGCTTGCGCCGTCGACCCAGCCCACGGCCAGGACCAGCGCGTACGACACCGCGGCGACGGCCACGCCGGCGAGATACCGCCCGGCAAAGTCCGCGCTCGGTGCGACCGGCAGCGACCGGAGTTTCCGGTACCGTTTTGCCGTCAGGTCCTCACCGAGCCCGCTGGCAAAGGCCACGAGCGTCACCGTGAGCACGCCAAAGAGTCCGAGCGACACCGCGGTTGCGCCCTTGGTGTCGGCGAGCGTTGCTGCGCCAACGTCCCCGGCATCGGGCAGGAAAAACAGGCTCGTCAGGATATACCAGAACGCCGGAAAACCAAAGCCCCAGATGATCGTCGCCTTGGTTCGGAGCATCGCCCGGAGGTTCCGGAGTGCGAACGCCTTGGTCTGTTTCGTCCACCTGACCCCCGTCCCGGCCGTTGCCGTGTTCGACTCTGTCTGGTCGCGTGTCGTGCGCTGTGCCATCGTCTTGTTCGGTGATTGTCGTTTGCGTCGACTTATACTTTACCTTCGAGTGTACTTTGTATCCAATGTACTTTGTCACGCAAACCAGCGGAGGAAAAATCCCCTACGGAGGAGCGTTCAAAAAAGGATCACACAAAAACAAATCGTGAAGTACCCCGCGCGCGGTGGCGCGGGGCGTCCGTGTTTAGTCCTGCACGGCTAACGCAACGGACTTTAAATCCTCTCGCGCTTGACTCTGAGAGCCTCGCGCCTCCCCTGCGGAGGTAACACCCGAACACGAACTGTGTCCGTGAGAGTCGGGGCCTCCACCAGCCCCCGATGCCGCCCGTCTCACCTTCTTCACTCCTGGAAGGGTTTCGAGAGACGGCACATTTCCAGTTTCCCGGTCGAACCACTCCTGCACAACGCACACCGCCGCCTTCCTATCAGCGTGGTCTTGGAACGCACACTGCTGGCACTTGAACCGCTTCTTGTGCCGATTCGCTCGTTCCGTGTGCTGACACTCCGTTCGCGGACACCGCTGACTCGTATACCCAGGGTCAACGTCGTCCGAAGGAACACCCTTCCACGCCGCCTTGTAGGATATCATGTCTTGGAGTGCAGCAAACGGCAGCGAGTGCAAGCGGCGATTCATCCGCGTTCCGTAGTCAATGGCGTCTCGCATGTCTTTGAGGTCTTCAAAGACAACTACCGGAGCCGAAAACTGCGACACCCACTCGACTACTCGACGCGAAACTTTGTGTAGGCAGTCGTGAACGTAGTCGCGTTCTTCCGTTTTGACGACTGTCTCGTAGGTGGTTTGCTTGGCTTGCTGCATTCGCTTGCGCTTGGTGAAAAACTCGTGGCGTTGTTCCTTGACTGACGGATACTCGAACACAACGGAGTCTTTGACCGAACCGCTCCGACCCATCGCAGCGAGCGCGATACAATCCTCATTCACGTCAACACCAACAATTGTGTCTGCATTGTGCTTGCTGGCGACTCTGTGGTTTTCGTGCGTGACGGTGATGTGGAGTCGCCACTCGTCGTGTTTGGACACGACTTCAGCGATACCAACACGCCACTCATCGTCGTTGAACGCACTTCGTAACCGGTCGAAATGGTCGGGGCTGCCACGGAGTTCGCCTTTGACGTGTGTGCCTCTCGTGGCAGTGATGCGAAACCGAATTCTCCCGTCGTCTTCAGGGAACAGGCGGTAGCCTTCTCCGTGGTTCATTACTATCGGGTACGGCTCGTCAATGTACGGATAGGGTCGTCCCCACCCGTCATCTTTGTTGTCGTGGTAGGTTTCGATTTCGCCAAGTGCCTTGTCAACGATGAGTTGGCTGGTGTTTTTGACGTGATCAGCGTTGTCGACGACAGTTGACTTGATGTCGTTCCAGTCCCAGCCGTGTCGGTCAAGGCGATTGGTTTCGTTGCGGATGCGGCGGGCTTCGAGACAACCGTTTTGCAGGTCGTCGTCACTCCCCGTATGGATGTCTAGTCCGAATGACAGCGTGTGGGTAAGTTCGGACGACTGCACTGGATTTCAGTACGGTTTGTTACCTGTTAAACGTTCGTGTTTTGACGCGCTTTACCCACGGGCACGGTGGCCCGTGGTACTCGCGCTACTATTCTTTATAGACCCCCGTACTGGTTATATCTTTCCGGCACCAGACGTGAATAGTTGTATGACACCCCGTATTGTTCCACGTCAGCTACCCCTGCCTACTCACCGCCGTTGGCGGTTCCGTGAGGCAGGAGCTTCCAGCCTCTCGGGTTGAATTTTCTGCTTCGATGACAGTGTTTGCAAGCAGTGCATCACGGTGATGTCTGCCCGCAGTGACACCAGTCTTCACAGACAGTGAATCGGACTGTCCCAGCCCTAGTTCTGACTGCTCATACTGGTGGCTGTAATTCTTTTACTCACCAGTCTCTGTTATCTGCGGATACAGACCCGTTCCGCCTCGATTCTCAGTTCGAGTGGTCACGTACGTACAGCCACCAGTATCAGTCGTCGGCCGGCGTGGACTGGCTGGTAGCGGTGGCAAGTCCGAGGTGGTCCTCGACAGCGGCGAGGCGCGCCTCGAGCTTCTCGTTGCGCT
>PXSF01000110.1:0-636 GCA_003022845.1 Halobacteriales archaeon SW_10_66_29 | reverse complement strand
GCCGACGTCGACGATGTCGTGGAACTGTTCGGCGACGGGGCCGATGTGGCGTTCGCCCTGGCCCTCTCCCTCATCATCACGATACTCCCAGGTGGAGACGTCCATGTCGGCGACGCCGTCGACGACGGCCTCGGTGTCGACGGGCTCGAAGTTGGTTTTGGCGGTCCGCGTCGAGGTGGTGCTCCAGCCGGTCGAGTCCCCGGAGATGTAGGTGACGCTACTCGAGCCGGTGATGAACCGCACCCCGCCCTGGGCACTGACGCTGAACGTGTCCGGCCCCGTGACGGGTTCGCCGTTGACCGCCGTGCTCGAAGACAGCCCATCAAACGACGTGTTCGGGATCGCGTGATAGCTTGTCCCGTCGTTCCAGACGAAGGAGTCGGAATCTTCCGCAGCGCCACGTCTCCCGCCCGGGACGGTCGCCTCCGTGCCGCTGGCGGTGTTTTGGTAGCCCCCGCCGACGGTCGCCTCCTCGCCGCTGGCGGTGTTTAATATCCCGCCGCCGACGGTCGCCTGGTCCCCGCTGACGGTGTTTTGGTTGCCGCCGCCGACGGTCGCGTTGGGCCCGCTGGCGGCGTTTTGGTAGCCCCCACCGACGGTCGCGTTGATCCCGCTGGCGGTGTTGGCCTCGCCCCC
>PXSF01000109.1:1370-6178 GCA_003022845.1 Halobacteriales archaeon SW_10_66_29 | reverse complement strand
GATGGTCGAACCGATCATCGTCAGATAATGCTGGAACCCCAACAGCGCGGACTGGCCGAGCGGCGGCTTGTCGTCGATCCCGTACTCGACGATGCTGCCCTCTGCGGATCCACCGTCGGCCCGTACCTCCCGTTCGTCGGGTCCGGAGCTGTCCTGTTCGTCAGTCATCGTTTCCCCTCTCCGCGAACCGAGTGTGTGTTACGATACGACATGGCTCAGGTACGACACTGTCCACATATCAGAATGGGGTAATAAAACTGTCCGTATCCGTTCCTCTGTTGATACGATCGCCCGCCGAACGTCGCGCTTCGTATCCGCCATACTGGCGTGAGAGCCCTCGAATACCCGGAAGCTGGGGCTGTCACCCGGATTCCACGTTCGTGTCGATCCACCGAGACGATAGGGGACAGACACGATAAACATCCGCTGTTGCGACGGATTCCCTGGGTCGGTGGTCCCCTCACCCTGGACGCAACTTATTTGACGCTCTTGCCGGTGTGTACGAGCATGGCTTCCGGAGCGGAGTACGCGGTACACGCCGAACTTGACGTACGGATCGAAACACGGGACGGCGTCGAGCTGTCGACGGACGTCTACCGGCCAGCCGACCCCGACACCGGCGACCCGATCGAGGACCCGCGGCCGGTCATCCTCGACCGCACGCCGTACGACAAGACCGGCGGCCGCCTGCGACACGGCGAGTGGTACGCTGCCCGCGGGTACGTCATCGCGATCCAGGACGTGCGCGGGCGCTTCGACAGCGACGGCGCGTTCTACATCAACAGACACGAGGCCGAAGACGGCGCAGACACCGTCGAGTACCTCGCCGGGCAGGAGTACTGTGACGGCAACGTGGTCACGCTGGGCACGAGTTACGGCGCGTGGGTCCAGAACGCACTCGCCACCCAGGACCCCGACGGCCTTGCGGGGATGTTCGTCAATATGGGTGCGGCCAACGGCCGGACGAAGACGTTCCGGCACAACGGTGCGTTCGAGCAGCGGTGGCTCGCGTGGGCGCTCACGCTGGGCGCGGGCTTCGCCCACGAGTCGCTGGCGGACCCGGAGGTCCAGCAGGTGTTCGCGGACGTCGACGTCCGCGAGGTGTTCGAGAACGGGCCGATCCAGCGCGGCGAGTCGCCGCTGGCGACGCTCCCGCAGTACGAGGAGTGGGCGTTCGAGATCATGACCACGGCGGCCGCGAGCGACGAGTACTGGCAGAACCCGAGCGTGAACTTCGAAGCCCACTACGACGAGAGTGCGGACGTGCCGACCGTCTACGCCGGCGGGTGGTACGACTCGTACACGGGTGCGACCTGTGACAACTTCCGGGGGCTGGCGGACCGCAAAGACAGCGATCACTACCTCCTGATGGGACCGTGGACGCACCTCGCGCGCCTGCCCGGCGGGCACGACCACAGCGAGCAACTGCTGTTCCCGCCGCTGACCTGGGAGCACCCGACCGCCGGTGACCTCGCGTTCGGGGGGAACGCCACCCGGAAGTACCGGGAGACGCGCAAGCGGTTTTTCGACCACTACGTCCGCGGCGAGGACACCTGGGACATGTCCCGCGTGGCGTACTTCCTGATGGGGACGGGCGACGGCCACGAGACCGACGAGGGCAGGCTGTTCCACGGCGGCGAGTGGCGCTCCGCGAGCGAGTGGCCGCCGGCGGACACCGAGATGACGCGGTTCTACGCACACGGTGACGGCACGCTGTCGACCGACAAGCCGACTGCCGACGAGTCCGCGACGACCTACGAGTTCGATCCAACCGATCCCGTCCCGACCATCGGCGGGAACACCTCGTCGTATCTGACCTACGAACCGCGCGAGGAGTCGGTCGAGGCCTACCCGCTGGGCGACCGGAACATCATCGACTTCGCGGGCCGGGGCGGCTACGACCAGCGGACGGACGAGGACACCTTCGGCGCGACCCCGCCGTACGGGCCGCTGAGTGGGCGCGATGACGTGCTCGTGTTCCGGACGCCGCCGCTGGACTCGCCGGTCGAGATCGCCGGGCCGACGCCGGGCCGATCCGCGTTCGCGTGTTCGCCGAGACGGACTGTCCCGACACGGACTTCACGGCGAAACTCGTTGACGAGTACCCGCCCAACAGCGAGTTCCAGAACGGCTTTGCGCTGAATCTCGCGGACTCGATCTGTCGCGGCCGGTACCGCGGCTACCGCGAGACGCCCGATCCGATCGAACCGGGGGCCGTCCACGAGTACGAGATGGCGCCGTACCCGACCGCGAACGTGTTCAAGCCCGGCCACCGCATCCGGCTGGACGTCTCGTCGTCGAACTTCCCGCGGTACGACGTCAACCACAACACCGGCGGCCCGCTGTACGGCGACCGCGAGTACACCGTCGCGACCAACACCGTCCACCACTCCGAGCAGCACCCGACGCAGATCGAGCTGCCGGTCCAGCCCGCCGAGTGAGGCCAGTCCGGCGCCCCGAACCCGGCGTCGGCAGCAGTTATTTAAGCGAGAAGGCCGCTGTTACGCCACACACGAACAGTTCAGCACGGACGAGCAGACTGGACATCAGCAACTCATGATACCACGACAGCGACGACACGCGCGGACGGGCGAACCGCCACGGAGAGAACGGATCCGACGCGGCGACCCGGAGGTGCCAGCCGATGCAGTTCACCGGTGAGTTCGTCGTCGACGGGACCCCGGCGGAGGTCTGGCCGTACTTCAACGACCCGGAGATCCTCGCGGACTGTGCGCCGGGCTGCAACGAGTTCGTCCTGGAGTCGCCGTCGGAGATCCGGGCGTCGCTGGAGGTGGGCGTCGGCAGCGTCAAACCCTCCTTCGAGGTGACCGGCGTCGTCGTCGAGTGCGACGAGCCGGACCGCTTGGAACTGCAGGCCAGCGGCGAGGCCAGCCGCAACTCCTTCAGCGTCAACGCCTGGCAGGAACTCACCGACAACGGCGACGGCACGACGACGGTCACCTGGGGGGCCGACGCCGAGGTGTCGGGCGTCATCGCTAGCCTCGGCGAACGGGCGCTGGAGAGTGTGACCGACAAGCTGGTCAACGACTTCTTCGAGGACATCGAAGACCACGTCGCCGCGGGCACGCCGGCGACGGCGCAGTTCGAAGCGGCCGGCGAGGCGGAGGACGATGAGACGGAGTCCGACGAGGCCGCGGCTGCCGCCAGCGAGGACGACCCCGTCGACGACCTGTTCGCGCTGCTCGGTTCGGTCCGCGGCGGAGGTGACGGAGCGGAGGGGGGTGATCTCGGCCGCTCAGCAGCGGCCGGGGCCGCCGGCGGCGTGGCCGGGGTGCTGCTCTGGTCACGCCTCCGGAGCGACGAGGGGGACGGCGAGTCGTCAGATGGAACCGACGAGGTGGCCGCCGAGGCAAGCGGCGGCAGGCTCCGGTATCTGCTCCTCGGGGTCGCTCTCGGCGCCATCGGGACGATCCTGTGGGACGCGCTCTCGGCGGAGTCGTCCGATGGGAGCGCCGAGTCGGCGACCGGGACGAGCGCCGACGTGGCTGCGGAGCCGGAACCTGCGACGGCTGACGCCGGGAAGCCGGCGGCCGAGTCCGCGATGGAGGCCGCCGAGGCGGACGTGGATCCGACGGGCGCCCAGGAGAACGGTTCGACGGCGGCCGCCGACCCCGAGGAGGGGATGATCGACGATCCGCTGGACAGGCTGGACTGATTGTTGTGATTATTTCGGACCTTCCGGGCAGCAGCGGTTCGTTCGGCGGTCTGCGTGGCCAGAGTCAAAAGCTTCATTGAGTGTCCTTTCGTGCGGATAGACGCATGCTCGACAGCTACGAGATGTACGACCTGACCCAGCCGTGGTCACAGGACACGCCGGCCTGGCCGACGTACGACAACCCGAAGGTGTGGTACGAGAAGAGCCTCGACACCGAGCAGGTGAACGGGCAGAAAATCGAGTTCATGAACCACACCGGCACTCACCTCGACGGCGAGAAACACTTCATCGGCAGCGGCCGCGATATCGCGTCGATGCCCCTCGACGAACTCGTCGGCGACGCCGTCGTCGCGGACATCTCCGAGAAGGTCGGCGACTACGACGTCTACACCAGCGACATGATCGAGGACGTCGTCGACGTGCGCGAGGGCGACATCCTGTTCATCCACACCGGCTACCAGGAGTACGCCTGGCACCGCGAGAACGCCGACCCGCACAAGTTCTTCTGCAAGCACCCGGGCCCGAACCAGGAGTTCGCCGAGTGGTGCAAGGAGAAGAACCTCAACTACCTCATCCTCGACTGCGGGAGCGCCGACCACCCGATGAACACCATCGTCCGCGACGTGCGGCCGGCGCTGGCCGACGAGGCGGCCGACCACCTCGGCGTCGACGACCTCGACGAGATCTTCCCGCCCGAGGGGTACCAGCTGATGCACACCGAGCTGTTCCCCGAGGGGATCGTCCACGTCGAGAACGCACAGGTGCCCGGGGAGCTGCTGAACGAGCGCCTCCAGATCGGCACGTTCCCGTGGCGGTTCCGCGGCGGGGAGTCCAGCGTCAGCCGGGTCGTCGCGTTCACGGAAACCTGATAGTGGTTGTTTTCGGCGCTAACACGTTTGTCTTCTACCTCCGTTCGTCGTCAAGGAGGCCGAACTGGTCGGGGCGCGCTACACCACGAAGGCGGGGGCGGTGCGGGCCGCGCGGCTGGTCGCCGTCGGGCTCCGGGTCGACGCCGCGCCGCTGCTCGTGGGGATGACGGCGCTGTGGCAGCGCGCCGTCGACGCCCCGTAGCCGGCACCGGGAGCTACCTGGAAACGGTGTGCCGTGGCGTGCGGTATCACCGATAGCTATT
>PXSF01000109.1:0-1319 GCA_003022845.1 Halobacteriales archaeon SW_10_66_29 | reverse complement strand
AAAGTCGAGCGGCCGGGGTACGGCGACGACATCCGCCACTCCGGGCCGCCGTTCATTGACGGCGATTCGCCGTACTACTGGACGGTCAACTACGACAAGCGCAGCGTCGAACTGGACCTGAAACGCGACGCCGGCCTCGCCGCGCTGTACGACCTCGTCGCGGAAGCGGACGTGTTCATCCAGAACTTCCGGCCGGGGACGGCCGAGCGCATCGGCGTCGGCTACGACGACGTCCGGGCGCACAACGACGGCATCGTCTACTGCGACATCTCGGCGTTCGGCGACAGCGGGCCCTGGAGCGAGCGGCCCGGCTACGACCTGCTCGTCCAGGGGCTGAGCGGCATCATGTCCGTCACGGGCGAACCGGACAGCAGGCCGGTGAAAGTCGGGCTGCCACAGACCGATCTCATCACCGCGATGTGGGCCGCCTTCGGCATCATGGGCGGGCTGTACCGCCGCTCGGAGACCGGCGAGGGCGAGTACGTCGAACTCGGCATGCTCGACGCGGCGCTGCCGTGGCTGACGAAGCAGGCCGGCAAGGTGTTCGCCGGCGAACAGCCCGAGCGGATGGGGACGAAAGACCCAGTCCTCGCGCCGTACCAGACGTTCGAGACGGCGGACGGCTACCTCAACGTCGCCTGTCTGAACCAGAAGCTCTGGGGGGCGTTCTGCGAGGCGATCGGCCGGGACGACCTCCGCGAGGACGACCGGTTCGCGGACAACGCCGACCGCGTCAAGCACATGGACGCGCTCGAAGCGGAACTCGCCGGGACCCTGGGAGAGCGCTCGACCGACGAGTGGATGGAGATTCTCGTCGACGCGGGCGTCCCCGCCGCGCCGGTCCAGGACGTCGAGGACGCGCTGGACAACGAGCAGACCGAGGCGCGCGGGATGGTCCGGACGATGGACGACGACGGCCGCGAGATTCCAGTGGTCGAGCACCCGCTGAACTTCGCCAACGCCGCGTCGGGCTTCGACAGCCCGCCGCCGGACCTCGGCGAGCACACCCGCGAGGTGCTCCGCGAGGTCGGCTACGACGGCGAGACGCTCGATCGGCTGGCCGCTGCGGGCGTGTTCGGCGAGGACTGATGACTCGGCGGCTGGTGATGTTTCGGCAAGAGGCTGCTAAACACTGCCCGGCAGGTTCGTGGCAAAATTTAACACGCGACCGGCCGTCTACCCAGAGGTACGAGTATGGATTCCCGTAGCGAGAGGGAGGTCCCCCGATGAAACCGGCAGCGTTCGAGTACCACAGTCCGGAGACGGCCGAGGAGGCGACTGAACTCCTGGCGGACCTGCCCGACGCGAAGCTGATGGCC
>PXSF01000108.1 GCA_003022845.1 Halobacteriales archaeon SW_10_66_29 | reverse complement strand
GCCGTTCTCGCTACCAGTGGTGTCGTCGCCGCCGTTTTCGCCACCGTTCTCACCGCCGGTCGACGTGTCGTCACCGCCATTCTCACCACCGGTCGTCGTATCGTCGCCGCCGTTCCCACCGCCGGTCGACGTATCGTCACCGCCATTCTCGCTGCTATTGCCGTCGTCGCCGCCGTTTTCGCCACCATTCTCACCACCGGTCGTCGTATCGTCGCCGCCATTTTCACCGCCGGTGGTGTCGTCACCGCCGTTCTCCATCCCGTCTCCGGGCTGTTCGCCAGTGGAGGCCTGGGTCTCGCGGAATTCCAGGGTCAGGTCGCCGCCCTCCACCTCGACGTACTCGTGGTCGCCGAAGCTGAGCTGTTCGACGAGGACTTCGCCTTCCGCTTGCTCGGTCTGATCATCACCGGTCTGGCTATCGTCGGTCCCGTTCCCACCGCCAGTGGTGGTGTCGTCACCGTTCTGCATCCCGTCAGTTCCGTCCTCAGTCATGGAGCTCTGACCGCGGCCGACTCTGACGAGTTCGCCGTAGGCGACTGCGGTGTAGGTCGTCCCTTCCTGGACTTCGATTTCCTCGCTGAACACGATGGCTTCCTCGTCCTGACCGAGCACGTTCTCGTCGAAATCTGACTGCTCGACTGCAACGACTTCGACGCGGTACGTGCCGGGCTCGACTTCCTGGTAGTTGCTGACTTCTCTGAACTTGAGGTCCTCGATCACCGGCTCCTCGGTCTGACTGATCGGCGGTCCGTCGTCTCCGGTCTGGCCGCCGCCTGTGCCGTTCTCGCCCCCGGTGGTGGTCTCGTCGTCACCGTTAGCACCCGTACTGGTATCGTCGTCACCGTTGCCGCCAGTGGTTGTATCGTCACCACCGTTCTGGGTGTTGTCGTCGCCGTTGCCACCAGTATTGTCATCGCCGCCGTTCTCGCTACTATTGGCATCGTTACCGCCGTTTTCGCCACCATTCTCGCCGCCTGTCGTCGTGTCGTCGCCGGTCCCCGTTTCGTCACGCGTCATTACCTGACTGAGGTACACCTCGACCTTCGGCGTGTCCGGGGACGCGTGGGCGACGCGGATCGCGGAACTGCCGTCCTGAGTCGGCGCGTCTCCGTTCTCCTGCTGTCCGGAGACAACTGCCGCGCCTGTGATACTGGCGACACCCACTGCTCCGATTCCTTGCATCAACCGCCGTCTTGTTGTGTTTGTTTCGTCCACGTGTCCACTAGGCGGGTGCAGTGATTTTGTTAAAAACAGCTTCAATACTCCACTCTCGACCCGACGGAAACTCCCTGCGATTTGCACGCTCCTGGGAGATGTAAGCGTCCCCGAATGAAATACGACGGGTAGCTGATAAAATGTGGATTTGAAAAATAATCTGTTCCTGTCGCAACTACAGATATGCATACTCCCGGCGGCACGTCACGGGACGGCGATGCTCTTCCCAGCGGTTGTTTCGATAATTCACGGTTAGTGGTACTGACTGGCACACACGGTCGTCCAGGGGCGAGCCGCACTCGGCGAACGTGACATGTCGAAGATATCATCCGGGAGCAGGCCTGCCTGAGCGACCGCAATCGGGGCGGGTGGCCGAAGACGCCCCTGAATCGCGGATTCTGGACCGTCTCAGTCCGCGAGTGGCCCGATAAGGATTCATTATTCGCCGAGAGGCGCAAGACCAGATGTAACCGATCAGAACGACGGCAGGACAGCTTCCTCGTAGAGTTCGAACAGCGCCTCCTGGTCGTCACCGATCTGGTGGACGTACACGTGATCGTACCCGGTATCGAGGGCCTCCTGAATGCTGTCGATGTGGTCTTCGGGATCGGGACTGGTGATGATACTGCCTTCCGCGATGTCCTCCTCGGAGACCATCTCGACGGCCTGCTCGAAGTGGGCCGGCGTCGGCAGGATCGCACTCAGTTCGCCCGTCAGCGCCGAGTTCGGCCACTGCTCGTAAGCGGTCGAGACGGCTTCCGCCTCGGTGTCGGCCACGCAGGCCTGGAGCTGACACAGCCGCGGCCCGTCGCCTCCGTGCTCCTCCCACGACTCGATTACCTCCTGTGGACCGACCGACCAGAACCCGTCGCCGACCTCGGCCGCGGCCTTCGCCGCGCGCTCGCCGTACGCAGAGACGCAGATCGGGGGCCGGTCGTCGGGTAGCGTGAACAGCCTCGCGTTCTCGACGGTGTAGTGGTCCCCACGGTGGCTGACCTGCTCACCGGTCCAGAGCTTGTCGATCACTTCGATGGCCTCCCGGAGCATCTCGACCCTGACCTCGTGTTCCGGCCAGTGATCCCCGAGGACGTGTTCGTTCAGGTTCTCGCCGGTGCCGACGCCGAAATAAAACTCGCGATCCTCGAACATCGTGGCGGCCGTGGCCGCTGCCTGGGCATAGATCGCCGGATGCATCCGCATGATCGGCGCGGAGACGCCGACCCCCACGTCGACGGACTCGGTGACTGCTGCGACGCCGCCGAGGGTCGACCAGACGAACGGCGACTCCCCCTGCTCGCTCGTCCAGGGGTGATAGTGATCCGAAATCGAGAGGAAGTCGAACCCGACCGCCTCGGCTCTGGCCGCGTACTCGAGAAGGTCGTTCGGACTGTGCTCCTCGCTCGATAGTGTGTATCCCAGTGCTGTCATTGTGTTACGGGTGGGAACTACTTGCTGGCGATGCGCCGAAACCTCGGCTTCCGTCGGCGTAAGACTGCTGCCGGCGCCTGATCGGTACTCTTGTACCCGCGGAAAGAGCCCTGGTCGACCGCCGTCGTTGATGCTTCGTCCGGGATGGGTACGTATACACCCGGACGTGATTCGCTAACGTGTAACAGAATCACGTCCGGGTGTATAATCGGCTTGCAACTGACGGCAGAATGTACACACATCTATCGCCCCTAATCTACACGCTATGGCAATGTTCCAACAGTCCGATGAGGACGAGCAGACGGAAAAGCGATCACAGAGCAGGGAGGAAGTCGAGAAGATGGTCGACGCAACGCCGATCTCGCTGGGCGACCCGGTCGCGACGCTCGCGGCGGGGTCCGTGCTTTACTCCTGGCTCAACTTCTACGTCAGAGGCGACAAGCAGACCGGTATCTTCGTCGGGCTGTGGGCACCGACGCTGCTGGCTGCGGCGAGCTACCTCCAGCAAAAGGACATCATCACCCGGTTCAAGAAAGGCCTCGACTCGTTCTGACCGTTAGCTGCCGGCGCTGTCGTTCCCCCGTGCCGGCGGTTGCCCGGGGGGACCATCGTCGGGTAACGACTGGGCTGGATCCGCCCAGTCGCCGTCTTCGACGTGACTCCAGTCCTGATCAGTCGTCTCGAACGGCCCGCAGTAGCGTTCGATGACTGTCCGCTGGTACGGCTCCTCGTACCCGCCGTCGATCGGACTGGGCTGGTACATCCGATAGACGGTGACGTAGTGGACGCGCTGGTCCTGCCGGTCGTTGGCCTGCTCGCAGGCCCAGTCGGCGTACCGTTTCGCGATGACGTTCGTTGTGTCGGCCCTCCCCGAATCACGGACCCGCTGCATGTACTTCCTGTGGCGGAACGTCTCGTACGTCTTCGACGCGTCCGGCGGGCGATCGAACGAGAGTTCCCCACCTTCGAGCGCGTCGATCGTCGTCCCGTTTGCCAGTTCACCCTCCACGAGGTACCAGCTGTACCCCTCCGAGGGATCGGGCGCGTACAGCCCCCAGCTCTGCTGATCGAGGTGGTCGTAGTCCACCGCTTCCGGGACCGTCGCGTCCGTGACGTCGGCCGCGGTGAACGTGACGATCCAGAGCAACAGGAGCGCGCCGGCGACGACGATCACGGCCCGAGCGGCCGTCGTCAGCGCTCCCGCAATCCCCGGTTGCCCGTAGCTCCGGAGTCTGTCGAGCAGCCGGCGCTCCAGCGGGCGCCGACCGAGCGGACCGAGCCGGTCGGCCGACGGGAGCCGGTCCCGCCAGTGGTCGGGGACCCGTCGCGCAAGCGCATCCCAGAATGGGGGCGTCAGGAACGGCAGGACCGACGCCGTCAGCACGAACGGAAACAGCCCCACGGACATCGTGAGGAACATCCCGAGGAAGGCGCTGATGTATGCCAGCGCGGCGAGCGCCCGCAGCCGACCGACGGTCAGCCCGAGCAACACGACCGATCCCGAGAGCAGCGTTATCCAGCCGTAGTTGAGCGCCGTCAGCAGCTGCGGGTACTCCGCGACGACGTTGCCGAGGAAGATCGTCATCGTGTCGTTGGCCAGCGCGATCTCCAGGGCGTCGCCGGCGTACCAGTGTTCGCCGCGGTGTTTCAGGACCGCGTTCGCGCTGAAGACCGCGAGCGGCTGGGCCAGCAGCGCCGCCGTCGTGAAGCCAGCCACGGTCCGGCGGGCGCGACCGCGTCGGAGCGCGTCGATCGAGAACCGCTCACCGAGCGGCGTCACCAGCGCCACGAACAGGAGGACCCGGAACAGCCGGTCGCCGCCGTTCAAAAGCCCCGGATTGCGGGCGTGCAGCGAGAACAGCAACAGCAACGAAACGAACCCGACCAGCCGGGTCCTGTAGCCCAGCAGGAACGCGACGGCGAAGATGCCAGCGATCAGGAACATGAGCTGCTGGAACCACAGTGCGCCGGACCAGGCGTGGATCGAGAGCCCCGTGTAGTCGGAGTACGTGAGCTGGTATGCGCTGACCGGGTAGACGCCGCTGTCGGTGTAGAACAGTTCGATGTGCTGGGCCCGGTGCAGCAGGTCGATCAGGAGCGTCGTCGCCAGGGTGATGCGAACCGCGGCCAGTGCCCGTGTGTCGACTTCGACCCGCCTGCGGACTCGTCGTCGCACGGGTTCGAGCCGCTCCCAGACCCGGCCACAGCGGGCCCGGACTGCTTGCGTCGGTGGGGAGACGGGTGAGGCCATGGGAGTCGTCTGGAGGGGTTGTCGCCACGGTACTCGTTGCTGGGATATATGCGTGCGGGTAACGCGAAGAGTGGTTTGAGCGATCGAAAGCACTGCGATCCAACCGTCGGGGTCAACAACCTCGGGGGCAAGCCCCGTGGCATCCGCCTTGACAGCCTGTGAAATTATTAGCGTCGTGCGTGCACGTACCGAACATGGTCAGGATACTCCCGGAGTCGGCCGTCGAACGCGTGGTCGACCTCGACTCGTTGCTCCCGGTGGTCGCCGATGCACTCGTCAAGCAGTCCCGCGGGGAAGTCGAACGCCCAGAGCGCCCGCATTTCCCGGTCGGGACGGGGCTGGACGGTGACGAGCCGCTGGGGACTGGCATCGCGATGCCCGCGTACATCCACGGCGACGAGCAGTTCGCAACGAAACTGGTGAGCCTCAACGAGGGCAACGAGGAGCGGGGCCTGCCGACACTGCACGCACAGATCGTGCTGACAGACGCACGAACCGGCCAGCCGGAGGCGTTCATGGCGGCAACGACGATCACGAACGCCCGGACGGGCTGTATCGGCGGGCTCGCCGTCCGCGAACTCGCGCCCGACGCGATGACAGTCGGCGTGCTGGGCGCCGGCGCGCAGGCGCGCTGGCAGACCCGCGCCATCGCGACTGTCGGGGACCTGCAGTCGGTCCGGATCTACTCGCCCAGCGACTCCCGCGAGCACTGCGCGCTCGACCTCCAGCAACACGCGATCCCGGCCGAAGTCGTCGACTCCCCGCGGGACGCAGTCGAAGGGGCGGACGTCGTCGTGACGGCCACGACGAGCAGCGAGCCGGTGTTCCCGGCGGACGCACTGCAGGACGGCGCACTCGTCGTCGCCATTGGCGCCTACACGGCGGAGATGCAGGAGGTCGAGGCCGCCGTGTACGAGCGTGCGGGCCGGGTGTTCGCAGACGTCCCTGCGGAGGTCGCGGAAACCGGGGACCTCCTCGCGACTGACCTGAACGAGTCCGACCTGCTCCCGCTGGGTGACGTGCTCGCGGCCGGCGACGGTGATCGGAGCGGCGACCGATCAGTGTCGGGGGAGGCGTTCGACGACGATCTGGTCGTGGTCAAAAGCGTCGGATCGGCGACGCTCGACGCGGCGGCTGGTGCCGCGATATACGAGGCTGCAGAGGGGGCCGGCACGGACGTTTCCATGGAGTGAACGTGGATCACCCTGAACGCTCGACGCCGGTTATCAGACCACGTTCTTTTCGATCATCGCTTCGCCCCGCTCGAAGCGGTCGCTCGTGAGATCCGAGACGTCGACGAGGTTCGGCTCGCCGTCGAAAGCGAGTTCCGCGACGATCTGTCCCGTTGCGGGGGCATGCTGGAACCCGTGGCCCGAGAACCCCGACGCGGTGATCAGGCCGGGAACCGACTCCTCGATGACAGGGTGGTTGTCCGGCGTCACGGCGTACAGCCCGGCCCAGCCCCGCTTGATCCGCGTCTCCTCGTCGAAGTAGTGGGTCCACTCGGCCGCGCGTTCGACCGCGTCTGCAGCCCAGTCGAGCTCCATGGAGTCGTCGTACTCGTCAGGGTCCTGGTCAGGGTCCTCGTCGTCGAAGTGCCCGCCGACGAGTGCAGCGCCCTCCCGCTCCGGGCGAAAGTACGAGCCCGTCTCCAGGTCGATCGTCAGCGGGTCGTCCTCGGGCACAGGCCGGGTCGCGTCGACGACGGCGATCTGTCGCCGCCGCGGGTGGATCGGGAGGTCGATGCCTGCCATTGCCCCGATCTCCCGCGCGCACGGCCCGCCGGCGTTGACGACGAACTCTGCGTCGTGTCGCTCCTCCGCCGTCTCCACGCCGACGACGGCGTCACCGTCCGTTAGGAGGCCGGTGACGGCGGTCCCCGTCCGAATGTCCACACCTGCCTCGCGGGCAGCACTGGCGTACCCCTGGACTGCGAGGTTCGGGTCGGCGAACCCGTCGTCGCCGTTGTACGTCGCGGCGGCGAACTGCTCCGTGATCAGCCCCTCGCAGATCTCGTCCGCCTCTGCCGGGTCGAGGAACTCGCTGTCGGCGCCGAGGCGCTGTTGCATCCGCACGTTCTCCCGGAACGTTCCGGCGACATCCTCGCTGCGGGCGAGAAACAGGTAGCCGGTCTTCCGGTAGCCGATGTCGACGCCGAACCGCTCCTCGAACTCGTTCCAGACCCGCTTGCTTGCGAGGGACAGCGCCACGTTCACCGGCGTCTCGAACTGCGAGCGGATGCCGCCGGCCGAGCGTGCGGTGCTGCCCATGCCCAGCGATCCCTTCTCGAACAGCCCCACGCTCGCGCCGCGCTGTGCGAGGGCGTAGGCCGACGAGAGACCGACGATGCCGCCACCGATCACGATGACGTCCATACCTCACGTAGCGACCCCGCCGGCATAACCTTAGCCCTGGGGTGAGCCCTTCCCAATCCGCTTCATACGGTCGTTCACGTCTGGCTGTATACGTGCTGTCGAGCTGGGTCTGTGCGAGCACGTGTCCGTCTATTTGTGTCGAGATGACGGGGGCGAATCACGTCCGGGTGTCCAACAGTTGGTGGCGGCGACTGGGCGAGCGTCGCCGCGACTCCGTGGCCGTCCTGCGAGGTCAATCGTGCGGATGCAGTTTCGTCATCGCCTCGTCGACGGCGTCGATCCGGCCCAGGACGGTGAGGTGATCGCCGTACTCCAGGGCGAGATCCGGATCAGGCACCGTGTTCTCGCCGTTGCGGGTGTGGAGTGCGACCATGCAGCCTTCCGGGAGCACGTCGTTGAGGTCGGCGATCGTCGTGTCGACCAGCGTCTCGTCGGTCACCTCGATCTCCTGGACGTCGCCGCTCCGCCCGAGTTCGGTCATCCAGCGCGACAGCGCCGGCCGCTCGATCAGGTTGTCGATCGCCCAGGCTGTCGAGGACGACGCAGACACCGTCTCCACGCCGAGTTCGTTGAACGGGTCGACGTTGTCGGGTTCGTTGACCCGGGCGATCACGTTCTCGACGTGGAACTTCGAGTTCCCGAGCTGTGCCACCAGCAGGTTCTTGTCGTCGTCGCCGGTGGCGGCCACGATCGTCTTGGCTCGCTCGGCGCCCGCCTGTCGGAGCACCTCAACGTCCGCACCGTCGTTGTTCCGGACCGTGAACCCGTGGTTGCGGAGCCCCTCTGCGGTCGCCGGATCCTGCTCGATGACGACGACGTTCTCGCCGCGCTCCTCAAGCCGCTCGCCCAGTTCCCGCCCGACACGTCCACCGCCGACCACGATTACGCGCATTGGTATCACCTTGAGTTTTTCAGCGATCTGTCTGGCGAGGCCACCCTCGAACAGGACCGTCGCGAAGATGACCAGAAAGACGGTCCCAGCGAGGATGTCGGGCGCCGGGTCGCCCGGCGGCCGGCGCTGGCTGAGCTGGATCGCAAACAGCGTCGCCACACTTGCCGGAATGATGCCGCGCGGGCCGACGAAGCTCATGAAGAGCTTCTCGTTTCGCGTGAACCCGCCGCTGGTCGTCGAGATGAACACCAGCGCCGGCCGGATCAGCAGCGCCACGACTGCCACAACAGCCAGTCCCCCCAGCCCGAGATCCTGCAGCGTCCCGAAATCGATCAGCGCTGCGAGCGCGATGAACACAAAGGAGAGCACGATGATCGTGATGTCGCCTTTGAACTCCTCGATTTTCCCCTCGAACGGGAGGTTCACGTTCCCCAGCACGATCCCGGCGGTCGCGACCGCGGCCACGCCCGACTCCGTGGCGATCGTGTCCGCGAGGCTGAACGCAAAGATCGCGCCGGCGAGTGTCATCAGCCGGACGTTCTGGGGGGTCCAGCCCGTCGGCAGGTCAAGCTGGACCACCAACACCCACAGCACGCCCGCCGTGACCAAGCCGACGAACACCCCGACGCTCAACCGCTGGATGAACTCCACGAGGTAGTCCGAGGGCGCGGACTCCTGGGCCGCCAGCAGCTTGAAAATCACCGCCGCAAAGATCGCCGCCGTCACGTCGTTGACGATCCCTTCGGTCTCGAGGGCTGCGGCGACGCGGTTGCGGACCGGGACGACGGCGAGGATCGGCGTGATCACCGTCGGGCCCGTCGCGACGAGCAACGCACCGACCAGCGCCGCGATCCCCCACTCCGCGCCGAGGAAGAACCTGACGGCCAGTGTCGTCCCGACGAACGAGATGACTGCCCCGACCGTGACCAGTCGGAACGTCGCCGCCGGCGCCTCCCCGAGCTTGTCGAGCTTGAGGTGGAACGCGCCCTCGAAAACGATGATTGCCACACTCACACCGACGATGGTCGACAGCCCGGAGAGTCCGAACGTGTCGATCGTGAAGATCGACAGTCCCTTCGGGCCAACGGCGACGCCTGCGACGATCAGGAACAGGACGCTGGGTACCTGGAACCGGTCGGCCAGCACCTGTGCTGTGACCCCCAGCACCAGGATCAGGGCGACGATTATCAGCGTGTCCGGCCCTTCCTCGACGACCAGCGGCACGGGACTGTCCAGTGAAAGGGTCGTCGCTACACGCTCGGAGGTCATCAACACACGGGGTTTACCAAGCCCCCGGATTTATACGTTGTCCGTTGTGACGAGGGAACTAGACACTTATCCGGTCAGCTCCGCCAGGTCGGGATGCTCGCGGTACTCCTCCAGCTCACCCGGCAGGCCGCCATCAGCCTCGGCGATTTTGTCGCGGATTCGCTGCCAGCCTGCGTGGCGACACAGCACCTGTACCGGGATCGCGTCGAGCCCGAGCGGGGCCATTGCCCCCGAGCGAAGGAGGAGAGCAAGTCACTGCGTGGTCTTCTCGGAGGAGAGAGGAACGTTTGTAAACTCGAACCGCGCACCCCCGGTACGTCCCTCGGTAATTTCGACACTCCACCCGTGAGCGTCGGCGACGTGATGCACGATCGAGAGTCCGAACCCGGTTCCGCCCTCCTGGGTGGTATAGCCGTGCTCGAACGCCTCGTCGCGGACGTCCGGTGGAATACCGCTCCCGTCGTCTTCGACGAAGAACCCGGAGCTCGACGCGCCGCCGCTGGTTCGGGTTTCCTCAAGTGCGCCAACAGTCAGCGAGACGGGTGGGTCATTGTGGTCGATAGCATTGCGAAACAGGTTTTCCAGGATATGTAACAGCCGTTCTCGGTCGGCGTCGATCACGATATCGTCCTCTACCGCCACGGTGAGGCCATCGGTCTGGGCGTGCTGCCAGGCTTCTTCCGTAACATCGGCCAACGATACTGGTGTCACGTTGTCCAGTGACTTGCCAGCCCGGGCAAGTCTGAGCAAGTCATCGATGATTGCCTCCATGCGGTCGAGTGCGTCCCGGATCACCTCGAAATCGGCGTCCTGTGGATCGCGGCGAGCAATGTCAAGGTACCCGGCAGCGCTGTTGAGAGGGTTCCTGAGATCGTGAGCCACGGTTCCGGTAAAGTCTTCGAGTTGGTCTCTCTTCTGTCGGAGTTCGCGGTCAACCTTGATCCGGGTCAGAGCCGTGGCCGTCAGTTTCGTGAGGACAGCAACGATGTTGACGTCGGTCTGGTCGTACGCGTCGGGTTCGGGATTACCACAACTGAACACTCCGTGGTCGCCCAGGGGAACGTACAAGCCCGAGCGCAGCGCCCCTCGTTCGTACTCATCTTGGGTCACGTTGAGGTCGGTGAAAACCTTGGGCTGGCCGCGACGGTAGCTTTCTGCGGCCGGGACGTCCTCGTCAACGCGATAGTCCGGTCGCTCTCCGGCTGCTGCGACGTTATCTTTCGTCGTGGCAAAGACGCGAAGCACTTCGTTGTTCTCATCGACGAGTCGTAAGGCTGCTTTGGCATAGCCGAGAATGTGCTTTGCCGCGTCGATCGTGACCTCTGCAGCCTCCTCCCGAGACGAGGCCTGCATCAGTTCCGTCCCCGCGGAGTGAAGGAACTTGAACTGTTCTTCCCGCTGTTTGAACGACGTAACATCCTGACAGCTCCCTCTGACAGTGATGGGTGTCCCGCCGCTCGTTACTGGTTCGCCACGTATCCGTACCCACTGTCGGTCCTCACCGTCGAGTTCAGCGATCTCGTCGAACGGTTCTCTTTCGTTGATTGCGCGGTCGAACGCATCCCTGATTCGCCGTCGGTCGTCGGGAGTGTACAGTTCGTCGATTCCGTCCAGGGAGAGTGTTCGATCCGGCGAGACACCGTGAATTTCCCGCGCCTGTTTGTTCCACCATACCGTCTCGGTTGGAATCTCGTATTCCCAGGCCCCGGCGTCTGCCAGTTCGAGAGCGAATTCGAGCCGCTCGTGGTGTGACGCGTTCCGCTGGGTGACTGCACTCTCGATGCACCTCTGACGCTGTCGGTTGCGCATCCTCGCTTGCCAACAGCAGAGACGGCAAATCGGAGTCGCCGACGTACGACGCAAGAAACGCCGTGCCAGTCTCGTCCGACAACACGTACTCCGAGATGAGGCAATCGAACGCGGTCGGCGTGTGGTCGGATCGTGCCGTGGCCGCATCCGGGACTGTGTGGACAGCTAGCTGAGAAAGAGCGGTTTCGAGAGATCCGACAATCGTGTCTGCCCACTCGGTACCGACGTACACCACTTCGAGTCCCGAATCAGTACTAACTCGTTTTGTTGGCAAACTTAATATCGCTTGGGCTACAATCCATATAAAATCTACTGTCATTCTCACCAGCCGAACTACCCTCTACTGATAGTGATTGTTGTGAGTTTTTTCGGCATTGCATCGCACTAATAGTAGTTTCACGACCCGAAACTAAGGTTTGACGAATACCCGGCCTAAAGAGTCACAACAATTACTACGAGAGCCGCTCTACTGCCTTCTTTACGTCGATGTGACCGGAGCCGCGGTAGTCGGCGGGCGGCAGCGTCTGCGGGTTCGAGCCGGGGTTGCTCGGCTGATCGCCGTTGAGTTCGCCGTCGATCCCGACGTTGACCCCCTCGGACTGTCCGAGGACATCGGGGTAGGACTCGGGCGCGGTTGTCTGGCCGGCTTTACCGACCGGTTCCTGGCTGGCCGTCGACTCGATGACGCTCCGGATCTCCGCCGCCGAGGCGTCGGGCGCGAGTTCGCGCAGGAGGGCGACCAGGCCCGTGACCTGCGGCGCCGAGAAGCTCGTCCCGGCCTTCCAGCCGTAGCTCGGGACGTAGCTGTCGAGGCGTTCGTCCTCGGGGGCGTTGGGATCGATCTGGAACGTGGTGTTGAACACCAGGTCGTAGAACCAGTTCTCGTCCGCATCGATCGCGTCGGTGTCGACGTTCCCCCCACCAGCGGTCACGTTGACCTCCCCGTCGCCGCCGTAGTTGGAGTACCAGGCTGGCTCCTCGGGGAACAGTTCGGTCTGGATCGGGTGTTCGATCTCCAGTCCCGGAGCGACCTCTTTGCTCCTGTTCGGCCCCCTGCCGTTGCCGTCGCCCCAGCCGAAGCCGATCGGGCCGGTGGCGCCGACGGTCAGATACTCGTCGACCGATGCCGGCAGCGTGAAAAAGCCGGACTCGCCGAAGATCTCGAAGTCCAGCGGCGGCGCGCAGAACCCGCCGGCGGTGGGGTCCGCCAGGTTCGTTCCCGAGTTCCCCGCCGAAGCGACCGGCACGCAGTCGTTGTCGAGCGCGAACTGTGCGGCAGCCTCGTACACCGGGTAGAAGAAGATGAGAACGAGCAGGCCGATGAGCGAACACACCGGCAGCGTCGGCAGGCCGAGACTGAGGTTGACGGCGTCACAGCCCGCGCCGCCCTGGTCCTCCGGAGCGGCGCCGTAGACGATCGCGGCGACGATGCCGAACGTGGACGCAGTGAGGCCGGAGAACACCCGCAGGTCGACGACCTCGGCGTCGGGAGCGACGCCGACGACGCCCGTCCCGTTGGCCGCCGCCGCGGCGGTGCCGGCGACGTGCGTGCCGTGATCGTCGTTCAGCGGGCCCGGGCCCTGGCCGTCCGAGGTGAAGTTCGCCGAGAGGGACTCGTTGACGTTCGGAAGGTCAGGATGGGAGGCGTTGCTGTCGGGATTCGCGCCGAGCACGCCGTCGTCGATGATGCCGATCCGGGCGCCGTCGCCGGTCGCCCGCTTGTGGGCCTTCCCGATGCGCTGGGACTGCTTGTCCCACTGGAGGTCGTACAGCTCGTCGTCGACGGTGTTGCGGGCGTTCAGTCCGGAGTCCTCGCGTACCTGCGGCCGTTCGAGTTCGATCGTGACGTCCGGCGCGTACGGCAGCGACTCCCCGTTTTCGGCCATCTCCTGCAGCCGGTCGAGGTTCTCCTGGTCGTACTCGTCGGCGTCTTTCTCGAGGTCGAACTCGACCTCGTCGTAGTCGATGTCACACTCCGCCGGCAGGTGATCCTCCGAACACTCGACCAGACAGAAGCCGAGTTCCTCCCGGAGATCCATCAGCACGTCAACCTCGCTCGTGCTCATCGCCGCCATGCTCATCTCGTCGTGGTCCATGTTGCAGACCCACCGGTCCTCGGCGACTGACGCCCCGACGACCTGTGGGCCGACCGCGAGTGCTGTCCCGACCGCTCCGATGCTCCTCAACAGGTCACGCCGTGAGGTTGCTGGAGACATGCGTCCGGAACCTCAGCCAGTATAGTAAAATATTTGATGAGTGGGATTTTTCGATCCTCCTGGCCAGTTCAGATCGCTCGAAACGTTGCAGCGGCTGCAACACCCTGCGCGTCCGTAGCTGTCTCTCCAGTGCGCTGTCGAGCGTATCGCCTCCCAGGCTCGTGGTTCAGCCGACCGTGGGTACACCATCTGTCTCGGCGCTCAGGAGGCGAGTCCGCTCGTGGAGCCGCTCGTATATCCGCTCGGCCCAGGTGCGGATCTCCGGCGTCGTCCCGGTGAGACAGGCCACGGCGTTCCCGCCGTCGCCCTGCACGACGACGCAGATCTCGTCGTCAGTGACCACGAGTCCCGTCACGATTTTTCCCTGCGAGAGCCGCATCGTCAGGCTCTCGTGTTCGAGCGCCTCGCTCGCGGCGGCGTCGTAGTCCCGCTGGAGGGTTTTCAGGACGGTCGTATCGAAAAGTAATTCGAGGTCGCTGCCGGCCTCGACGGCCTCTCGCGTCGCCTGGTTCGTGATCGGGCTGACGCCGCTGACGGCGATCCGCATCCGTTCGCCGGCGTTTCTGCGGATCATCGCAGCCACCTCGACGCTCGGCGCGTGTGGGTTGGCCTCCGTCGAGACCGTGGTCTCACACCCCGCGAGCGCCGACGCTGGCGGCCGCGAGTCGACCGGCTCCAGCTGCTGGAGGAACGGTTCGTGCTCGCCGACGGTCCGGACCGCCTCGGCAAACTCCCGGTACGCCACGAGTATGCTCTCCCCTGCAGCAGTGAGCCTGTAGCCATCCTCCGTGGCGGTGACCCACCCCCGTTCCAGGAGCCCGTCGAGGTTTCTGTGGACCGTCGAGCGTGCCACCTCACAGTCGGCGGCGAGTTTTGACTGTGTCGCTACCCCTCGTGAGATCGCGTTCAGGAGCTGCACTCGCTCGCAGGAGCCCAGCAGATACTGAATTCGTTGTGGAATCATCTACCCCCACTAACCGTGATTATTATCCTGAAAATATAAACGTATCCATCAGTTCACAGATCGGGACGGCTGGAAACTCCCACAGTCCGTCCCGGTACCCGCTGTACGCGACACACAATTTAAGTACCTTTGACCCATTTGTGCGGCTGATATGTCTGGGAAGCTGCCCGACGATCTGGACCGGAGAGACCTGCTGAAGGGGACTGGCGCTGCGAGCGTCCTCCTCATGGCCGGCTGTATCTCGACCGACGATGGCGGAGGGAACGGGAATGGAAATGGGAACGGCAACGGCAATGGAAACGGCAACGGGAACGGAAACGGCAACGGCAATGGGAATGGGAATGGAAACGGGAACGGCAACGGCAACGGAAATGGCAATGGCAACGGAAATGGTAATGGCAATGGGAACGGAAACGGCAACGGGAACGGGAACGGCGGCGAGACGTTCACCATCGGGATGGTGGATTCGCTGACCGGTTCGCTCGCGGACTTCGGCCAGCGCAACCAACGCGGGAAGGACCTGGCGCTGGCGGAAGTGAACGACGTCGGCGTCAACGGCGGCGAACTCGACATCATCGTCGAGGACTCCGAGAGTACAGCCGAATCGGGCGTCTCGGCCGCACAGAAGCTCGTCAACCAGGACCAGGTCCCGTTCCTGATCGGCGCGGTCGGCTCGGGCGTCTCGCTGTCGATCTACGAGAGCGTGATCCAGGGGACCGACGTCGTCCAGCTGAGCCAGAACTCGACCGGGCTGGCGCTCAGTGACTTCCCGGGCCTGCTCCGGATGTCGCCCAGCGGGCGCTCGCAGTCGATCGCGCTGGCGGACATCATCTCGGAGGACGGCTACGACGAGGTTGCGGTCACGTACATCAACGACGAGTTCGGCGAGAGCCTCACGAACGCCTTTGTCGACGCGTACGAGGGCGAAGTCGTGTTCAACAGGGCGCACGACGGCGAGCAGGCGACGTACTCCGGCGTGCTGTCGGACATGAACGCGTCCGACGCGGAGGCCTGGCTGTTCATCACCTACCAGGAGGAGTTCGCCACGCAGGTCAACAACATGTTCGAGAGCGGGTACGACCCGCAGCTGTACGGCGCCGACTCCAACCGCGGGGAGACGGTCATCAACAGCACGCCGGAGGGGAGCATCAACGGCATGAAAGTCGTCGAGCCGTCCGCGCCGGTGGAGGAGGAGAACTACCAGCAGTTCGCCAGCGACTTCGAGGACGAGTACGACGAGGAGCCGACGGTGTGGTCGGCGTTCGCTTACGACTGCGTCGTCACCGCGGCGCTGTCGATCCAGGCCGCCGACGAGTTCACCGGCCCGGCGCTCGACGAGGTAGTTCGTGACGTCACCCGCCCGGAGGGCGAACAGGTCACCTCCTACGAGGACGCCCACGCGATCCTCGCGGAGGGCGGCAGTCCCAGCGACGTCGATTACCAGGGGGTCAGCGGTCCCATCGACTTCGACGAGAACGGCGATCCCGCCGGATCGCTGCAGGTGTTCGAGGTGCAGGACCACGAGTACGTGCCCACCGAGTTCCGGGAAGGCTAGGCGAGGATGGCCGTCACCGAGCAGTTTATCAGGCTCGCAGCGGACGGCGTCGTCTACAGCAGTATCATCGTTCTCGGGAGCATCGGCCTCTCGCTGATCTACAGCATCGCGGGGTTTGCGAACTTCGCCCACGGCGACACGATGACCGTCGGCGCGTACGCGACGCTGGTCATCTTCGGGGTCGTCGGCGGAACGTCGATGAGCGTCCTGGGGCTGCCAGTGAGCTTCTTCCTGGCGCTGCTGTTGGGGGCCGCCGTCACGGCCGTCGTCGCGCTGCTCACCGAGCGGCTGGTGTACAAGCCGCTGGACGTCGGCCCGATCGGGCTGCTCATCACCTCGATCGGGGTCGCGTTCGTCTATCGGGCGCTGGTCCAGATCCGCTTTTCGGCCGACAGCCGCCGGTACGACATCCAGGCGCTGCGGCCGATCGACTGGCTGCTGGAGTACAACATCGCCGTGACAGAACACGAGGTTGCGATGGTCGCCTCGGCGATCGTGCTGGTCGTCGGCCTGCACCTGCTGTTGCAACACACCGACCTGGGTCGGAAGATGCGCGCGACCGCAGATAATCCCAGCCTGGCACGAGCGAGCGGCATCCGCGTGCGCCGGATCGAGCTCTGGACGTGGATCATCGGCGCGGGGCTGGCCGGCGCCGGCGGCGCGTTCCTCGGGCTGTTCAACCAGCTGATCCCGCGGATGGGGTTCAACCTCCTGCTCGTGATCTTCGTTCCTCATCGGGATGGTCGTCCAACTGACGCCGATCCTGACGTCGATCGGCATCCCGATCGGCAGCGAGTACGCGAGGGCACTCGCGTTCCTCATCATGGTCGTCGTGTTGCTCGTCCGGCCCCAGGGGATCGCCGGCGAGGCCGTCGGAGGGGGTGGCTGACGTGAGCACTCTCACCGATCCGCGGGGGTACTGGGGCGACCTCACCAGCGAGGAGCGGGGCGTCGCCGGATTCCTGGCTGCCGCCGTCCTCGTGCTGCTTGCGTTGATGCTGACCGGCGTCCTCAACCCCACGTACTTCCTGTTCCTGTTCGGGCTCGGCGGCATGTTCGGCCTGATGTCGCTGGGGCTGAACGCCCAGTGGGGGTACACCGGGCTCATCAACTTCAGCGTCGCCGCCTTCTTCGGGCTGGGCGCATACGGGGCGGCGATCATGACCGCGAGCAACTCGCCGATCGCCGGCGACATGAATCCGATCTTCGGCCTCGTACTCGGCCTGATCCTGTCCGCCATCGTAGCCATCGCAATCGGGATTCCGACGCTGCGCCTGCGCGCGGACTACCTCGCAATCGCCAGTCTCGGGCTGGCGGAGGTCGTCCGGCTGATCATCCTCAACGAGGGCCAGTGGACGGCCGGCAGCCAGGGGCTGCGCGGCATCCCACGGTTCTTCGAAGGCTGGCCGGTACTCCCGACGCTGCCCGAGGCGCTGCCGCAGGTCAACATCGAGATGATCCCGGGCCGCGTCGTGACGCTCGGCCTGCCGTTCTGGCGGCAGCTGCTGAACGTCACGCTGGTCCTCACGTTCATGGCTGGGGCATACCTGGTGTTGCGCCGCGCCCACCGCTCGCCATGGGGCCGCGTGCTCCGGACGATCCGCGCCGACGAGGACCTCGCGAAGGCGCTCGGGAAGAACACCTACTTCTTCAAGATGCAGTCGTTCGTGCTCGGCTGTCTCGTGATGGCGCTGGCTGGCGTGTTTTTCGCCCACTTCCAGCTGTTCGTCAACCCCGGGAACCTGGACCCGACGACGACGTTCTACGTCTGGGTCGCCGTGATCCTCGGCGGCGCCGGCTCAAATCGCGGCGCGCTGTTCGGCGGGTTCGTCGTCGTCGCGATCCGCGAGGGGCCACAGTTCATCGAGCAGCTCCCACCCGCGTTCCTCACCGAGTTCCCGCCGGGCTTCCTCCGGGACCTCGGATTCATCACCGACGACGTCCTGTTCGAACTGCCGTCGATCGCGATCAGCCCGGGACCGCTCCAGTTACTGCTGGTGGGTCTGCTGATCATCCTCATCATGCGGTTCCGCCCGCAGGGCGTGCTTCCGCCACAGCGGGAGCTCATCTGGCCCGACGCCGTCGACGAGGACGTTCGCAAGCGGCCCGACTCGGGCGTCCGCGACCAGCGCGGAGGTGACGGCGATGAGTGAGAGCCCAACGGAAGGCACGGCCACGGACGCGTCAACCGAGAGAGCGGCGGAGGAGACACCGGGCGACGACGAGGAACGATCCGAAATAGTTCTCGAAGTCGAGAACCTCCGCAAGGAGTTCGGCGCGCTGGTCGCGGCCGACGACGCGACGTTCGACGTCGAGCGGGGCACGATCACCGGACTGATCGGCCCGAACGGCGCCGGGAAGTCGACCATCTTCAACCTCATCTCGGGGTTCTACGAACCGGACGCCGGGTCGGTCCGGCTCAACGGCGACGACGTCACGGGGATCGAACCGTACAAGATCGCCAACAGGGGGCTGATCCGGACGTTCCAGACGCCGCGCAAGCTGGAGGGGATGACCGTCCGCGAGGCGATGTTGATCGGCCCGCAGCGCCAGCCCGGCGAGTCGTTCCACAAGCTGTTCACTGCACCCGGCGCGGTCGGCGAGCGCGAGCGGGCGAACATGGCAGACGTCGAGCGCATCCTCGAGGAGTTCGAGATCGACCACCTCGCGAGGCAGCCGGCGACGGACATCTCCGGCGGCCAGATGAAGCTGGTCGAACTCGCCCGTGCGATGCTCGCGGAGCCGGAGATCCTGCTGCTCGACGAGCCGGTGGCCGGCGTCAACCCGACGCTCGCCAACAAGCTGGCCGACCAGATCCGACGACTGCACGAGCAGGGCACGACGTTCCTGCTGATCGAACACGACATGAGCTTCATCATGAGTCTCGCAGATCCGATCGTGGTCCTCGACCAGGGCAGCGTCCTGATGGAGGGGACCCCCGAGGAGGTTCGCACCGACGAACGCGTCGCCGACGCCTACCTGGGCGGTGGTGGCGTGTGAGCGACGCGAGCGACGCCACCGGCGGGAAGGCGGACACCACCGAACAGCAGGGGAACGAGTCCGCCGGACAGCAGGGGAACGAGTCCGCCGGCGAGCAGGCGACCATCCCCGACGACGCCGTCCTCGAACTGGAGAGCGTCGACAGCGGCTACGGCGAGGTACAGGTGCTGTACGACCTGACGATGCACCTTCGGGGCGAGGAGATCATCTGTCTCATCGGTCCGAACGGCGCCGGGAAATCGACGGTGCTGAAGACGGCGTTCGGGATGCTGACGCCCTGGACCGGGTCGGTCCGGTACCACGGCGAGGATATCGGCGGGATGGCGCCCGAGGACATCGTCCGGAAGGGGATCGGCTACGTCCCCCAGACCGAGAACGTCTTCGGCTCGCTGACGATCGACGAGAACCTGCGGATGGGCGGGACCGCGCGCGACGACGACCTGGGCCCGATCCTGGAGCAGCTGTACGACCGGTTCCCGCTGCTGCAGGACAAGCGCCGCGAGAAGGCCCGCAACCTCTCTGGCGGCCAGCGCCAGGTGCTCGCCCTCGCCCGTGCCCTCGTGATGGAGCCAGACGTCCTGCTGATCGACGAGCCCTCGGCAGGTCTGGCCCCCAACACCGCCGACGAGGTGTTCGCCGACATCCGGACGGTCAACGACATGGACACGGCGATCATGATGGTCGAACAGAACGCCGTCAAGGGCCTGGAAATCTCCGATCGCGGCTACGTGCTCGACCAGGGCACCGTCCGGTTCGAGGATCAGGCCGACGACCTGCTGGACAACGACGAGGTCGTCGAGCTGTATCTCGGCGGCTGAGCCCGTTGGTCGCCGGTCGCTCGCGGACGGAGATCGGGGACTGCTGTCTCGACGCGACGGGTAGCGATCGCCTCGCAGGAGGTTCAGCTACCCGTCCGTGAAGGTGTAGGCCATCATCACTTCGTCGACGAGGGTGTCTTCGACTTCGTAGTGTTCCCGCCGGATGCCCTCGGTTTCCCAGCCGTGGGACTCCAGGAACGAGAGGGCGGCGTCGTTGGTCGCGGGGACGCTGTTGTACACCTTGTGGTAGCCGTTGGCGTCCGCCCAGTCGAGCCCGCGCCCCAGCAGGCGGCTGCCGATCCCGTTGTGCCGGACCTCCTCGCGGACGCCGACGGTGAGCTGGGCGGCACACTGGAGCTTTTCGACCTGCGGGAGGTCGAGGTGCGCCCAGCCCACGACCTCGCCGTCGATGGTCGCGACGAAGAACACGCGCGACTCGACGGTGTTGTGTCGCATCACCGCGTCCTCGTACAGCAGGCGCTCGGCGATGCTCTCGGCGACGACGTACGTGTCCTCGTCGGTGACGGCGCGGATCGTCTCGACGAGCCCCTCGAAATCCTCCTGGCGCGCCGGCCTGATCGTGTACTGCATCTCCGCGCCGACGTGTTCCTCGACGGAGCCGGCGTTGAGGTCGATCCGCAGCGTCCCGCCGTCGTCCTCGAGGTACCCCTTCGTCAGGAGCCACTCCAGTTCCTCCCGGAACTGGTCGGCCGACAGCCCGACGGCGTCCATCGTCCGGTGGCGGGCCGCGGTCCCGTGGCGCTCCACGTACTGGTAGATCTGTTTGCTCGCGTCGCTCCTGAACGTGAGTCGTTCGAGTAAGGGCATTTACTTTCACGTTGACACTCCATGGTCTTATAGTGATTGTTGTGAGTCTTTCCCGCTGTCGACCCGTCAGACTCCGGTGTTAACCCGTGAAACTCTCGGGAATGCGATACGACTCCGAAAACCCGGACCCCTGTCACGCCGGTGCGACAGAGCACTTTTGCCGCCGCCCGCCCCAGGTCGGGGTATGAAAGCGGTTCGCAACGAGGCGTCGGACACCTGGCACCTGCTGGGGGCGCGCGGATGTGGTGCCAGCCCCGACGGACAGGTGCTCGACGCCCGGTGGTCGGAGATCAGGGATCGGGTCGAACGGGACACTGGGACGAAGTGCGGCAACTGCAACTGGCCGTAGCCCGGATCGCTCCCGGGGGCAGGCGAGCGGCCTACTCCCGCTCGATCACGCCCAGGCGGGTCCCGAAGCGCTCGCTCTCGAAGACGGCGACGCGGCCGTCCGGCCAGGCCCGGGACTCGGTGAGCGGGTAGGCGTCCCTGGCGGCCGCCATGTCCCCGGTTTCGAACAGCACCGCGCACGGCCCCGCACGGAACTGGCCGAGTCGCTCCTGCAGCCACTGCTCACCTGCTGGCTCGGTCACAGCGATCGGTTCGCCGGGGATCGATGCGACCGTCCCGAACCCCTCGACCGTCCCGCGTGCTGGCGACGGGAAGCGGTAGCGGTCTCCGAGCAGGCGGAGCGCCCGCTCTGGGCGGTCGGTCGCGAGCACGACCTCGCCGATCCCGGTCAGCGGTCCGCTGGCGGAACTCGGAGTCGGCGACACCCGGTACGACAGCGGGGTCCGATCCTCGATCGCAAACGGAAACAGCAGGCGGTTCTCCTCTGAACCGTACTCGGCACGATCCCACTCGACGAGCGTGCCGTCGTCGCGCTCGCGCGACCCGGACAGCGGCCCGTGCACCTCCCAGCCAGCCGCCAGCGATTGGCGGCAGTCCGCCAGGATGTCGTCGACGCGGACGCACCACGCCGCAGGGCCGGCGTCGGCCCGGATGTGGGCCGGCCAGAACCCGTGGTCGCCGCGTTCGACCTCGGAGATCAGTTCCAGGTACGACCCGTCATCGAACCCCAGCAGCGACATATGGGTAACGTCGCCATCGTCCGGGCGGAACCCAATCCAACCGCCAGTTTTTGCCCTTGTTGGGTGAGTGAATGTACGACGCCAGCCGGCCTAAGTCTTGCGGTTGTTCGGCCGAGCATATCGCTTAGACCCCGCCCTGAAGGACGGGGCTTCCGCTTGCTATACGTCAGATCCGGCCGGCGCGGCTCGGGTCGACGTCGATCGCGTCGACAGGACAGACGTCCACGCAGAGCATGCAGTCGATGCACTGGTCCTCGTGGGTCGGGTCGGCCTTGATCTCGCTCTCGGGGTGGCCGGGCGTGTCGACCCACTCGAAGACGTCGACCGGGCAGTCCTCGAGACAGGCGCCGTCCGCGATACAGAGGTCGAAATCGACCGCGACGTGCGTCCCGTGGATCCCCTGGGTCTCCTCTGTCGGTTCGTCGCCGTCCGGTGTCCACACCCGGTGGCCCTCGTGTCTGTCGACTTCCTCGTACGTGTCCTCGAATTCTGGGTCGATCGCCATTGCTATCTACTACCACAGCCGGCGGTCACTTAAACCTTCCACCGAACCCGGGGGACGGCGGTCGATCCGGGGCCGGATCAGTTGTGCGCGTAGTACGTGACCGCACGTTCCACGGCGTCCGTCGGAGCGGCGTCGACGCGGACGAATCCGACGCGCTCGAACTGGAGCATTTCGTCGGCGTCGTAACTCCCAACCCCCGGTTCGCCGTACCCATCGACGTCGCCGTCCATCGTCCGGAGCCGGACGGGAACGTTGTCGTCGGTGGGCACCCAGTGGACGATGTCGACGTCCTCTTCGCGCGTCACGTCGAGATCAGCGCCGACGTACTCGAACCCGTCGCTCGTGTGGCGCACGCAGCCGTACCCCTTGAGCCAGACGCGCTCGCCTTCGGGCGGGAGGTCGTCGGCCTCGACGAGCACGCTGCCCTCGACCGGAATCTCCCGCCGGCCGCGGTCCTCGTGCTCCGGGTGGACGGGCGGATGGCCGGCGTCCGGACCGCCCCCCAGCGCTCGCTCGACTGCACCGCCGCCGTGTTCGTCGTCGTCTCGGACGAGGAACGCGCGGTCGGTTTCGTCGTCGATCAGGTCGCGGTTGTGCGAGTAGACGGCGGACATCGCCAGGTCGACGTTGGAGGCGGAGGTCCCGAGTACGACCATCGCGTCGACGATAGCCTCGCCGCGGATGCCGCGCCGCCGGAGGCTCGCGATCGTGGGGGCGCGGGGGTCGTCCCAGCCGTCGAGCTCCCCGGACTCGACGAGCTCCTTGATCGTCGACGTCGACAGCGCCACGTCGTACTCGTCGAGCTGGACGTGGCCCCAGTGGATCACCTCGGGGTACTCCCAGCCGAAGTACTCGTAGAGGAACCGCTGTTTCTTCGCCGAATCCTGGAGGTCGATCCCGCGGATGATGTGCGTGATCCCCGTGAGGTGGTCGTCGACCCCGCTCTGGAAGTCCAGTAGCGGCCAGCAGCGGTACTCGGCCGCCGCCTCGCGCGGGTGGGGCGTGTCGATCATCCTGCGTCGTACTCGCCGTCGACCATCCGGTCGAACTCCTCCTGGACAGTGTTTTCGTCCTTGTCCCGGTGCGGGCAGGCCTCGCCCGCATTCTTCAGCTCGGAGAACTCCCCGGCGGGGCACGAACAGGTATAGGCCCCGCCGAGGTCGATCAGTTCGTGCGCGTGGTCGTAGTAAATCTCCAGTCGATCGCTGGCACGGATGACCTCGTCAGGTTCGAACCCGAGGTACTCGACGGCGTCGATGATCGCGTCGTAGGCGTCGAGGTCCGGGCGCTTGGTCTCGGGATCGGTGTCGTCGAACCGGCAGAGCATCCAGCCGTCGTACAGCTGCTTGTACGTCCCGATCACTGCCGGCATCCGGGCGTTCCCGAGGTGCCAGGGGCCGTTGGGGTTCGGCGCCAGCCGCATCCGCACCTGATCGACGTCCTCTGCGCCGGGCAGGTCGGGCAGGACCTGGTCCTCTTCCTCGTCGTCGGCGTCCAGTTCCTCGACTTTCTCCGGCGCGAGGTCGGCCAGTCGCTCCCGGCGGTCGTCGGGGTCCATCCCGTTGACTCGCTCGACGACCGGCGCGAGGACGCCGGCTATCTCGTCGCCGTACTCCCGGAACTCGGGGTTTTCACCCATCAGCGGCCCCATGATCGCACCCACCTGTGCGTCGCTGTCGTGTTTCAGTGCGTTGAACAGCGCGTCGATCTCGGCCTGCTCCCGAGCGCGCTCGCGGGTCTCCTCGTCCATTGCCGTTGGCTTGGACCCGGTACGGTGAAAAACGCCCTCATTTCCCCCGGCGGTGCAGCTGCCCGCCCCGCCAGGCGGCCCCGTACCGCCCCCTGGGAGTTTCCGATCTGATAGCTGGACGTGTACATTTATGCTGCCGCACCGAAATTGCCCGCGTATGGATGTCGTGGCAGTCGGCGTGGGCGGCGCTGGTGGCCGGATCGTCGACGAGTTGCACCGTGACGACGCGGGCCGATCGGTATCGTACCTGGCGGCGAGCCGCGTCTTCGACACCGACACGAGCAGCCTCGGGGCGCTGGACCGCGTCCCGAGTGACGCCCGACACCCGTTCGGCACACTCGAGTTCGACGGGTCCGGGGCAGACAGCGACGCCGACGCAGCACGGGACGCTGCGGCGGACCAGGCGACGGAACTGCGCCGCGAACTCGACGAGGTTATCACGACCAGTGTGACGGGGATCCTCCTCGTGGCGGGCCTCGGCGGCGGCACCGGCCCAGGAGCGACACCGGTGCTGGCCGAGGAGCTCACGCGGGTATACGATCGCCCCGTGTACTGTGTTTCCGTACTCCCAACGGGAGACGACGAGACGGCCTGTGAGAACGCCGCGCGGGGTGTCGAGGCCCTCGACAGCGTCGTCGACTGCCAGATCGCGTTCGACAACGACGCCTGGACCGGCGAGGACGACTCGCTGGAGGATCGGCTCCCGGCGCTGAACCGCGAACTCGCCGACCGGCTGGGAAGCCTGCTGGTGGCGGGGGAGGTCGAGGCGGCCAGCCCCGTCGGCGAGAGCGTCCTCGACGAGACGGACGTCGCCGCGACGCTCGACACCGGCGGGCTGGCGACGGTCGGCCACGCGAGCGCACCCGTCTCGAAGTTCCGCGACGTCGAGGACTCGCTGGTCGGCCGTCTCAAGGGGAAACTGCTCGAAGAGGCGACCGACGCCGAGCGGCGCGAGGCGGTGACGAGCACGCTCCGCTGGGCGGTCAGGGGGCAGCTCACGATGGACTGCGATCCGGCCGACAGCGCGACCGCGCTCGTGCTGTTCTCCGGGCCGGCGGACTGGCTCCATCGCGGCGCGGTGGCGGACGGCCGGGACTGGGTCGCCAGCCGGTGTGAGAACGCCGAACTCCGGAGCGGCGATGCTCCCGTTCCCGGCGGCTCGGAGCTGTCGGTGCTCGTGGTCTTTGCCGGCCTCGAACGCGCACCCCGGATCGAGGAGCTCCAGTGGTACGGCGGCTGATTGCCGGAGTTCCCAGGTCGGCGTTCGGATGTTACGACCCAGCCGGGTTTGTATTGGTGAGTGGATTGGTGGTTCCCTGCCGTTGAAGTGGTTTCCGTCCAAGCACTGTCTATGCACTTGCACTGGCATCGCCGCGACCTGCGGCTGGCCGACAACCGCGGGCTCGTAGCGACGACGGCGGCCGGCGAGACAGTTCCGGCGTTCGTGCTGGACCCGGCGGTCCTCGCCCACGCCGCTCCGCCCCGGGTATCGTTCCTGCTCGATGCACTGTCCTCGCTCCGTGAGGCGTACCGGGAGCGGGGGAGCGACCTGCTCATCGCCCGGGGAGATCCCCGCGAGGTGGTGCCGGCACTCGCCCGGGAACTCGATGCCTCGACAGTGACCTGGTGTCGCGACTACTCGGGGCTCGCGCGCGACCGCGACGCGGCCGTCCGGCGCGCGCTGGCCGAGGCCGGCGCCGAGCGCACCGCGGTCCACGACGCCGTCCACCACGAACCCGGGGCGATCACCACCAACGACGGCGACCCCTACAAGGTGTTCACCTACTTCTCGAAGAAGTGGCACGAACGCCCGAAGCGCGATCCGATCGAGCCGCCGGCCGAACCGGACCTAGCGAGCGTCCGCTCCGGCGACGTCGACGGAACGACGGCTTCACTCCCGACGCTCGCCGACCTGGGGTTCGACGACCCCGAAGCCACCATTCCGCCGGCCGGGACAGAACCAGCACGGGAGCGACTCCGGGACTTCTGCGGGGCGGACATCTACCGGTACGACGACCGCCGTGACTACCCGGCTGACGACTGTACCTCGCGGCTGTCCCCCCACCTCAAGTACGGCACGATCGGCATCCGGGAGGTGTACGAGGAGACGGAGGCCGCGAAGCTGGAGGCTCCGGACGAGGCCGCCAGGGAGTCCGTCTTCGAGTTCCAGGACCAGCTCGCCTGGCGGGAGTTCTACGCGCAGGTGCTGTGGGACCGGCCGGACGTGGTCACCGAGAACTACAAGCGCTACGAGCACCCCATCGCGTGGCGCGACGATCCCGAGGCGCTGCAGGCCTGGAAAGACGGCGAGACGGGGTATCCGATCGTCGACGCGGGGATGCGACAGCTCCGCGAGGAGGCGTACATGCACAACCGCGTCCGCATGATCGTCGCCTCGTTTCTGACGAAGGATCTGCTGCTCGACTGGCGGCTGGGCTACGACTGGTTCTGCGAGAAGCTGGTCGATCACGACACCGCCAACGACAACGGCGGCTGGCAGTGGGCAGCCTCGACGGGCACCGATGCACAGCCGTACTTCCGGATCTTCAACCCGATGAGTCAGGGGGAGCGGTACGATCCCGACGCCGCTTACATCAAGCGATACGTCCCGGAACTGGAGGGGGTTCCCGCCGAGACGATCCACTCCTGGCACGAACTGGATCAGGGTACCCGCGAGATGCACGCCCCGGCGTACCCGGCACCGATCGTCGAGCACAGCGAGCGCCGAGAGCAGGCCATCGAAATGTTCCAACGAGCCCGCGGCGATGCAGATTGACCGATAGGATTCACGAGGCGGGTCACGTGGCGCGCTCCCGTATCCTATCCGACTCAAAACCTCCGTGATATGTTCTCTCGCGAAGGGCAACGCCCAATAACAGCATCTCCAGGCACCCAGATTTGTGAATCAGTTCCATCACGTGCGGTTACTGAAATTCATTTCAGCAACACAGCACACCGGCTTCTCAACCTTTTTGGGGGAGCCAGCCGTTAGTTCTACTGGAGGGATTTCAAGATGCCAGAGCAATCGAACCCCGAGCTGCCACCGCTTCCGTACGACTACGACGCCTTGGAGCCGCACATCTCAGAACAGGTGGTGACGTGGCACCACGACACCCACCACCAGGGGTACGTCAACGGCCTCGCGTCCGCCGAGGAGACGCTCGCCGAGAACCGCGAGAGCGGCGACCACGACGGGACGGCCGGCGCCCTGGGGGACGTCACCCACAACGGCTGCGGCCACTACCTGCACACGCTGTTCTGGGAGAACATGCATACCGACGGCGGCGGCGAGCCCGAAGGCGAGCTCCGGGACCGCATCGAGGAGGATTTCGGCTCCTACGAGGGCTGGAAGGGCGAGTTCGAGGCCGCGGCGTCGGCTGCCGGCGGCTGGGCCCTGCTCGTGTACGACCCGGTCGCAAAACAGCTCCGCAACGTCGCCGTCGACAAGCACGACCAGGGCGCACTCTGGGGTTCACACCCCGTGCTCGCACTCGACGTCTGGGAGCACTCCTACTACTACGACTACGGTCCGGACCGCGGCGAGTTCATCGACGCGTTCTTCGAGGTCGTCAACTGGGACAGTGTCGCCGAAGAGTACGACAAGGTCGTCAGTCGGGTCGAAGGCTGACGTCGCGGGGAGTGCGCCAGCCGCGTCGGAAGCGAAACCTGCCATTTTTCGGAGCGGATCACAGCGCTTACACCCTCGCTCGGGCTACCTCCCGGTATGCCCATTCCGAAAGCCGAGGCCGGGGAGCTGCGGCCGCTCGCGTTCCGCAGGCCCGAGGAGGTTCTGGAAGCCGACAAGCTCTACACGATCTACGAGGTTGCGCGACTCCTCCAGGGGGTCGACGTCGACGAGGAACTGGATATCGAGACCGAGAACGTGCTGCTCGACTGGGCGATCCCGTGGATGATGAAGCACTCGGAGTCGTTCGTGTTCGCGGAGCCGGCGTCCGACGACGAGCCGGGCTACTACGGCCTCGCCGACTCGTGACGGTGCTCGTCGCGGGCGAGCACCGCGTCGACGCCGGCAAGACGACCTTCGCGACGGGCCTCCTCGCTCACGCCGACGCAGTAGGGTTCAAACCCCGCGCGGGCAACGACGTCTGGCACGACCACGACGACTACCGGGCGGCCATCGGGGAGGGGCACGTCTGCGGGAAGGACGCCCGCCGGCTCGCCGCGGCGAGTCCCGGCCAGCTCGACCCGCTCGACGTCAACCCGATCCACCGCCTCTGGACGCCCGCGCCGGGGCCCGGCACCGGGCTGCTCGGCCAGGCCGACCGGTCGTTCCTGCTGGACCGCGTCGGCGAGGAGTATCTCGTCAACGGGACGGTCGACCTCCCGGAGTCGGCCCGCCAGGCGCTCCCGCTCGCGGACGCGCTCGTTGTCGATTCTGTCGAGGAACTCAACACGGCCATCCGGGAGTACTACCTGCCGGCGCTTGAGTCGCTTGCGCGGACCATCGATCGGACTGACCGGGCGGTCGTCGAGTCCTATGCCGACGTCGCCCGGCCGATCCAGGGGCTCGATCCCGGCGCAGTCGCGGTAGTCGAGCCCGGCCGCGTCCGGCTGTACGAGGGCTCGCGGTACGCCAAGAGCTGTTCGATCGCGTCGGGCGGTTCGACGCCGCTGGAGGGCCAACTGGAGAAGCGCGTCTCGGACGTGACTGAGCTGCTCGATCCCGTGGCGACGGTCGAGTTGTCGCCGTTGCGCGAGGCGGAGCAGACGGACCCGCCGGCGATTGCGGAGGCGTACGCCCCTGCGTACGAACAGCTACTGGACGTTGCTGGCTGGGAGTAAGGGCGTCGGGTGGGGTTACCCCTGGCGTTCGAGGTGTGCCGGGCTGGCGATGACCGTCTTCTCGACTCTGCCGTCCTCGATTTCGACCTTGTACGCCTGACCCTGTTCGTCGACGACTGTGCCGGTCTTGCCGTTGAATCGGGGGTGGAACCGTCCCTCCTGGACGCTCGGGTCGAGCGCCAGGTGGACCGAGTCGCCGCTCTCGAACTGCTCGGTGGTCTGCTGGGGCGGCGTCGTGCCACCCTCCCGTGCGTCGTTCTGGAGCTTGTGCCGCGTCCCTTGCTGTGGTCCGTGTGAGTTGGGCATTCGTGGAGTACGGTTGTCCACTGGCACGTATAAAACGTGCGTTCCGCGGACGAGGGAGTGATCGGTCGGCTGGCAGCGGCGGGTGAACTGTGAGTGCCGTCCAAATTACCAGACGACGGGGAATCTCCCGTGACAGAGGGAGGCAGGGGCGGGTGGTTCCGATGGGTTTAAGCGGGCCGACCGAAAAGCCGGGACTGCCGACGCGGGCTCGTAGATCAGTGGTAGATCACTCCCTTGGCATGGGAGAGGCCCCGGGTTCAAATCCCGGCGAGTCCATAATTGCTGTCGCTCGCA
>PXSF01000107.1 GCA_003022845.1 Halobacteriales archaeon SW_10_66_29 | reverse complement strand
CGACCAGCGCGAGGTCGACGAGGCACTGCACGCCGCCGACGGCACGGACGACTTCTCGGAGATTGGCGCCAACACCGCGGTCGCCATCTCGATGGCTGCTGCGAAGGCCGCCGCTGACGTGCTCGGTGCGCCGCTGTTCCAGCACCTCGGCGGGGCGTTCCGCGGCGACTCGTTCCCGGTGCCGCTGGGCAACGTGATCGGCGGCGGTGAACACGCCGCAGACGCAACGCATATTCAGGAGTTTCTCTCTGTGCCAGTAGGCGCACCCTCCGCCGAGGAGGCCGTCTTCGCGAACGCAGCCGTCCACGCCGCGGTCGCGGACCTGCTCGATGAGCGTGGCGTCGCCGCGGGCAAGGGCGACGAGGGCGCCTGGGCACCGTCAATCGACGACAGCGAGGCGTTCGAGATCGCCGACGAGGCGACCGAACTGGTCGCTGACGAGGTCGGATTCGACATCCGCGTCGGGCTGGACGTCGCCGGTGCCGAACTGTACGACGCCGACGAAGAGGTGTACCGTTACGGCAACGAGACCCGCGACAAGGCCGAGCAGATCGACTATATGGCCGAACTGGTCGACGAGTACGACCTCGTGTACGTCGAGGACCCGCTCGACGAGAACGACTACGACGGGTTCGCGGCGCTGACCGACCGGGTCGGCGACCGGACGCTGATCTGCGGCGACGACCTGTTCGTGACGAACGTCGAGCGACTGACCGAGGGGATCGACGCCGGCGCGGCCAACAGCATCCTGATCAAACCGAACCAGATCGGCACCCTGAGCGACACCGTCGACGCGGTCGAGCAGGCGGTGCGCAACGGGTACGAGCCGGTCATCTCCCACCGGAGCGGGGAGACCGAAGACACCACGATCGCCCACCTCGCCGTGGCGACCGACGCCCCGTACATCAAGACGGGCGCGGTCGGCGGCGAGCGGACGGCGAAGCTGAACGAACTCATCCGGATCGAACAAAACGCATGAGCGGAAACGACAACGAAGGTCTCGACGCGGCGGAGTCGGACGTCGACCCGGCGGAGACGGCCGACGCGGCTGGCGCCGACACAGCAGCGGAGACAGTCGAGGAGGATGCCGAGGTCGAGGAGGAGGGCCCGTCGCTGGACGAGGACGTCATGTCCGACGAGGAGGCCGACCTGCTGATCCCGGTCGACGACTACCTCGGGGCCGGCGTCCACATCGGCACCCAGCAGAAGACCACGGACATGGAGCGGTTCATCCACCGCGTCCGCACCGACGGGCTGTACGTGCTGGACGTCTCCATGACCGACAGGCGGATCCGCACGGCTGCGGACTTCCTCGCGAACTACGATCCCGAGCAGATCCTGGTCGCATCCTCGCGCCAGTACGGCCGCTTCCCGGCCGAGAAGTTCGCCGAGGCCGTCGGCGCCCGCGCCCGCACCGGCCGGTTCATCCCGGGGACGCTCACGAATCCGAAGTACGACGGCTACATCGAGCCGGACGTCGTGGTCGTGACCGACCCCATCGGCGACTCCCAGGCGGTCAAGGAGGCGATCACGGTCGGCATCCCGGTCATCGCGATGTGCGACTCCAACAACACCACCAGCAACGTCGACCTTGTCGTCCCGACGAACAACAAGGGGCGCAAGGCGCTGTCGGTCGTCTACTGGCTGCTCGCCAACGAGACGCTGGACCGCCGCGGCGCGGAGCCGGCGTACGCACTCGACGACTTCGAGAGCGAGATCTGACGCCGGGTTTCGAGTTCGCCTTCTCCTGCGCAGTCCGACGGCATCGCACAACGGTTATGTGATGGCCAGTCGTCGGTCCGCTCATGGCAGAGGGAGACACATTCGTGAACTCGCTGCTCGGAGCCGCGGTGATCGTCCTGACGACGCCGATCGTCCCGTTCGCGCCGGTGGCCGGCGGCGCCGTCGCCGGGTACCTCCAGGGCCGGAACACCGACGGAGGCCTGAAAGTCGGCGCAATCGCGGGCCTCATCTCGGTCGTGCCGCTCCTGGCGGTCCTGGTCCTGGCAGGCAACCTGTTCCTGTTCGTCGTGGCGGCCGGCGGTGCGGGGGTTCCGTCAGTCGTCGGCGGCCTGGGGGTCGCCGTCCTCGTCGTCGCATTTTTCGGGCTGCTGTTGTACGTCGCGGTCCTGAGCGCCATGGGCGGCTGGCTGGGAAGCTACGCGAAATCCGAGCGGATCATCTGAGCGTCGAGCGGGCTGGACCGCCCTCGCTCCCGAACTGGACGAGCAGACAGCCGGCCAGAAGCAGCCACAGCCCCAGGGTGGTCGGCAACACGAACACGAACAGCATCTCGATCAGCGACAGCAGCGGCTCCGAGAGGGCGCCGGGCAGCGCCATCGTCTCGACCGTCGACGCCGCCAGGTCGTAGGTGATCCGAACGGAGGAGACGAGGGTCCCGAGGAGCAACAGCCGACGCCCCCGGCTTGACGGCAGCGTGTACAGGAGGACGAGCAGCGGGAAGGCGAACAGCGGCATGTACAGCCGCTGGAGCGGCAATACGAGCAACACGCCCAGGACCGTCCCGAGCATCGCTGCCAGACGGCGCTCGTCGGTGTCGATCCGCCGATAGAGGGCGAGGACGGCCGGGCCGACGATCGCCAGCGCCAGGATTCCGAGCGCCGGCGAGCCGAGCCCCGTCAGGGCGGCCAGTTGCCGCTGTGCACCGCCGGTCGTCTGGTCGGACTCGGGCACCCCGCCGAACGTCTCACCCTCGTAGCGGCCGAGCAGTACGTCCCGGACGTACGTCTCGGTGACGTCGGGTCCGAACAGGACTGCGCCGAGGGCCAGTCCGCCGAGGCCGGTAGCAGTGGCAGCGATCACACTCCGCCAGGCACGTCGGCGGAGCAGCCAGAGGCCGATCGCGGCGGGAAACACCTTGATCAGCGCGGCGAGCGCGAAGGCGACGCCGGCGACAATTTCGCGACTTCGATCCAGGGCGTCGAAGCCGAGCGCGAACGCGAACCCCATCCAGATGGTCACCTGGCCGTTGGCGAGCGTGATGGCGCTGTGTGCCGAGACGAGCGCGAACGACCCGATCAGCAGCCAGTCGATCCGCGAGAGAGCGACCCCTCGGCGCGCCAGTGCGCGCCCGACGACCAGCGTCGTGCCCAGGCCGAATGCGACGGTGAGCAGCAACTGGATCGCGTAGGCACCGAGTGCACTGCCGACGAGGGCGTGTGGGACGAACAGCAGGATCACGATCGGCGGGTAGATGAAGTTGTAGCCAGGCAGCCGCGGCGGCGAGACCGCGTAGAAGTCCTCGCCCGCGAGCATCGCCTCAGCGGCGTGGCGGTACACGTCCGAGGCGAGCATGAACTGCTCGGGACTGGTGAACGGCAACACCATGAGGCCGCTGATCCCCGAGAGAATCCCCAGCAGGAGGACCAGCCGGGTGCTGCGCCGCGGGCCACTGGGCGGCGGTGTCACTGTACCGGAGGGTGGATCGACCGACTGTAAGAGCTATCGGTTCGGCCCCGCCGGGAGCCCGATCCAGCGGTGGTTAGTCTCATACTTTCGGTCGTGATACTGGTGGCTGTAATTCTTTTACTCACCAGTCTCTGCTATACAGCCAGACGTGACTCCGTCCAGTGCCAGGACGGCCCATCGGCTGTGTCATGGCCTGAACAACGGGAGTTGGGACGGCATGGCGTAACTGAATCACGTCTGGCTGTATATCTGCGGGTACAGACCCGTTCCGCCTGGATTCTCAGTTCGAGTGTTCACGTACGTACAGCCACCAGTATGAGTACGTGGAGATTTTCAGGAGAGCGGGCGTGGGTTCGGTCTGGAGCCGAGCGTCAGCTCGACGGTCTGGCGCGCCCCGTCGCGGACCACCTCGACGTCGATGGTGTCGCCGGGCTCCGTCTCGAGGGCGAGAAACGCCGAGAGGCGCTCGCGGTTCGGGATCGTCCAGTCGTCGAGGCCGACGATCACGTCCCCGTCCACGGGGATGTCGACGCCGCGGACGCGCTCGCGGCTCGACCCACCCCGGAGAACGCCGTCCGAGGGGCTGTCGGGCCTGACTTCCGCGATGTAGACACCCCAGGTAACATCGAGCTCGTTGGCCTCGATGATGCGCGGCGTGACGTCCCGCAGGCCGACGCCCATGTATGAGTGTTCGTACTCGCCGTCGGCGATCAGCTCCGGGACCACGTTGTCCACCATCGCCGCGGAGATGGCGAAGCCGACGTTGTCGCCGCCGCCGGAGTTGACGACGCCCTCGACGCCCCCGTCGAGCGTGACGAGCGGGCCGCCGCTGTTGCCAGGGTTCAGCGCGGCGTCGGTCTGGACGCCGTCCGCGATCGAGAACTCCGACTGCGGGAGGTCGATCGTCCGGTTTCGGCCGCTGATGACGCCCGTAGTGAACGAACTGGTGAGGTTGAACGGGTTGCCGACGGCTGCAACCGGCGTCCCTACGGCGTGGGGCTGGTCGACGAGTGACAGCCCGCCGGCCTCGTCCGGCCTGTTGGTGACCTCGATGACCGCCAGGTCGCTGTACACGTCCCGGCCGACGACGCTCGCCTCGCGCCAGCCGATCTCGGTGAACCAGACGTACGGGTCCTCGGTGTTCCTGACGACGTGCTCGTTCGTGACCAGGTAATCGTCCTCGAACACCCAGGCCGTCCCGCCGGAGTCGGGCTGTCCCGTCGATTCGACGCGAACGGCCGCGACTGACTCGACGAGCTCCCGGTACACGTCCGTGAACTCGGCCTCGGAGACGGGCTGCTCGCCGTCCTGCGCGGGCGGGTCGAACTCCTCGGGGAACTCGCCTCCCTCCTCAGCAGTCGCCTGGCCGGGTGCGTCCAGCGAACAGCCGGCGACGGCAGTCGAGAGGGCCATACCTGCAGCACCGAGTAGCCGGCGTCGCGTCAGCGGCGATTCGTCCATATGGGCCCTTTGGCCGGCAAAAAAATAAATGGCCCGCCGAGCGTGTGCCGGCGGTGCACGTCCCGAGAACGCCGGTTCCCGTCCGGGGCCGGCTACTCCCCGCCCAAACTGCGGTCACTCGTTGACTCGATCCAGGTAGTGGTTGACGACCACCTGCCCGCGGGTGGTCAGCTCCGGCCCGTCGTCTGCCGGCTGGAGCAGGCCGCCCTGGTGCAGCGAGTGACAGAGCCGCTTGATCTCTTTCGCGGTTGCACCGAGCACGCTCGCGAGCATCGGCATGTCCGCGTCCATCGAGTACACCGTCACCAGCGCCTCGACCTGTGTCTCCGACAGCGACACCCCCGAGAGCGACGACATGAGCCGGTCGTAGTGGCGTCGCAAGTACCGTCCGAGCAACGACAGCGTGCGGGAGGAGTCGGTCGCCGCCAGCGTCGTCACCGCCGTCCCTTCCTGCATGTGGCGGACGACGAACGCCGGTCGCTGCTCGCCGTCGACGTCCGGGAGCTCCCTGTCGAACGACGTGACTGCTGCGGGCTCGATGGTGACGGTCACCCCGTCGGTAGCGAGGCGAACGCCGCCGTTCGCGAGCGCGAGTTCGCCGCGGTGGAACGGCATGCTCGTCACTCGACCGCCGCGGCGTGCCGGGTGTTTGATCACGACGTCCGTCCCGTTGAGCACCGCCTTGAACAGCACCGTGTAGAACTTCTTCGCAGTCTCGGCCTCGCTCGCGACGACGGCGACGGACCGCTGGCCGCTCCACTCGAAGGCGACCGTCAGCGGCGTCCCCGGCAGGGGGTCGAACAGCTCCGGCCGGGCGTCGTAGTTGATGTCGAACACCGACGAGAGGGGGATCGACAGCTTCTCGTCGCTGTTTTTCGCCAGCACCAGCTGGTGTTCCCCGAGGAGGACGCGACCCTCCGCCTGCTCGTCCCAGTCGACCGCCTCGGCGGTGAACGTCCCGGCAAAATCCGCGAGCGTCGTTTTGCCCATTGTTCGTGCTACGTGACGGGGATCGGATTCTCTTAAGTATCCTGGGCCAGTTAACGGATTTGATAACAGTTCGGCGGCTCGTAACGGTTTTGCGCCGGCCGTCCCGAACAGGGAGTATGGTTTCGGAACTGTTCGACGACCCGTCCTGGGAGCCGGTCGACGGGTTCGACTTCGCCGACGTCACCTACCACCGGGGGACGGACGTGCCCGCCGTCAGGATCGCGTTCGACCGCCCGGCGGTCCGCAACGCGTTCCGGCCGGAGACCGTCGACGAACTGTCCCGGGCGCTCGATCACGCCCGCCGCCAGCCGACCGTCGGCTGCGTGCTCCTGACCGGCAACGGCCCGTCGCCGGAGGACGGCGGCTGGGCGTTCTGCTCGGGCGGCGACCAGTCGATCCGCGGCGAGTCCGGCTACGAGTACCGGGACGAGGGCGGCGACGGGGAACCGGCGGCCCAGCACGGGGTTGGACGGCTACATATCCTGGAGGTCCAGCGGCTGATCCGCTTCATGCCGAAGCCGGTGATCTGCGTCGTGCCTGGGTGGGCGGCGGGCGGGGGCCACTCGCTGCACGTCGTCTGTGACCTCACGCTCGCGAGCGAGGAGCACGCCCGCTTCAAACAGACCGACGCGGACGTCGCGTCGTTCGACGGCGGGTTCGGTTCGGCGTACCTCGCCCGGCAGGTCGGCCAGAAGAAGGCCCGCGAGATCTTCTTCCTCGGGCGGACCTACGACGCGGCGGAGGCCGCCGAGATGGGGATGGTCAACGAGGCGGTTCCCCACGACGAACTGGAGGAGCGCGCCGTCGAGTGGGCCGACGAGATCACGCGCAAGTCGCCGATGGCGATCCGGATGCTGAAGTACGCGTTCAACCTCGCCGACGACGGAATGGTCGGCCAGCAGGTGTTCGCCGGCGAGGCGACGAGGCTGGGCTACATGACCGAGCAAGCCCAGGAGGGTCGCGACGCGTTCAACGAGGACCGGGAGCCCGAGTTCCGGGAGTTCCCCTGGCACTACTAACCGCGGGTGTACCTCGCGGACACCGCACGTCCGTCCGTGACAACCGCAGTCGCTATGGGTCTCCCGTTCATACACTGTTGCAATGACAGCGACCGCCGAGGTCTCCCGCCGGGAAGCGTGGGTGATGGCCGCTCGCCCACAGACGCTTCCTGCCGGCGCGGCCCCGGTGCTGATCGGTGTGGGGCTGGCCGTCGCTGACGGTGTCTTCGCCCCGCTCCCGGCCGTCGCCGCGCTGGTCGGTGCCCTCCTCATCCAGGTCGGCACGAACTTCGCGAACGACTACTACGACGCCGTGAAGGGGACCGACGACCCGGACCGCGAGGGGTTCACACGGGTCACTGCCGGCGGCCTGATCGCCCCCGAGTCGGTCAAGCGAGCGATGGCGCTCACCTACGGGCTCGCGCTCGTCGTCGGGCTGTATCTCGTCGCGCTCGGCGGCGTCCCCATCCTGGTCGTCGGCCTCTCCAGCATCGTCGCCGGCCTCCTGTACACCGGCGGTCCCTACCCCTACGGCTACTACGGGCTCGGCGACCTCTTCGTGTTCGTCTACTTCGGCCTCGTTGCGGTCACCGGCACCTACTACGTCCAGGCTGTCGCCGTCGTGGACATCGGACTGTTCCCGGTCAGCATCCCCGAGGGGACCGTCACAGCCGGCGCCATCCTCGCGGGTGCGGCCGCCGGCGCCCTGGCCACGAACATCCTGGTCGTGAACAACATCCGCGACCGTGAAAGCGACCGCGCTGCAGGCAAGCGGACGCTCGCGGTCCTGATCGGCTACCGGTGGTCACGGGTCGAGTACCTCCTGCTGCTCGCGGTCGCCTACGCCGTCCCCGTCGCCTGCTGGCTCCTGCTCGGGTACCACCCGGCAGTCCTGCTGGCGCTGGCGTCGCTCCCGCTGGCGGCGACCGTCAGCCGGACAGTCCTTCGGGAAACGTCCGGGGAGGCGCTGAACCCCGCGCTCGAACGGACGGGCCAGCTACTGGCGCTGTACGCGCTGCTTCTGGTTGCCGGACTCGTCGGTCCGGAGGTGGTCGCGTGATCGAGATCGAGGAGTTCTCGGTCCAGCTCCAGACCCCCCTGGAGACGGCGCGCGGCAGCATCGCCGAACGGTCCGGCTTTCTCGTCACGGTCGAGTACGGCGACACGGCGGGCGTCGGCGAGGCCGCGCCCCTGCCGGGCTGGACCGAGTCCTACGAGGAGTGTCGCGAGGCGCTGGAGCACGCCCGGGGGGTCGCGGCGGAACTCGACTGGGGCGTCGCGCTGGCGAAACTCGACGCGCCGGCAGCCCGACACGGCCTCTCGCTCGCTCTCGCCGAGGCGCGAGCGCGTGCCGCGGGCGAGCCGCTATACCGGTCGTTCGACAGGGACGTGACCGTCATGCGAGTGCCGGTGAACGCGACGATCGGCACCCGGGTAGCTGACCCCGAAGCCGTGGCACAGCTCGCCGAGGCAGCCGTCGAGGCTGGCTACGAGTGCCTGAAGCTGAAGATCGGGACGCGCGGCGTCGAGGAGGACATCGAGCGGGTCCGCGCCGTCCGTGACACCGTGGGCGACGGAGTGGCGATCCGCGCTGACGCCAACGGCTCCTGGCGTCCCGACCAGGCCGAGCGAGCACTCGCGGCACTGGGCGAACTCGACGTCGACTACGTCGAGCAGCCGCTGCCGACGGCGGAACTGAGCGCCCACGCCCGCCTCCGGGACAGCCCCGTGGACGTCGCCCTGGACGAGTCGCTGGCCGCGCATGACGTCGAACACGTCATCGACGTCGCGGCCGCGGACGTGCTGGTGTTGAAGCCGATGGTGCTGGGCGGGCCGGACCGCACAGTCGAGGCCGCACGGCTCTGCACCGAGGCCGGCGTCGATCCGGTGGTTTCGACGACGTTCGACGCCGTCGTGGCACGGACCGGCGCCGTGCACGCCGCTGCCACGATTCCGAACGTCAGGCCCTGCGGCCTGGCGACCGGTGACCGCCTCGCGACCGACCTCGCTCCCGACCCGGCCCCGGTGTCGGACGGCTGGATCACCGTCCCGCAGGAGCCGGGGCTCGGGTTACCCGATCGCCCGACCTGACGATGGCGGGTGACGACACGTGGACTGCGGCCGAACCGCTCGGGCAGCGCGCCGCCGTCACGCCGGACCGAACCGCGCTGATCGATCTCACTGATAATCACAACAATCAGTATGACGCGGGATCGTCCGACAGCGAGTGCTGGACCTACCGGGCACTCGACGCGGCGGGTCGGCATCGCCGTCTCGCCCAGGGTCGAGTTCGTCACTGCGCTGTACGCCACGCTCCGGCTGGGGTGGACGGTCGTGCCGTTCGATCCGGGGCTGCCCGGGGCGGCGCTCGCCGACCGGGTCGATCGAACCGATCCGGCACTCGTCGTCTGCGACCGGGAGTCCGAGCCCCGCTGTCTCGCGACGGGCCGCCCAGTTCTCTCCGTGGATGAACCGCAGGACTCGCGTGTTTCACCGCTGCTCGCTGCGCCTGGTGATGTGGATGGATCAGCGAACCACGAGCTGTCGGAAACTGCGACAGTCGAGCGGTCCGAGGCGCTGCTGCTGTTCACGTCGGGGACGACCGGGCATCCGAAAGTCGTGCGACTAGCGCTGTCGAACCTGTGTGCGAGCGCGGTGGCGTCCGCGTTCCGCCTCGGAGTGACGCCGACGGACTGCTGGCTGGGGTGTCTCCCGCTGCACCACATGGGGGGCCTCGCGCCCGTCTTTCGCTCCGCCTGGTATGGGACGACGCTCGTCCTCCAGGGATCGTTCGAGACTGAACGGACGGAGGCGCTGGTCGAGTCCCAGGGGATCACGGGCGTCTCGCTGGTGCCGACCCAGCTCAAACGCCTGCTGGATGCGGGCTGGTCGCCGCCGGAGTGGCTCCGGACTGTGCTGCTCGGGGGCGCACCGGCGGACGCGAGCCTGCTGTCTCGCGCCCTCGACGCGGACGTTCCGGTCTGCCCGACGTACGGCCTCACCGAGACGGCGTCCCAGGTCGCGACTGCACTCCCCTCGACCGTCCGCGAGCACCCCGACAGTGTCGGTCAGCCGTTGCTGTGGACCGACGTGACGATCCTCGACGACGGCGCGCAGGTCGACTCGGGCGAGCGCGGTGAGGTGATCGTCGACGGGCCGACCGTGACTCCGGGGTATCTCGACGACCAGGCGACCGCGTCGGCGGTCGGCAATCACGGCCTCCACACCGGGGACCTGGGCGTTCGCGACGCGGACGGACGGCTCAGGATTCTCGGACGGATCGACGACGTCATCAACACTGGCGGAGAGCTCGTCGTGCCGGCCGAAGTCGTGTCCGTGCTGGAATCTTACCCTGAGATCGAGGAGGCTGCCGTCGTCGGACTCGACGACCCCGAGTGGGGCGAGCGCGTCGCAGCACTGATAGTCCCCACAGTCACCGGCAGTCGATCCGATACGACGCGGCTCGACGTGGACGCACTCCTCGATCACTGCAGGGAACAACTGGCGGCGTACAAGCTGCCGAAAACGGTAGTCACCGCCGACCGGATCCCCCGAACCGACTCCGGGACAGTCGACCGCGACGCTGTCGCTGCGGAGATCGAACGGCGGGAATAACTCGCCTTCAGTCCGGGGGGTCTAGAGGCCGGGGACGTTCTCCTCGGCTTCGAGGAGTTCGTGGTAGCGGTTGCGGATCGTCACTTCAGAGATGTTGGCGACCTCGCTGACCTGGCTCTGGGTCACCTTCTCGTTGGTCAGCAGCGACGACGCGTAGACGGCGGCAGCCGCGAGGCCGACCGGCGACTTGCCGGAGTGGACGCCCTGCTCTTTGGCGTTCTGGAGCAGCTGGCGTGCGCGCCGTTCGACCTCCTCGGAGAGCTCCAGGTCCGAGACGAACCGCGGGACGTAGCTCTCGGGGTCGGCGGGCTTGATCTCCAGGTTCAGCTCCCGGACGACGTACCGGTACGTGCGGGCGATCTCGTCTTTCTCGACCCGCGAAACCTTCGTCAGTTCGTCCAGCGACCGCGGCGTGCCTGCCTTCCGGGCCGCAGCGTACAGCGCGGCCGTGGCGACGCCCTCGATGGAGCGCCCCGGCAGCAGATTCTCCTCCAGCGCGCGGCGGTAGATGACGCTGGCGGTCTCGCGGACGTTTTCGGGCAGGCCCAGCGCGGAGGCCATCCGGTCGATCTCGCCCAGCGCCTGCTTGAGGTTGCGCTCCTTGGAGTCGCGGGTCCGGAACCGCTCGTTCCAGGTGCGCAGCCGTTGCATCTTCTCGCGCTGGCGGCTGGAGAGGGCGTTGCCGTAGGCGTCCTTGTCCTGCCAGCCGATGTTCGTCGACAACCCCTTGTCGTGCATCATGTTCGTCGTCGGCGCCCCGACGCGAGACTTCTCGTCTTTCTCCTTGGCGTCGAAGGCGCGCCACTCCGGTCCGGGGTCGATTTCGTCCTCCTCGACGACCAGTCCACACTCCGTACACACCGTCTCGCCATGCTCGGTGTCCGAGGCGAGGCTGCCACCACACTCCGGGCAGACGACCTCCTCGTCGCCCTCGCGCTCGTGTTCGTTCTCCTCGTGCTCGCTCTCGCGCGCATACCGTCTCGTAGTGGTGTCGGTCATGGTGGAACTCGGGGGGGCGGGCAGTTGCCCGGCAAAACTTCTTCCGTGTATTTATGTTGGGTATGAAGCAACTTAAATGTTGTGCGAAATGCGCCGTCTGCGGCCGGTTTTCGAAACGCTTACCGCCCGGAGACCACTCCAGCTGTTTATGAGTGAACCCGCCGTCGACAGCGAGGAGGTCGAGCACGTCGCGGGGCTGGCTCGGGTGGCCCTTGAGGAGGCCGAACGCGAGCGCTTCGCCGAGCAGTTCGGGGAAATTCTTGCCGCCTTCGAGACGCTCGACGAGGTGCCGGAGGTCGAACCGGAGCCGGACCTGACGAACGTCATGCGAGGGGACGAGGTCGAGGAGAGCCTTTCCCAGGAGGAGGCACTACAGAACGCGCCCGACACCGAGGACGGCCAGTTCAAGGGCCCGCGGGTGTCCTGATGATGAGCTACAACGGGTACATCACCGAACAGCGCATCGACGGCGCCGACGACGGCCCGCTCGCCGGGAAATCGGTCGCCGTCAAGGACAACATCTCCACTGACGGCGTCGTCACGACCTGCGGTTCGGCGATGCTGGAATCGTACGAACCGCCGTACGACGCGACTGTTGTCGAGCGCCTCCTGGACGCGGGTGCGACCATCCCCGGCAAGACGAACATGGACGAGTTCGGAATGGGGACGACCACGGAAACCTCGGCGTTCGGCGCGACCGAGAACCCGACAGCGGGCGACGCGGACCTGGCGCTGGGGACCGACACCGGCGGGTCGGTCCGCTGTCCCGCAGCGTTCTGTGGCGTCGTCGGTCTCAAACCAACCTACGGACTGGTCTCCCGGTACGGGCTGATCGCCTACGCCAACAGCCTCGAACAGATCGGACCGCTCGCACCGACTGTCGAGGAGGCTGCCGAACTGCTCGAAGTCATCGCGGGCCCCGACGAGAACGACGCGACCACCCGTGACGCTCGCGAGGAGGGAGCCGACTACGAGTACGCAGCAGCGGCAGACGGCGACGTCGAGGGCCTCGAAATCGGGGTTCCGACGGAACTGCTGGAGGGAGCCGACGACGAGGTCGTGGAAACGTTCTGGGACGCCATCGACGAACTGGAGGCGGCGGGTGCGAGCTACCACGAAGTGAGCCTCCCCAGCCTGGAGCACGCCGTCGAGGCGTACTACGTGATCGCGATGGGCGAAGCCTCCTCGAACCTCGCGCGGTTCGACGGCGTGCGCTACGGCGTCTCCGGCGGCGACGAGGGCAACTGGAACGACAGCTTCGCCCGCTCGCGCGAGGAAGGGTTCGGCGAGGAGGTCAAGCGCCGGGTCCTCCTCGGCACGTACGCCCTCTCGGCGGGCTACCACGACAAGTATTACAAGAAGGCCCAGGATGCCCGCGCCTGGATCAAGCAGGACTTCGACGAGGCGCTCGACGAAGCAGACGTGCTCGCCTCGCCGACGATGCCCGTGCCGCCGTTCGAACTCGGCGAGAGCCTCGAGGACCCGCTGAAAATGTACCTCGCCGACGCCAACACGACGCCGATCAACCTCGCGAACCTCCCCGCAATCTCTGTTCCCGCGGGCGAAACCGACGACGGGCTCCCGGTCGGCATGCAGTTCGTCGGGCCCGCGTTCGGCGAGAAGCGGATCATCCGGGCCGGTAGCGCGCTGGCCTGAACTCGCGGTCCTCCACTCTCCACTCCTGGGGCCAGGCGCTCGCCTCGACCGATCGACAGGGTATTGCCCGTCGAATCGCTAGGGCGAGTAACGCGTCGGGGTACCCAGAATGGCCGGCACCGCCGAGGGCTGTGAGCTCTGTGACCTCCCGCTGTCGGGGGACAGCGTCACGAACGACGCGGGCGAGCAGTTCTGCTGTCGCGGCTGCAAGGAGATCCACGCGGAGCTTTCGGCCCGCGACGATCTGAGCGTCGACGACGACCCCGAGACACTCCGGTCCGCCCTGGAGAGCGACGGCGACCTCCCCGAGGAGTACGAAACCTCCTTCCTGCGGATCGACGGCATGCACTGCGCCACCTGCGAGACGTTCGTCGAAGCACGGGCCCACGAACGGGAGGAGGTCGGCGCCGTCGACGCGAGCTACATCACCGACACCGTCAGGGTCGGTCACGACCCGGAGCTGTCCGTGGAAACGTTGTGCGACCAGTTGACGGGGCTCGGCTACCGCGCCTACCCGCGGGACGACCCGATGGGCGAACGACGCGCAGAGGACGGGTTCCCGATCCGTCTGGTCGTCGGCGCCATCTTCGGCATGATGGTGATGCTCAACTACGTCACGCT
>PXSF01000106.1 GCA_003022845.1 Halobacteriales archaeon SW_10_66_29 | reverse complement strand
GTCCTCGTCGCCGGGCGGGTCGACCCAACGGCCGTCTGAGGGGCTGACCTAGCCACGTACGCCGAATACCCCCCGAATATTGCCGGAAAGTATTTAATGCTGACTACCCTACAAACGTAGTCCCGATGACCGGTAGTACGTACGATTTCTGGCTGCTCGACCTCGATGGGACGCTCATCGACGTCGAGGAGTCGTACATCCACCATCTGTTCGAGGGCGTTGGCGCGGAGCTAAACGCGTCGTTTACCGACAAAGAGGCCGAGTGCCTCTGGTACGGCTACGGCGAGTCCCGGGCCGAGGTCCTCGCAACGCACGGGATCGACGCCGCCGAGTTCTGGGACGTGTTCCACGCGGTCGAGGAGCCCGAATCCCGGGCGTCGGCGACACACCTCTATCCGGACGCCGAGGCGTTCGTCCCCGCCCGCTCGGAACCGGTCGGCCTCGTCACCCACTGCCAGGAGTACCTCACCGGCCCGGTGCTGGAGACGCTTGACATCGCCGACTGGTTCGACACCGTCGTCTGCTGCACCGACGAGACGGGCTGGAAGCCCGACCCCGGACCGGTCGAGATGGCGATGCGGGACCTGGGCGTCGCCCACAACGGCCACGAGGGCGCGCTCGCCGGCGACGACCCCGGCGACATCGGCGCCGCACACAACGCCGGCATCACGTCGATCCACGTCGACCGCGGCGAGTCGAACCCGCCGCTGGGCGAGCCACGGCCCCACCAGCAGGTGGAGACGTTCGCGGAACTGGACGGCTGACAGGCGATCACGCCGCCCTCGGAGAGACCGTACCGGGGCCTTTTTCGCGCTGCTCTCCTAACGGAAGGATATGTCAGCGTTGCGCGAGGCGTTGCGTGATCTCCCGGACGCCGTGTTCGCGGACATGCTGGAAAGTGACGACGCCTACCTGCTGGTGATCGACCTCCCGATCCCGCCGGACGCGACGGCCCAGGACGCCGACGCCGAGATGGACCGCGGGGTGCTCGAACTCCGCCTGCCCAAGGAGTCGTCGACGTCGGGGACGACGATCACGGTCACAGAGCGTGCGTAGCGAGGTGTCCAGCCGGTGAACCCGCGCGCCTACTGGCGTTTCGTCGTCGTTATCTGGCAGTTCTTCCCGCTGCTGTGGGCGTACGCCCGCGACCGCCGGCGGTTCCTGGTGTTCGGCGCGTCGCGGACGGTCACCAGCGACCAGCGCCGCAAGCGGGCGGCGAAGCTGCTGGACTCGCTGCTCACGCTGGGGCCGACGTTCATCAAACTCGGCCAGCTACTGTCGACGCGGCCGGATATCCTCCCGCCGGAGTACATCGCGGAGTTCTCGAAGCTGCAGGACGACGTCCCGCCGGCGGACTGGGCGGGCGCCCGTCAGGTGATCGAAGAGGAGCTCGGCCCGATCGACCGGCGGTTCGAGTCCTTCGACGAGGACCCGATCAGCGGGGCGAGCCTCGGCCAGGTGTACGTCGCCCACATCGACGGGCAGAAAGTGGCGGTGAAGGTGCGCCGTCCCGGGGTCGAGAGCCTCGTCGAGGCCGACCTGCGGGTGATCCGCTGGCTGCTGCCGCTTTTGATGCGGTTCGTCGACGAGGCGCGGTCGTTCTCGCTGGAGACGCTCGCCGACGAGTTCGCGAAGACGATCCGCCAGGAGATGGACTACCGCCGCGAGTCCCGGATGCTCCGGGAGATCCGTGCGAACTTCGCGGACGACGACGACATCCGGATGCCGGCAGTCGTCGACAGCCACTCCACCGGCCGCGTGCTCACAATGGAGTACGTCGGCGGCACGAAGATCACCGAACTGGAGGGGATCGACCGGCTGGGGCTGGACCGCTCGGGGCTCGCCGAGCGCCTCCAGCGCACCTACCTGAAGATGATCATCACCGACGGCGTGTTCCACGCCGACCCCCACCCGGGGAACCTCGCGGTCGCCGATGACGGCACGCTCGTGTTCTACGACTTCGGCATGAGCGGCTACGTCGACCCGTTCGTCCAGGACCGGATCGTCGAGTTCTACAGCGCGATCGCCCGCCAGGACATCGACGAGATCCTCGACGCGCTCGTCGAGATGGGGACGCTCTCGCCCGAAGCCGACCGGGAGGTGATGGCCGACGTGATGGAGCTGGCAATCGCCGACGCCCGCGGCCAGGACATCGAGCAGTACCGCGTCCAGCAGATCGTCCAGCAGGTCGAGGACACGATGTACGAGTTCCCGCTGCGGCTCCCCTCGAACCTCGCGCTCGTGTTGCGGGTCGCGACGGTCGTCGAGGGGGTCTGCGTGACGCTGGACCCGGACTTCGACTTCATCAACGTCGCCACCTCCTACCTCGGCGAGGAGGGGTACATCGAAGAGGGCGCGCGGGAGTACGTCCGCCAGCGTGGGCAGGAGCTGCGCGATGCCGCGGATTCGACGCTGCGGATCCCGCCGAAACTCGAATCGGCGCTGGATCAGATTGAGCGCGACAGCGTCACCGTCGACGCCGAGATCTCGGACCCGCAGGACCATTTCGAGACGCTGGGCCGCCGGATCGTGCTGGGCCTCGTGTTCGCGTCCGGCATCGTCTCGACGACGATCCTGGCGGTGTTCTCGATCCCGGAGGTGGCGGCGATCGTTGGTGGACTGACGCTGCTCGTCGGGGCGTTTCTGTACCGCTCGTTCCGCGCCAAGCGCGGGATCAGCGCCCAGCCGAAGTTCACGCGCCACCGGATGCGCGAGCGCGAGCGTGAGGCCGAGAAAGAGGAGCAGGCCGCGCTCGGGTTCGGCGACATCGACGCGTTCGGAGTCGGCGGCGTCGCGGCAGAAGAGGGGCCGCCGGGCGGGGACAGCGACGGCCGAGGATCGTCCGACGCCGGCGGACCATCCGACACCGACGGGGGAACGACGAACACGACGAGCATCGACGTTACCGACGGGAGCGACGATCCCGACGAGCAGTCCGGGGATGGACGCTGATAGTGATTATTGTGACTGTTTACCGGATCAACCGCATGCACTCGTGCGGTCGATCCCGGAACGACTCACAATAATCACTATGAGGCTACAGCGCCGACGTGCGGGGGCTCGGTCCATTCCAAACCGTTTATACTGGCAGCTAGGCAAATCGGAGACATGGCAAGACAGCAGACCGAGGTCAGGGAACTCGACGAAGGGAGCTACGTGATGATCGAGGACACGCCGTCCAAGATCGACTCCTACAGCACCGCGAAGCCGGGCAAACACGGCAGCGCGAAGGCCCGCATCGAGGCCCGCGGCGTCTTCGACGGCCAGAAGCGATCGCTCTCGCAGCCCGTCGACGCGAAGGTGTGGGTGCCGATCATCAACCGCAAGCAGGGCCAGGTCATCGACGTCCGCGACGGCGAGATCCAGGTGATGGACCTCGAAACGTACGACAACTTCGTCATGAAAGCCGGCGACGAGGAGCTCTCGGCCGACGACGAGATCGAGTTCCTCGAGTACGAGGACCAGCGCAAGATCGTGTGATACGGATCGTTGTGACCACAATCGGAGGTGACTACGTGTGACGATCTGCGCAGAATCCGCAACTGACGATCCACTGTCTCGGAGCCGGACAGAATCACAACAATCCGTATGATGTTCCCGGGCGCGGCCGCCGACCGCGGCGAGGCAGCCTACGCCGTCGTCGGCGCACCGCTGGACGCGTCGACGACGTTCCGGCCAGGCACCCGCTTCGGGCCAGGCGAGGTTCGCCACGTCGCGGCGTCGTTCTCCGACTACGACCAGCACACCGGCCTGCGCTTCACTGACCTCGCCGTTCACGACCACGGCGACATCAAACCCGGTAGCGACGCCGCCGAGTATCTCGACTTTCTCTCGGGAACCCTCTCCGATTACTGCAAGGAAGGGACCACGCCCCTCGTAATCGGCGGCGAGCACACGGTCTCCGTGGCCGGCCTGCGCGCCTGCGACCCTGACGTCTACGTCTGTCTCGACGCCCACCTCGACCTGCGCGAATCCTACGCCGGCAACCCGCTGAGCCACGCGACCGTCACCCACCACGCGCTCGACGTCGTCGACGAGATCGTCGTCCTCGGCGGCCGCTCCGGCAGCGAGAACGGCTGGCAGCGTGCGGAAGCCGACGACCGGATCACCGTCGTCCCCCCCGAATCAGTCGCGGACTGGGAGCCCGCGTTCGGCGCCCGGGACGCGTACCTGAGCGTCGACATCGACGCCGCCGACCCG
>PXSF01000105.1 GCA_003022845.1 Halobacteriales archaeon SW_10_66_29 | reverse complement strand
CAGGCCGCGGTTGTTGACGGCGCTGGGGTCGAGGCCGACCTCCTCGAGGAACTGCTTGTACTCGCGTTCGCAGCTCTCGGCGTCGCTCTGGCGGTCGGAGGCGTGGTCGCACAGCGCCACCAGGTCCTCGGGGACGTCGTTGGTGTGGACGATCCAGTGGTTAATGAGGTCCGAGAGCCGCCGAATGGGGCTCGTGAAGTGGCCGTAGATCTCGAAGTTCAGCGCGTGGTGGCCGCCGAACGGGTCGTTCATGTACTTCGCGCGGGGCATGACCTTCATCACGGCCCACTGGATCTTGTCGAGCTGGCGCTCGGGGGCCCCCTCCAGCGTGGCGTTGACCGCCTTCCGCGGCTCGTCCCACTTGTCGCCGGGGATCGAGACGCCCTCCAGCTCCTGGATCTCCCGCAGCGCCTCCGACCACTCGTCGGGGCTGGGCTGGGGGTGGACGCGGTACATCGCCTCGACGCCGCGGTCCCACATCAGCTCGTGGGTGACCGCCTTGTTCGCCTTCAGCATGCACTCCTCGATGATCGTGTGCGCGCGGTCCCGGCGCGGGTTGAGCACGAGCGAGCCGTCCTCCTTGCGCTGCTCGTGCATCCGGTCGGCCAGCTCCCAGACCAGCTGTGACTTCTCCGCGAGATCGACCGCGGAATCTTCGAGGAACTCCTCGGCGGCCTCGGGGTCGTCGAGGATGTTCTCACACTGCGTGTACGTCAGTCGGGCGTCGCTGCGGATCACCGATTTGTAGATGTCGATCGTCTCGTAGCCCAGGTGCTCCTTGTCGAGGTGCATCTCGACGGTGTGGTATCGGGCGTGACGTAGTGGGTGACGTCGGCGATGTGGACCCAGAGCACGTACTCCTCGTCGCGCTCCTCGACGGAGAGCGCGTCGTCGAAGTCCTGTGCGTCGACGGGGTCGGTCGTCCATGTGGTGAGATCGCGCAGGTCCTCCCGGTCGTCGAGCTCGGCCTCGATTTCGGCGCCGACGTCCTCCGTGCGAGCCTCGGCTTCGTCCATCACCTCGGGCGGGAACTCATCAGGAATCTCGAACTTCTCGAACAGCTCCTCGCGCTTGTTCGCCAGGTGGCGGGCCATCTCCTCGTCGATCTCGACGGGTCCCTGCCCCTCGGGCGTCCCGGCTTCCGCCTGTTCAGAATCGCTCATGGTACGGCGTACGGGGGACCGGTAATTAGTCGTGTCGGCCTGCCGATCACACGGCAGCGTGGCTGGGCAGTGACACACGATAAGAAGACGGTAGTCACCGGGCGCGGGTGGTGTGGACAGGCACCCGCGACCGGTACCGACCGTGACTCGAAGAGAGTGTGGACAGGGCCCGTGAGGGCCCGGGTGGACTCGGAGAGTGGGAAACTGGGTTGACAGCCGGATAGCGCGAGGAGGCACCCACCGACGACCCTACCGCTTGTAGTCTTTGCCGAGCACGAGGCCGGCGACGTTCGCGACCAGCAGGCCACCCAGCAGTTCTGGGGACTGCTGGGCCACGCCGATCACGAGCAGGCTCAGGAAGACGAACGGCATGAGGACCGCCGTCCAGAACCCGACGAAGCGAACTGGGAACTCGGGATCTATCGACTCGACCGCGGCGACAATCGACTGCTCTGTGGCAGCCGAATCCGTCTCGTACGTGAACGCACTCGACATGGTGGGTCTCCTCACTCGCGCCTTTGATAGCTACCATGATATAAGGGGTCGACACCTAGCGCATTTTCGGTTCGTTTTTCGGCGAGTGTCGATCACCGGTGGAACGTTTTACGAATCCGGCCGGACCTTTCACGCGGCCAGCCGGACGTTTTACGCGGATTGCGCGACGTTTCACGACCGATCAAGAGGCGATCAAATCGTTCAAAACCTCCGCTAATACTTTTTCAGAACTGTCGAATTTTACTCACGTTCGGCGGTTTTCGCGTCGACGCGACCGCGAAAGTCACACAGCAGTGTCACGTCACGACGCGGACAGTACGCGAGCGGACGACGGGCGGGAGCGGCAACTCGGGGAAGGCGACGCGGACGGCGAACTCGAGTTCGTCGGTGCTGCCGCCGAACACGCCGACGGGGAGCGTCGTCTGCCCGAGGTACGTGTCCTTGGCCGTCATCTCGACGCCGTTGACGGTGACCGCGAGTCCGGCGCGGGCGTCGCCGGCGGTCGTCCGGACGGTGAGTTCGTGCATCTCGCGCTCGCCGCGGGCGATGGCGTCGGGGAACTCGCCCCAGTCGACGACGACGGCCGGCAGGTCGCGCGCGCTCCCGTGGACGCGCTCGGCGACGCCGCGGGTGAGGCCCGCAGCGACGAGGTTCTCGACGCCTGCCCCGGCGACGTCGGCCGGCGAACGGTAGCCGGCGGCCGCGAGCGAGCGAGCACGACTCGCTCCGACGCCGTCGATGGCAGTCAGGCCAACGGCGTCCTCGCTGACGCCGTCTTCGAGGCGCGCCGCCAGCCGGCAGACGAGGTTCGCGTCCGCGGCGTCGCCGAAGCGGTCGACGACCGCACGGAGCGCGGCCAGCAGGCGGGCGGCGTTCTGTCGGATGATCCAGGCGTCGCTGCGGAGTTCGGCCGGTGTCGTCCCGCTCATCCCGGCCTTGAGGACGGCCAGCACCTTTCGCGTGCCCGCCTCCAGGTCGGCCGCTTCCTCGCCCAGCACAGCGTCGATCGCACCCTGTTCGTCCGAGCGGGCGCTGACGCTGTCGAACTCCCGGGCGGTCGCGACCGCCCGCAGGACGTCGAACGTCGAGAGGTCCTCGCGTGCCGCGAGGTCGGCGAAGCGGCGGGCGGTCCCCAGCCGGAGGTAGAACTCCGAGGCCAGCCGGCCCAGCGGGGTGGGCTCGACCGCCAGCCCCTCCTTCTCGACGAACTCGCGGTCGATCAGCCAGGACAGCGTGTCGCTGATCCGCTCGCGGAGGTCGGCCTCGGCGACCGACCCGGTGCGCTGGGCGCGCACGTAGTAGAACGTCGTCTCCAGCCAGTCCATCGCGTCCTCGATATCCCGGACGGTGCCGAGCGCGATCTCGGCGTTCAGGTGGACCGCGAGGTCGCTGGCAACCGGGTCGCCGCCCGCCCCCGGCGACTCCCTGTCGGGCGGGTCAGCGAGCCGCGACTCGATCGTCTTGCCGTCCGCGAGCAGTTCGCGGTAGCGATCCCGGGACGGCCGGTCGCAGATCACCCACGCGTACCCCTGCTCGTCGTAGCCCGGGCGGCCGGCGCGGCCCAGCATCTGCAGCACGTCCAGGGGGCTCATGTCGACCTCTCCCTCCAGTGGATCGTGGTGTTTCGTGTCCCGGATGACGACACAGCGCGCGGGCAGGTTCACCCCCCAGGCGAGCGTCGACGTCGAGAACAGGGCGGTGATCTTCCCATCCCGGAACCACTCCTCGACGAGGTCCTTGTCCGACCGCGAGAGGCCGGCGTGGTGGAAGCCGACGCCGTCGAGCACCGACTGCCGGAGGGTGTCGTTCTGGAGGTCGTCGGCGGCAGTGTGGAACTCGTACTCGCCGCGGGCGCCGACGGGGACGTCCCGCTCGGCGAGTTCGTCGCGGGTCTTCTTGGCCGCCTGGACGGTGTCCTGGCGCGAGGCGACGAACACGAGCGCCTGGCCGTCGTCCCGGAGGTGCGGTTCGGCCAGATCCAGCGCGCGGTACAGCCGGCGGTACTTGTCGGCGAAGGCGTTCTCGCCGTGGCTGTACGTCTCGACCGACGCCTCCAGGGGCACCGGCCGGTACGCGTCGCCGAGGGAGAACGTCGCCTCCGGCGGGGCGTCGAGCCACGCCGCCACGTCGTCGACGTTGGGCATCGTCGCCGAGAGCGCGATCACGCGGGGGTCACAGAGCCGCCGGAGCCGCGAGATGGTCACCTCGAGGACGCTGCCCCGTTCGTCTGAATCAAGCAGGTGCACCTCGTCTATGATACAGCAGTCGACGTCGGTCACAAAGGAGTAGCGCCGCGAGTTGTACTTCCGGGTGGCGGAGTCGGCCTTCTCGGGCGTCATCACGAGCACGTCCGCGCGCTCGGCGCGCCGCGGGTTCAGGTCGCGTTCGCCGGTGACGACGTACACCGAGTAGCCCAGGTCCTCGAAGCGGTCCCACTCCCGCTCTTTCTCGTTGGTCAGCGCGCGCAGGGGCGCGAGAAACAGCGCGGTCCCGCCGGCGTCGAGCGTCCGGCAGATCGCGACCTCCGCGATCGCTGTCTTGCCGCTCGCGGTCGGCGCGCTCACGACGACGTTCTCGTCGGTCCCGAGCAACGCCGGCAGCGTCTCCGTCTGCATCGGGTTGAACTCCGCGAACGGAAACGCGCCCGCGAACGACGGAAGTACCTCCTCGACCGGCATCGTCTTCTGCGTGTCGGCGCTGCCTGTCACATCGGGAGACAGGGTGCGGTGTACATAGGCGTTTCTGTCGGGCGCTGGTCGACCACTCCCTGACCGAGGGGAAGCTGGCCGACGACGTCGGGACGCTCGCCGCCGGCGACGTCCAGCAGCTGCTCGAAGCGGCGTTCGGCGTCACGTACTCGACGCGCCACGTCGCCAGAGTGTTCAGCAACGTCGAGGGCGAGCGGACGACGGCCGATCGGGAGGGATCGCAGGAGACGGACGATCTGGAGGCGATGCTCGACGACATCGTACAGGGTCGGTAGCGTGCGAGCGAGCGCGCGACCACTGGACAGGAAGAGATGTGTCCCGGGTTCGACTCCTGGTCCGTGTCGCGGACAAGCGATGCAAAACTATTTGAAAAATATGTCACCATTCGTCCGCACGGCGGCGGTTTTCCGGCGTCGTGGTGATCGGGCGTCGTCACGCAAAGGGACTGGCCGGACAGCCGAACCGCAAGAGGCGGAAATCGGACACGGAGCAACCGTCGTCCGGGGCGTTGCATCGGTCGAAAGACGCCGACAGGACACCGATTGCCGATACCGTTCGGTTACTCCGGTTTCTCTCACGAGCTATCGGACTCGGTCGCTTCGTTCGCGTTCCCGCGGTCCGTAGGGGACTCCGTTTCGTCGCCGTCCGGGTCCCGCCTGTACGGATCGACGCCGACCGCGGGGCTCTTGCGGTGGCCCAGTACACCCTGGGGGCGTTTCGCCATGACGAGGATGAGGACGACGCCGACGAGGACGAACCGGAGGCTCTGAATCTCGCTGAGCGAGTACGCGACCAGCGGCTGGACATCGAGCGATCCCAGCCCGGCAACGGCGTCGGGGAACGTGTTCGGAGCGCTCTCGAACCCGGCGAAGTTGCTGACGAGGCGGCTGGCGAAGACCGGCCCCTGAAACAGCAGCCCCACGAACAGCGCGGCGCCGATGACGCCGCCCGTGTTGGAACCGGACCCGCCGATGATGAGGGCGATGAACACGTAGAACGTCAGCAGCGGATCGAACTGGTCGGGCGTGACGAGCGACTGGCTGCCCTGCCAGAGAATGCCGCCGAGACCCATCAACGCACAGCCGGTCATGAAGGTGATGATCTTGAACCGACTGGTGTGTTTGCCGAGCGATTTCGCGACGAGTTCGTCCTCCCGGATCGCCTTGAGAACCCGCCCGAACGGGGATTTGACGATCCGGGTGAGCAGGACGTAAAACAACACCACGAATCCGAGGAGTACCAGCGTGTAGGTGAGGTCGACGACGACGGGTTCCTCGACGCCGAGCGCACCGAACGCGTCGAAGATCACCCCGCCGATTTCGGTTCTCCCGAGCGCCGGGTTCGACGGGTCCGTGTAGTAGAGCGCCCTGACCGGGTTCGTCGGCCCCTGGATTCCGCGCGACCCGCCGGTACCCGTCTCGAATCCCAGGACCGAAACGCTCTGGAACGTCTGTGAGTTGACCGCGATCCGAATGATCTCGCCGAACGCGAGCGTGACGATGGCGAGATAATCGGCGCGCAACCGGATCGCCGGCAGCGCGACGAGGCCGCCAAAGAGCGCGGCGGCGAGCATCCCCCCGAGGATTCCAACGAGGAGCGGAAGCCCGAAGCCGGGGACGCCGGTGGGCCCGGGATCCGGGGACGCGGTCAGGATCGCCATCGTGTACACGCCGACCGCCATGAACCCCGCGACGCCGATGTTCAACAGGCCGGCGTAGCCCCACTGCAGATTGAGCGCGAGGACGATCAGCGCGTACGCGGCGGTCAAAAACGTGATCTGCTGGAGGGTACTGACGATGCTCCCGAACCCGAGTCCCAGCAGTAGTCCGAACGCCGTGAACATCGCGTACATCGCGATCATCACCCCGAGGACCAGGACGAGATCGGTGTCCCCGATTCGGGCCCGGAGGTCGTCCGCACGGTTCCGGGTCACGCCGTCGTCACTCCTTCGAACAGCCCTTTCGGTTTGACCAGCAACACGACGATCATCACCAGGAACGCGGCGGCGGTGGTGAAGTCGGAAGGGATCCAGACGAGCGCGACGTTGCTGACGATTCCGATCACCAGGCCGCCGAAGATCGCCCCGTAGATCGAGCCGACGCCGCCGAGGATGACGGCGGCGAAAATCAGCAGGAGGAGCGTCCAGCCCGTGTTGAACGCGAGGATGCCGGTCTCCAGGCCGACGAGGTAGCCGGCCGCACCGGTCGCGCCCCCGGCGATGATCCACGTCGCGAGCACGACCCGTTCGGTCGGGATGCCGGTGATGGCCGCCAGGTCCGGGTTGTCGGCCATCGCCCGCATGGCCGTCCCGAGTTTCGTCTGTTGGATCAGGTAGTGGATTCCGGCGATCAGGACGAGCGTGCAGGCGACGAGGGTGAGTTCGTGCGTGCTGACCTGCACGCCGATACCCGGAGCTGTGAACTGCGGCCGTGAGTTGGCCGTCAGGGTCGTCGTTTCCTGCCCCCAGACGAACGCGATCGAGTACCGGAGGATCAGCGCCACGCCGACGCTCGTGATCAGCAGCGTGATGACCCCCTCGTCGCGCATCGGCCTGTAAATGACCCGGTCGATGAGGATCGTCGCGAGGATCGTGAACGCGATCGCGACCAGGAGGCCGGTGACGATCGCAACGGGGGTCTGGACCACGCTCGTTCCCACGGCGACGCCACCCGCGTCCCCGCGCACTCCGATCAGAAAGAGGTCTCTGAGATCGAACGATCCGAGCCCCGCGATTACGTACGAAACGACCCACCCAGCGAAGGCTCCCATCGTGATGTAGTCGCCGTGCGCGAAGTTGGGAAAGTGCAGGATGCTGTAGGTCAGGGCCAGTCCGATGCCAGCCAGCCCGATGACCAGTCCCAGGACGATCCCTTCCTTGACGAAGAGAAAGAGGTCGAACACCCGGAGCGTATCGGTGACGAGCCTGCGCAGTAAATCGAACAGCAGAACCGCGAGACCGACCCCGACGAGCAACTCGAAGAAATGCGAGCCGAGTCGGGTCCTCCCTCCGGCGAGGAGAGTGGCGATGTTCATTCTCCGATGTCGATCCGCTCACCCAGTTGGAGGGCGCCGCTCTCGTCGTAAGAATAGATCACGTAGGAGCCGGACCCGATGTCCCCGTTCTCGTCGAACACGACGTCGGTTGCCACCCCCCGGTAGGTGATCTCGGTCCCGCTCGCGGCCATTTCGAGCCCCGCGACGAAGTTCTCTGCGCCGACCGACTCGCCGTTCGGGCTGGCAACTTCACGCATCTGGTCTCGAACGCTCGCCCCGTCGTTCTCCCCCGCGGCGGCGTTGGCGAGCAGCAGTACGGCAGTCGCGTCGTACGCCTGCCAGGTGAACTGCGTCGTCTCCCTGTCGTACTCGTCCTCGTACAGGTCGGTGAAGTAGTCCACGGACGGCCCCGCTCCGATCGTGTCCACGCCGGTGATGTTCGTCAGGTCCGCGTCGACGTTGTCCCCGAGTTCGGGGTTGCGGAGGCCGGCCGAGCCGAGTATCTGCGTCTCCCCGTCGAAGTCGGCGTAGAAATCCCGGAGGATCTGGATCCCGTTTTCGGTGAATGCGACGACGTACAGGGCGTCCGGATCGTCCGAGAGCGCCTCGGATAGCTGGGAGGTGTAGGACGTCTCCTCGGGATCGAATGCCACCTGATCGAGCACCTCGCCCTCGAACGCCTCCGCGAACGCCTCCGCGAGCGACTGCCCGTACGCGTCGTTGATCGTGAGCGTCGACACGGTTTCCGCCTGCGCTTTCTCCGTTGCCACCTGTGCGATGGCCCGCGACATGAACTCGTCGCTCGTCGACGTTCTGAACAGGAAGTCGTTGTCCTCGACCGCCGAAATCACCGGCGCTGTCCCTAGCGTACACTGCACGACCTCGTTCGGAACGGTGACGTTTTCGACGATCTGTAGCGTCGTCGCCGTCGACAGCGGCCCGCTGATGGCGGGATATCCCGCGTCGACGAGCCCCTGTGCGGCGCTTATCGCCGCTTGCGGTTCGGTCTGCGTGTCCTCCGTCTGCAGGTCGACGGACAGCGACGTGTCCGCCTGTTCGATCTGTTTGACGGGCAGCGTCGCGGCGTCGGTGACCGGCTGACCGACTGCCCCCAACCCGCCCGTCTGGGGCTGGACGACGCCCACGCGCAACGTCCGGTCGAGGTTCTCGTCCCCGTTGCCGGTCTCCGTGCCGTTCTCGTCCCCGCTGCCGTCGTTGTCATCTCCCAGACAACCTGCTAGCCCGACGGCACCGCCGGCGCCGATTGCACTGATAAAGTGCCGCCTGTAAACTTGCTGAACCATAGGAGCAGTATTTTCGCATATCATTAAAAACTACTGGTCGTACAGGTTTCCGGTCCATCGGACGGCGACGGCGGTTCAGTTTGGCGAGGCTACCTGGAGGCGTTCCCTAGCGGCTCGTTCCGGACGGTCGCGGGATAGCGTTCGGTTTCGTACTCGACCGAGAGTCGGGTTCCGGGATCGGCGTACTCGCTCAGGAGATACCCGTACAGCACGCAGGCATCGACGGTGTACCCGTACCCGGCGTGCGCGACGTGTCCGACCCGGGTCTCGTCGTCGTACACCGGGATTCCGTGCATCACGACCGTCCCCGGATCGTCCAGCGTCAAATACGCCACGTCTACCGCTGGTTCGTCCCCGCCGTCGGAGGGATGCTCACGATCCGAACCCGCGGCGTCGACGGACGGTGCGCGGTCGAGACTCCCCCTGAAAGTCGCGAATTCGGCGTGCAGATCCGTTCCGCACTCGCGCTGTCCCGCTTCGAGGCGGAGAGTTTCCAGCGCGCCGTCGCCGACCGGGACGGCGCCGCGTTTCTCTCCGGCCTCCCGGAGCGTCAGCCAGAGGGCCGCTCCGTACTCCATCGGCGCGTGCAGTTCCCAGCCGTCTTCGCCGGTGTTGGAAACGCGCATCGCGATCACGGGCGCGCTCTTGACGTGCGTCTGCTCCGCCGTGTAGGGCGGGAACGAGTCAGCCCCGACGGCGGTGTGCATCACGGGATCCAGGACCGCTCGGGCGTCCGGCCCGTGGACGCTGATCACGCACCGGTTCTCCTTCGCAACCGTTACCGAGGGATCCGAAGCGGCGAGGGCACGGAGCCTGGAGACCCGTCTCGACCCATGCCCGCCGCGAAGCGATACGTAGAACCGGTCCTCGCCCAACCGAGCGACGGTCGCGTCGCCGACGTTGCCGCCCCGCTCGTTCCGCACGGTCGTGTCCTCGACAGTGCCGACCGGCGGGGTCGACTCGCCGCCGAACGCCCGCTTTACGAACTGTCGGGCGCTATCGCCGCTAACGGTGACCGTCGTCGTGCCCGTTCGGTCCGCGATCCCGACTCCGTCCCGCACGGCCCGGTGTTCGGCGCCCTCGATCGGAGACCAGTGTTTCGCCTCCCATCCCGACCGGTCGGGAACCTCGTACTCGTCGAGAAGCGACTCGTTCGCGCCGTACCAGCGGGCCCGTTCCCAGCCGGCTTCCTCGTAGAATTCGGCGTCGAGATCCTCCTGGTAGGGATAGACCGGGCTGTGCCGGAGGCCGCGATGCGTCCGGGACGACCCGCGCGGATGGTGGATGTCGTAGACCGTGTCGTACACCTCGGAGGCGCGGTCGTGGACGAAAGACGGGCTGGTGGCGTGCGGCTCGAACCGAGTGATGTGCAGCGGGTCGAGGTTGACGGTCGTCGTGCCGTCCGCCAGCAAGTCGGCCATCAGCTTTCCGGCGGCGCCGCCGTGACTCAGCCAGATCGCAGCGGCGACCCAGAACCCGTCGACCCGCGGCGCCTCGCCGATGATCGGCATGTGGTCTGGGGTGAACGAGAACATCCCGTTGAACGCCTTGCGTATCTCTTTGCCCTCGAAACTCGGAAACAACCGCTTCGCTTCGGCCCACGCGTCTTCGAAGTGCTCCTCGGTGAACGCCCGCGACGACGGCTGTTTGAACGGTTCGTGACGCGATCCCCGACCGGGAACGAAATCGTACACCGGTTCGGTTTCGATCGCCTCGTCGTGGCTGTGGATGTCGGCGGGGTCGACGACGATCGGATCGTGGTTGTAGTTGCCGATCCCGTACCCGTCTCCGTGCTGTCGGAAGTACAGGTCGCCGTCCCAGTGGCGAACCCACGGATGCCCGACGTCGTGATCCCACCCGCTGAGCTCCGCTATCGGTTCGGTGACCGCGTACTGGTGAGCACAGGGGACAAGCGGTATGTCGACATCGACCATCTCTCCGATCAAGGGCGACCAGATGTTTCCCGCGACGAGCACGTCGTCGACCGCTACCTCTCCCCGATCGGTCACGACGGTATCGACTGCGCCGTCCGCGGTTTCGATGTCGGTGACCGTCGTCCGCTCGTAGAACGGGACGCCCCGTTTCTCGGCGCCCGCCTTGAGTTCCTCGAGCACCGTGACGGTGTCTATCCGTCCGTCAGTGGAAACGTAGAACCCGCCGAGCACGTCGTCGGTGTCGATGATTGGGACGTGTTCGTTCACCTGGTCCGGCGTTAGCAGTTCGGCGCCCTCGACGCCGTTAGTACGCGCCTGGTCCATCCGGCGTTCGAGGTAGTCCCAGCACTCGTCGGTCGTGGCGATCTCGATGGCGCCGTTCTCCTCCCAACCGCCGACGGAATCGTACAGTTCCCGCGTCTTCTGGGCGAGGTTCGACAACGCCTGGTTCGGACTCGTCTGGGTCAGTCCGGCCGGGGCGTGGACGGTCGATCCGCCGGTCTTCGGGATCGGCCCCTTGTCGACGACGGCGACGTCATCGTTGCCTCGCTTCGCGAGGTGATATGCAGTGCTACAGCCGACGATTCCCGCTCCGATGACGAGCGTCCCGACGTGGTCGGGGAGCCTCCTGGCCCCAGGCATGAATAGCAGGTGTTCCCCAGCAGCGATAAAACTACTGTCGGACGTGACTCCGTGGAATGGCAAGGACGTCCGTCGGGAAACACGCCGCAGCACGCCATCATGGGGTGCCGAGAGCCGCGGCGTTCACAGACGATCGAGCGAGAAGAGATCGATGTCGTGGGCGGTGTGGCCCTCCGACGCCAGATCGGCGGTTATCTCCCCGACGACGCTGGCGAACTTGTAGCCGTGACCGGAGAAGCCGCCGCTCACGACGACCTCGGGGTGGCTCGGGAGCCTGTCGATGACGAACTGTTGATCGGGGGAGTTAGTGTAAATACACGTTTTCAACCCCATCGTCGGTCCCGCCCCGTCCGGGAGGAACCGCTCTACGAACTCGCGGAGTATCCGCTCGTCCCGGGCCGTCGGTTCGCGGTCCATCCTGTCGGGATCGACGCGTTCCTCCAGGTGGTGGTGGCGCCCGACTTTCAGGCCGGGCACGTCGAACACCGGCGTTCCGTAGTGGAGGTGTTGGCCGTCGGAGACGCCGAACGCCGGGAACGCCTCCACCGAGTACCGCTCCGGGCGCTCCGGCTGGAACCAGCCGAGCACCTGTCGTTCGGGCGAGAGCGAATCCGCGATCGGTTCGACGAGGTCTCCGGTCCACGCGCCGGCGGTGACGACGAGCCGATCGGCGGTGTACGTTCCCTTCTCGGTGGTCACTCGAACGCCGTCTGTCGTCGAGTGCCACTCCTCGACTCCCTCCCGTGCGCGTATCTCCGCGCCGCTGGCGTGGGCCCGTTCGACGTGGGAGACGAGACTCCGTTCTGCCCTGAGAAAGCCCCCATCGGGCTGGTAAACGGCTCTGTATCCGCTCGGAAGTTCGAACCCGGGGTAGCGTTCGGCCAGTTCCTCGCCAGTGAGAGTTTCGTACGGCAGGGAGTGTTCCTCGCAGGCGTCGACGTCCTGGGGTTAGAACGATTCGACGTGCCGCACTCGAAGGGGTCGTCACACGGCAGCACGAGAGTGATCCGGAAAGCCTACCACGAGGA
>PXSF01000104.1 GCA_003022845.1 Halobacteriales archaeon SW_10_66_29 | reverse complement strand
GAGAAGCCACCGGACCCGCCGTCGGACTTCGCCAACGCCGGCGCGTACGTCTTCCCCGCGGCTGCCAGGGAGTGGCTGCGCGTCGACCCCTCCGAACGCGGCGAGTACGAACTCACGGATGTCGCCGCGCGGGTGATCGAGAAGGACGAGGTGACGCCGGTGGAACTCGACCGCTGGCTCGACGTCGGCCGCCCGTGGGAACTGCTGGAAGCCAACGAGTGGAAACTCGCCGAACTCGACCGCCGCATCGACGGCACCGTGGCAGGGGACGCACACCTGCGCGGGGGCGTCGTCGTCGAGAACGGCGCGACCGTCGAACCCGGAGCCGTGATCGAAGGGCCGGTCATGATCCGCACCGGCGCGCACGTCGGCCCGAACGCCTACGTCCGGGGACACACGCTCCTCGAAGAACGCTCCGAGGTCGGCCACAGCGTCGAGATCAAAAACAGCGTCGTGATGAGCGACGCCAGCGTCCCTCACCTCTCGTACGTCGGCGACAGCGTGCTCGGCCGGGACGTCAACTTCGGCGCCGGCACGGTCGTCGGCAATCTCAGGCACGACGACGAACCGGTTCGCCTCACGATCAAAGGCGAGCGCGTCTCGACCGGGCGCCGGAAGTTCGGGGTCGTCGTCGGCGACGGCGCGAAAACCGGCATCGACACGAGCCTCAACGCCGGCGTGACGCTCTCGACCGGCGCGCGGACGGAACCCGGCGAGCGTGTCCTCCGGGATCGGTAGGCCGGTCGGGGCGATTCTAGCTGGTGATTTAATAACTTAACCCCTCTCCTGTACTAAGGTTTACTACTGAAAGCCGCTTTCGAAACAGCCGAGTTAATAAGGTAGCGGCTGCTACGAACGAGTATGACTCCGTGGCCGTCTGAGCACGACGCGGACGCCGAGACGCACGGCTGCTGTCGCGATGCCGCGGCAGGGCCACCTGGCGACGATAGGCTGGCGAGCGACGGCGGCCGGACGGTCGAGACCCTCCGGCTGTCAGTCCCGGAGATGGACTGTGCCTCCTGTGCATCGACGGTCGAGAACGCAGTCGCGGGGCTGGACGGCGTCGTGGGCGTGCGGCCGGCGCCGGCGAGCGGCCGCGTCGCCGTCGAGTTCGAACCGTCGGTGATCGACCGCGAACGCATCGAGAACGCGATCGAGAGAGCCGGCTACGAGGTGCCCGACCAGGACGATCCCGCCGAACAGCAGCGCGACGTCTGGCGGAGTCGCCGGGCGCTGCAGACAGCAGCAGGCGCGGTTCTGCTGGCCGCCGGGATCCTCGTCGCCGTGCTGGTGCCCGCGGCGAACCCCGAACTCGGGGCACCGCTGGGCCACTCACACGACGTGGCCGACGTGCTGTTCATTCTCGTGATCGCGGCCTGTGGCGGGGTGATTCTCCGAAGCGGGCTGGAGTCGGCGGGGGAGCTATCGCTGGACATGGAGTTCCTGATGAGCGCCGCAATCGTCGGTGCCCTGTCTGCGAGCGTGCTGTTCGGCGAGGGGCTGTACTTCGAGGCCGCGACGCTCGCGGTGCTGTTCAACCTCGCCGAGTTGCTGGAGGAGTACTCGATGGACCAGGCCCGGACGTCGCTGCGGGAGCTGATGGACCTCTCGCCGGACGAGGCGCGCGTCCGACGGGACGGCGAGGAACTGACCGTCCCCGCCGAGGAGGTCGTCGTCGGCGAGACGGTCGTCGTGCGCCCGGGCGAGAACATCCCGGTCGACGGCGTCGTCCTGGCGGGCGAGAGCGCGGTCGATCAGTCGCCGGTCACCGGCGAGAGCGTCCCCGTCGACAAGACCGCCGGCGACGAGGTGTACGCCGGGACGCTCAACGAGGCCGGCTACCTGGAGATCCAGACCACAGCGGGGGCTGGCGAGCACACCCTCGCACGCGTGGTCGAACTCGTCGAGGATGCAGAGGCGGCGAAGACCGACAGCGAGCAGTTCGTCGACCGGTTCGCGGGCTACTACACGCCGGTCGTCGTGACGCTTGCGATCCTGGCGGCGGTCGTCCCGCCGCTGGTGATCGACGGCTCGGCGACGCTCGCGGTCGGCGGGCTCTCGTTCGGGATCACCGGAAGCTGGAGCGCGTGGTTCCTGCGCGGCCTGACGCTGCTGGTGCTGGCCTGCCCCTGTGCGTTCGTCATCAGCACACCGGTGTCGGTGGTCTCCGGGATCACCAGCGCCGCCCGCAACGGCGTGCTCATCAAGGGCGGCGACCACCTGGAGGCGATGGGCGAGGTCGACGCGGTCGCACTCGACAAGACCGGAACCCTGACCAAAGGAGAGCTGACGGTGACCGACGTCGTGCCCCTGAACGACAACACCGAGGAGGACGTCCTGCGCTGTGCGCAAGGCCTGGAGAAGCGCAGCGAACACCCAATCGGCGAGGCGATCGTCGAACACGCGTCGGCCCGCGACCTTCGAGCACGGGCCGTCAGCGAGTTCGAGGCGATCACGGGCAAGGGCGTCAGTGCGACGCTCGGCGGGACGCCACACTACGCCGGGAGCCCGTCGCTGTTCGAGAAACTCGGGTTCGACCTCTCGCACGTCCACGCGGCGACGGACGGCGGCGTCGTCACGACGAAATCCCGGGAGCTGTGCGAGCGCACCGACTGCATGGACCTCCTGGAGGGGCTCGGGGTGGACGAGGTGGTGATGCTCACCGGCGACAACGAGCGGACGGCGAGCGCAATCGCCGACGAGATCGGGATCGACGACGTCCGGGCGGAGCTGCTGCCCGAACAGAAAGTCGACGCCGTCCGCGAGCTGGACGAGCGCCACGGCGGCGTCGCCATGGTGGGCGACGGCATCAACGACGCGCCGGCGCTGGCGACGGCAACTGTCGGCGTCGCGATGGGGGCAGCGGGCACCGACACCGCGCTCGAAACGGCCGACATCGCGCTGCTGAGCGACGACGTCGGGAAGCTACCGTACCTCGGGGAGCTCTCGACGCGTGCCAACGGCGTGATCCGGCAGAACGTCTGGTCGAGTCTGGGCGTGAAGGCGCTGCTCGTGGTTCTGGTCCCGTTCGGGTACGTGCCCATCTGGCTCGCCGTGCTGGTGGGCGACGCCGGCATGACCGTGGGCGTCACCGGCAACGCGATGCGGCTCTCGCGGGTGCGGCCGGACTGATCCGGGGAAGGCGTGCCGGACCGAGTCTGCACGCCCTCACCTCGGACCTTTTTATAGGAGCGAATCGTAGAGTCAGCCGAGTGACGGAACGAGCACAACCCGGAGAACGGACCGTCGTCGCAAAGCGCGTCGCGTCGGGGACGCCCGGCACCGACGAGATTCTGGACCTCGCGCACGCGGCAGGCTACGACGTCCGCGATGTCGTCACGCAGACGCGCGAGGAGGACCCGGCGTACCACTTCGGGGAGGGGAAAGTAGAGACGATCGCTCGGCGCGTCGTCGAGACCGACGCGACGGCGGTGATCGTCGATAACGAACTCGGCCCGTACCAGACGTTCAACATCGGGAACAAACTCCCCGAGGGCGTCCGGGTGATCGACCGCTTCCGGCTCATCCTGGAGATCTTCGGCCAGCGTGCCCAGACACGGAAGGCACAGCTCCAGGTCGAACTCGCCGAACTGCGGTACGAACTCCCGCGTGCGGAGGCCAAAGCCAGCCTCGCCAAGCGCGACGAGCGCCCCGGGTTCATGGGGCTGGGCGAGTACGACGAGAGCCGCGAACGCGACATCAAGGCCCGCATCTCGCGCATCCGCGACGAACTCGAACGGATCGAGAAGACCGACCAGCACCGCCGCGAACAGCGCCGCGAATCCGGGTTCGACCTGGTCGCGCTGGCGGGCTACACGAACGCCGGCAAGTCGACGCTGCTCAGGCGGCTCGCTGCCGACCTCGACGTCGACGAGAACGAGGACACCCACCCCGACATCGAGACGACCGCCGAGTCCGAAGACCGGCTGTTCACCACGCTCGGGACGACGACCCGGAAGGCGGACATCGACCGCCGGGACGTACTGGTGACCGACACCGTCGGGTTCATCTCGGATCTCCCACACTGGCTGGTGGAGTCGTTCAAATCCACGCTCGACTCCGTGTACCTCGCCGACCTCGTACTGCTGGTCGTCGACGTCAGCGAGCCGGTCGAGGAGATCCGCGAGAAACTGGTCACGAGCCACGACACGCTGTACGAGCGCAACGAGGCGCCGATCGTGACGGTGCTGAACAAGGCCGACCTGGTCGACGACGAGGAACTCCAGCAAAAACGCGAGGCGCTGTCCGCGCTCGCGCCGAACCCGGTGGTCGTGAGCGCGCGCACCGGCCGGAACGTCGAGACGCTCCGCGGGCGGATCCACGGGGAGCTCCCGCCCCTGGAGACCGAGCGGCTGGTGTTGCCGATGACCGACGAGACGATGAGCGTCGTCTCCTGGATCCACGACAACGCCTACGTCGAGAGCGTCTCCTACGGCGACAACGTCGTCATCGAGTTCGAGGCCCGCCCCGC
>PXSF01000103.1 GCA_003022845.1 Halobacteriales archaeon SW_10_66_29 | reverse complement strand
GCCCGTGTTTCTCACTACCATGCGATACGTACCCCCACGGTCGGCTCCGGACGTGGCCGTAATCGAACTTTTGATCGCGCGTACGTGCGGAAAAACGGGGGTGACCCGTCGCGCTACGACGTTTCAAATATCGTACTGGTTTTCGATCTCGTGGTCGTCGACGCGGAGGAGTATCGAGACCCCCTCTGCTTCGCCGGGGACAGTCACGGATCCACCGCGCCACCGGCCCTGTGCGTCGACGGCCGCGTCGAACGACCCGCTCTCCTCGCCGGCAGACCACTCCACGGCGAGGTCGTGATTCGCAGGAGTGTCGTTGGCGACGATCACCTCGCTGGTGCCCGGCGTCGGATCCGCGAGAAACGCCTGGAGCGGCGCGAACGAGCGGGCGAGCGTCTCCGTGCTCGCCTTGGGTGTGCCCGCAGTCGTTCGCTGATCGTCCGGAGGACTGCCGCCTGATAGGCCTGGGAGTCCTCGTGGTCGCCAGCCACCCTGCTGTCGTGTTTCGCGGCGTCGAAGCCGGCAGCGTCGGCGGCCGCCCCGTCGGCGTCGGCCGGCAGCGCACCGGCACCGTACTCCGCCACGACGTCGGTCGGGTAGCGCTCCAGTAGCGTCCCGATGTCCGTCGCCTCGCCGTAGTCCCAGCCGGGGTAGTACGAGCCGGCGTCGGCGTCGAGGCCCGGCCCGCCCACGACCGGGAACACCGGGCGGTCGTCCGGGAACGCGTCGGCGACCTCCTCGGCGGGGACGGCGTCGTAGTCGCTGCGCCAGGCCCGCCAGCGGAGCCGCAGGCCCTCGAGGAACCCGCCGCCGAGACCGCTCTCGAAGGCGTCGACGGGATCGTCGTGGACACCGTATGCGGCGAGGCTCGGGTGGGCGCCGTACTGTCGGGAGAGCCCCCGTGCGAGGGTCGCGCCGCGGTCGACGTCGAACCTCCCGGGGCCGGTCAGCGGCAGGTCCTGCCAGACGAGCAGCCCCTCCTCGTCGCAGCTCGTCCGGGCTGTCGGTCAGGAGGTTGACACCCCGGACGTTGAGCGGTTCGCCGTTGACCCGGAACTGGCCGTCCTCGAAGCCGACCTCGCAGAATCCGGTCTTCTGGCTGTGTTCGGTCCCGTCGAGTTTCGCGGTGAGCGTGTAGTGGTGCTGGCGGCCGAGTTCCCGCGGCCACCACAGCGCCGGATCGCGGATCTCGACGGTGTGTTCGACCGTCGTCTTCCCGGCGGCGTCGGTCTCGACGCTGGTTCGCTCCATCATCCCCCGCGCGTTCAGGTCACCCTCGGGGCGCAGCGAGTAGGTGATCCGCTCGTCGACCGGCCCGTCGGTCAGCACGGTCGTTTCGACGTGGAGTTGCGCCCCCTCCTCGGTCACCTCGGGAGTGACGGTGAGACTGTCGATAGTAGGGAGCGTACAGGTTTCGAGCGCCGCGTCCCACCAGATCCCCGGGATCCGCAGCGCCTCGGGGACCAGCTCCGAGTCGTGGATGCCGCCGAAGCGATCGTCGGGTGCCCGACAGGTCACGACGAGTTCGTTCTCCTCGTCGGGGCGAAGCGGGATCCGCAGCGGCTCGAAGTACGCGTCGTGTTCGGCCACCCAGTCGCCGTCGAGTCGCTCCCCCGTCGCCTCCACCTCGGCGCGAGCGTACACCCCCTCGAGTTCGACGACCGCCACGTCGTCGCCCGGGTCCCGCGGGTCGTCGAAGCGCGTCCGGTACCTGACCCCCTCGGCACCCGCAAACGCTGCCGGACGACCCGGGACTGTGACGTCCTGGAACCCCGAGGACCCATCCTCGAGTGCCGTCGCCTGCCACTCCTCAACCATACTACGGCGGGCGTACGCCGCGGCCAAAGCATTTACGGCGAGCGTCCGACGCCCGTCTGCCGACCCCCTCCGTCTCATACCTCCGGAACCGACTGGGGTCGCCACGTCGGACACTTTCACTTTTACTCCGGGGGAGGCTCGCCTTGATATGTGTACGGATCTGACCGTGTCGTATGTTCGAGGAGCAACTCGGCACTACCTGTGAGGAGTGCGAGCGTGAACTGGGCGACCCGCAGTGCATGCTCGTCTACCGGACGGAGCGGGGCGAGCGCCGCGCCTACGAGTGTGCCTGCGGTGCAGTCACGATCACCGTCCACCGGTAGCCGTCCGGCGGTCTCACGGGCCACTGACAGGTCACCGCCGTCGCCGGCTCGCCGGGCTCCGCGCAGCGGGCAGGCAGCAAAGACGATGTTCTTAAATGCGGCGACCGGCTGGGTTCTACCAGTTCTAGGGTGATCGGATGTCAGAACAGGACCAGCCAGCCGACGCGGAGCCGAGCGCGCTGCGGACGCCGATCGTCGCGGTGCTCGGTCACGTCGACCACGGCAAGACGAGTTTGCTCGACAAGATCCGCGGCTCCGCGGTCAGCGAGGGGGAAGCGGGGGCGATCACGCAGCACATCGGCTCGACGGCCGTGCCGCTGTCGGTCATCTCCGACATCGCCGGGGAGCTGGTGAACCCGGACGACTTCGACCTCCCCGGCTTGCTGTTTATCGACACGCCCGGCCACCACTCGTTCTCGACGCTGCGCTCGCGCGGCGGCGCGCTCGCGGACATCGCCGTACTCGTCGTCGACGTCAACGACGGCTTCCAGCCCCAGACCCACGAGGCGATCGACATCCTCAAGCGGACCGCCACGCCGTTCATCGTCGCGGCGAACAAGATTGACACCGTCCCCGGGTGGAACCCCGAGGCCGACCGGCCGTCGAAAGTCGCCATCGAGGCCCAGAGCGACCGCGTCGAGTCCGACCTCAACGACAACCTCTACGGGATCATCGGGAACCTCTCGGACGCCGGCTTCTCCGCGGATATGTACTGGCGGGTGCAGGATTTCCAGGCGAACGTCGGCGTCGTCCCAGTGTCGGCGGAAACTGGCGAGGGAATCCCCGACCTGCTGACCGTCCTGATGGGCCTGTCCCAGCGGTACATGAAATCGGAGATGGAGATCGACGTCGAAGGGCCCGGCGCGGGGACCGTCCTGGAGGTCAAGGAGACCCAGGGCTTCGGCACGACCATCGACGCGGTCATCTACGACGGGACGATCGCCGCGGACGATCAGCTCGTCGTCGGCGGGGTGAACGACCCGATCGTCACCGAGGTGCGGGCGCTGTTGCAGCCCCGCCCGCTCTCGGAGATCCGCGCCGACGAGGCGTTCGAACAGGTCGACTCCGTGGTCGCCGCACAGGGGGTCAAGATCGCCGCCCCGGACCTCGACGACGCGATGGCCGGCGCGCCGATCCGCGTCGTCCGCGACCGCGACGTCGAGGATGTGCTCGACGAGGTCCGGGCCGAACTCGCCGAGATCGAGGTCGAAACCGACGAGGACGGCCTCACGGTGAAGGCGGACACGCTCGGGAGCCTGGAGGCGCTCGCGAGCACGCTTGCCGAGGAGGAGATCCCGATCATGCGCGCCGAAGTCGGCGACGTCGCATCCCGCGACGTGCGGATGGCCGAGACGGCGAACACGCCACAGCGGCAGTCGATCCTGGCGTTCAACGTCGACGTGCTCGACGACGCGCGGGACCTCGCCGAGCAGGAGGACGTCGAGATCTTCGAGCACGACGTCATCTACCGCCTCATCGAGGAGTACGAGGAACACGTCGCCGCCATCGAGGAGGCCCAGCAGGAGCAGGTGCTCGAAAACATCACGCGCCCGGCCAGATTCGAGATTCTCCCCGACCACACGTTCCGGCAGTCCGACCCCGCCGTCGTCGGCGTCGAAGTGCGGGGCGGCCTGCTGAAGCGCAACTCCCGGGTCGTGCTGTTCGACGACAGCGAACCGGAGCGGGTGGGGATGCTCAAGTCGATCCAGGACGAGGGCGAGGACGTCGACGAGGCCCGGAC
>PXSF01000102.1:20267-27204 GCA_003022845.1 Halobacteriales archaeon SW_10_66_29 | reverse complement strand
GTGGCCGGCCTGCGCGCCTGCGACCCTGACGTCTACGTCTGTCTCGACGCCCACCTCGACCTGCGCGAAGCCTACGCCGGCAACCCGCTGAGCCACGCGACCGTCGCCCACCACGCGCTCGACGTCGTCGACGAGATCGTCGTCCTCGGCGGCCGCTCCGGTAGCGAGGACGGCTGGCAATGCGCGGAAGACGACGACCGGATCACCGTCGTCCCCCCCGAATCAGTCGCGGACTGGGAGCCCGCGTTCGGCGCCCGGGACGTGTACCTGAGCGTCGACATCGACGCCGCCGACCCGGGGTTCGCGCCGGGCACCGGGACCCCCGAACCGTTCGGGCTGTCCCCGCGGACGATGCACCGGGTCGTGCGCGAGGTGGGGCCGTCGGCCGTCGGGTTCGACGTTGTCGAGGTCAACGACAGCGACGACGGCCAGGCCGCGGCCCTGGGCGCGAAACTTCTCCGGGCATTCGTGTTCGCACACGCCGCCGGGACCTGACGCGACGCATATCGACGGAGACGACGTCGGTGTCCGTGTGCAGGAAAACTGATACGGTCGTGCGTGAGTATTTTCAGCACCGGGTTCCAGTATCGGTGGGCTCGCGGGCTACCGGTGGTCGTAGACGCGCTGGACTTTCCCGACCTCGGTGCGCGCGATGGAGCCGGGGTCGACAAGCTCCAGGTCGTCGGGCGTGAACGCGAGAACGTTCTCCAGGCGTTTCTGGATCGTCCCGTGGAGCTGCTGGCGGTCGCCGTCGAACGCCTCGTCGACCTCGACGGTGAGTTCCATCACGTCGAGGTTGTCCCGCTCGTGGAGGTCGATCCGGTAGTACGGCGCGACGCCGTCGATGTCGAGGATCACGTGTTCGATCTCGCTGGGATAGAGGTTCACCCCGCGGACGATGATCAGGTCGTCCGTCCGGCCGGTGACGTTGTCCATCCGGACCATCGTCCGGCCGCACTCGCACTCGTCGTAGTACAGCGTCGTCAGGTCACCCGTCCGGTACCGAAGGACCGGCAGCGCCTCCTTGCTTAGCGTCGTCAACACGAGTTCGCCCTCCTCGCCGTCCTTGACGGGCTCGCCGGTGGCCGGATCGATGACCTCCGGCAGGAAGCGGTCCTCCCAGACGTGTAGCCCGTTCTTTGCCTCGACGCATTCGATGGAGACGCCGGGGCCGACGATCTCCGAGAGCCCGTAGAGGTCGATCCCGTTGGCATCGAGGCGCTGTTCGATCTCCTCGCGCATCGGGTCCGTACAGGGTTCGGCGCCGAACGCGACCGTCGAGACGGGCAGATCGCGGGGATCGTGGCCCATCTCCTCGGCCGTCTCCGCGAAGTACAGCGCGTAGGAGGGCGTGCACGCGAGGACGTCGCTTTCGAGGTCGGCCATCATCTCGACCTGGCGCTGGGTCTGGCCGCCGCCGATCGGGATCACCGTACACTCAAGCTCCTCGGCGCCGTAGTGCAGCCCCAGGCCGCCGGTGAACAGCCCGTAGCCGTAGGCGTTCTGGACCGTCTCGCCGGGCTCGACGCCGCTGGCCGCGAGCGAGCGGGCCATCACCTCGCTCCAGACGTCGATATCCTCGTCAGTGTAGGCGACGATCTTGGGCTTGCCTGTCGTTCCGGAGGAGGCGTGGATCCGCCGGATCTCCTCGTCCTCGACCGCGAACAGCCCGTCGGGGTACTCGTCGCGGAAATCCTCTTTCGTCGTCATCGGGAGTTTCCGGACGTCCTCGACGCTCCCGATGTCTCCCGGGGCCACGCCCAAGTCGTCCAGCTGTTCCCGGTAGAACGGGACGTTCTCGTAGGCGTTTTCGACAGTCGCCCGGAGCCGATCCACCTGGAGCTCGCGGATCTCCGCCCTGTCGGCTGCCTCGATCGGTTTGTGTGCCATGGCTTATCCGTGTGATTGACCCACAACCATGAAAACGATTCTGGTGTCTTCGTCCAGTCTTGTGTCCTGGCGCGATCACTCTCCCACTCTGGAGCCGTCGACGTACAGCGCGTCCGGCGCGGGCCGGCCCTCGTCGTAGCTGTCGTGGTACTCCATGAGCTGGAACAGCGTCCCGGTGGGGTTGGCCGGCGAGACGAACGCCTCGGTCCAGTCGGGGTAGCTCTCGTACTCGACGACGTCCAGGTCGGCCCGCGACGACCGCGTCGATGTCCGCCACTTCGAGCGTGACGTGGTGGAGTCCGGGGCCGTGTTCGTCGAGGTACGCCGTCAGGAAGCTCTCGTCGGCCTCGGGGGCGATCAGCTCCAGGCGCGAGGCGTCGCGGCCGAAGTCGTACTGCGCCCACCGGAACCGGCCCTCGACGGACTCCTCGATCAGCTTCCGGCAGCCCAGCGCGAACAGCACCGGCTCGGCGTCCGCGATCGACTCGACCGCGATGCCCGCGTGGTCGACGCGGATCGGCGTGTCGTGGCCCGCCCCGTTCGCGCCGCCCGCCCGGTTTTCGCCGCCGCTCACACGCTTACCCCCAGATACCGGTCGAGCACCCGGCGGTTGTCCCGCAGTTCTTCGGAGCTCCCTTCCCAGACGATCTCGCCCTGGTCGATGACGTAGTTGCGGTCCGCGAGTTCGAGGCCCACCTGGACGTTCTGCTCGACCAGCAGCACGGTGATCCCGCGGTCGTTGATGTCTTCGATGATCTCCATGACGTCCTCGACGATGTACGGCGCCAGCCCCTCCGTCGGCTCGTCAGCGACGAGCCCTCGTTGCCGGTCCGGTCCTGCAGGTTCTCGAACATCCCGAGCGCCTCCTCGACCGACACCGAGTAGGCGTCGTCGGCGCCGCCGTGGGCGGCCAGCTGGAGGTTCTCCAGCACCGTCAGCTCGGGGAAGATCTGGCGCTGCTCGGGCACCAGCGAGATACCCCGTTTCGCGGTCTCCGTCGCGTCGAACTCCGAGATGTCCTCGCCGCGGAAGGTGACCGTCCCCGCGGTCGGCTGCAAGATGCCGTTGATCGTCCGCAGCGTCGTCGTCTTGCCGGCGCCGTTGCGCCCGACCAGCGAGACGACCTCGCCCGCCCGGACGGAAAGCGAGAGGTCGCGCAACACCTGCGTCTCGCCGTAGCCCGCGTCGACGCCGGACAGCGAGAGCAGCGCCTCCCCGTCGCGCTCCGGTTCGTCGCGCTCGATCCCGTTCACGTCCTCGCCGCTCATCAGGTCATCCCTCCCAGGTACGCGTCGCGGACGGCCTCGTCCTCGGCGATCTCCTCGGGCGTCCCCTCCGAGAGCACCTCGCCGCGGTGCAGCACCGTGATCCGGTCGGAGAGGTCCATCACGAGTTCGATGTCGTGTTCGACGAGGATAAGCGTCTGGTCGACCAGCACCTCCTCGATCAGGTCGATCGTGTTCTGGGTTTCCTCGGGCCCCATCCCGGCGGTGGGCTCGTCGAACAGCACCAGTTCGGGCTCGGTCGCAAGCACGACGCCGATCTCCAGGCGGCGCTTGTCGCCGTACGGCAGCGACGCCGCCGTTTCCTCCGCCACGCCGGCGAGGCCGATCCGGTCGAGGATCCGGTCGGTGTCCTCGTTGATCCCGTCGTAGCGGTCGGTCGGCCGGAACAGCGCCTCCCGGAGGCCGTACTCCTCGCGGTGCAGCGCCTGAGCGGCCAGCCGCACGTTCTCCCTCACGGTCAGCCCGCCGAAGATGTTCGAGATCTGGAATGAGCGGGCCATCCCGCGGCGGATGCGCTGCTCGGGCGGGAGGTTCGTGATGTCCTCGCCCTGGAAGGTAACGGTCCCCTCGGTGACAGGCAGCGCGCCGGAGATCAGGTTGAACAGCGTCGTCTTCCCGGCGCCGTTCGGCCCGATGACCGAGCGGAACTCGCCGGGTTCGACCGCGATGGAGACGTCGTCGATGGCCGCGAAGTTGCCGAACTCCTTGAGGAGGCCGTCCGTCCGGAGGATCGCCTCGCTGTCGTCCGAGTCGCGGTCGCTGCGCGCGTCACCCGCGCTCATCGATTCTCACCCCGTTCGTCCTCGCCCACGGGTTCGCCGAACGAAACCTCCCAGGGGAGATACCCGGCCAGTTTCTCCGGCACCGAGATCAGCCCCCGCGGGAGGTAGATCACGAACAGCACGAACAGCGCCCCCAGCGCCAGCCGCCACCGCGAGGAGAAGTCGGGCACGAGCCCTTCCTGTCCCAGCGGTTCGAGGACGACCGTGAACAGCGCCTGGAGGGGGCCGAGCAGGTTGTCCTGGATCAGATGCTCCAGCCCGAAGAAGGCGAAGGCACCGACGATCGGGCCGAACAGCGTCCCCAGGCCGCCGAGGATGACGATCACGATCACCTCGCCGGACTTGAACCAGTCGGCAGCCGCCGGGGAGACGCCGACGGAGTTCAGCGTGAACAGGACTCCTGCCATCGTGGCGAACGCGCCGCTGATGGTGAACGCCCGGCGCTTGTAGACCGTCGGGTCGTATCCCAGGAAGCGGACCCGCTCCTCGTTTTCGCGGATCCCCTTGAGGACGGCCCCGAACGGCGAGTTGAGAATCCGCCGGGTGAGGAAAAAACCCAGGAACACGCCGATCTCGTCGAGGCGCACGCCGACGCCGCCGATCCCGTAGTACTGGGAGATGCCGAACAGCCCCTCGGAGCCGCCCGTGATCTGAACGCCCTGGAGGTCCTCGGGGCTGCAGACGGGCGTCGTCTCGCAGAACCCGACGGCCCAGCGGTCGATCCGGGTCAGGCTGTTGTGGAACAACTCCGCAAAGGCAAGCGTGATCATCGCGAAGTACACGCCGTGGACGCGGATCGAGAGGTAGCCGACGACCCAGGCGACGGCCGCGCCGACCAGCACCGCGACGAAGGCAGCCACGAACGCTGATTCGGTCAGGTTCATCAGGATCGTCGCAGAGACGTACGCCCCGAGCCCCCAGAACAGCGCGTGGCCCAGCGAGACGAGCCCCGTGTACCCCATTACGAAGTCCAGCGCGAGGGCGAACAGCCCCCAGTAGAGGATCCGGATCAGCAGGCCCTCGACAAGCGACGACGGGAGCAGCGTCCCGGACAGCACGGGGAACACGGCCAGCAGCCCGATCATGCCGAGCCCGAGCTTGTACCGCAGGTCCGGCGCGAGCACGCCGCCGTCGGTGCCGACGAGCAGCTCGCCGCTCTCCTCCTCGAACTCGGAGCCAAACAGCCCCTGCGGGCGCACAAGCAGCACGATGATCATCAGCACGAAGATGATCATCCCCTCGAGCTGGGGGAAGATCCGGGGGACGAGCAGCCAGTTCAGCTCCGGGATCCCCGGCCGGATGATCGACTCCTGGAGGACGCCCAGGCCGAGCCCGCCGAGGACGGCCCCCTTGAAGCTCCCGAGGCCGCCGAGGACCACGATGACGAACGCGGTGATGATGATGTCCGAGCCCATGCCGGTCGCGACGCCGGACCGGCCGGCGAGCACGACGCCGGCGAGGGCCGCAAGCGCCGCCCCCACGCCGAACACCAGCGAGTAGTAGCGGTCGATGTCGATGCCGAGGTTGCGGACCATCCGGCGGTCCTGCGCGCCCGCCCGGACGATCAGCCCGTACCTGGTGTAGGTGAGCGCTGCCCAGACGGCAAGCGTGACGCCGCCACCGAACAGCATGATGAAGAAGGCGTAGCGGCTGAACGTCGCGCCGGCGACCTCGAACGTACCGGAGATGAGGTCCGGTCGCGAGAGCCGTTGCGGTTGCGGTCCCCACCCGATGATGATGAGGTCGTTTATCAGCAGGACCAGCCCGAACGTGAGCAGGATGTGATACAGCGGGTTCCGGTCGTACAGCGGGCGCACGGTGAACCGTTCGATGGCGACGCCGACGACGCCGACCAGCAGCGGGGCGACCAGCAGGGCGACGTAGAAGCCCGCCCCGCCGCCGATCGGCGCCGACACCGACAGCGCGAAGTACGCGCCCAGCGCGTACAGCTCCCCGTGGGCGAAGTTGATGACGTACATCACGCCGAAGATGACCGAGAGACCGGCCGCTATCAGCGCGTATCCCATCCCCACCGTCAGCCCGTCTAACAGCTGCTGGATTCCGATGACCATCTGGGAGCTCCTGTAGTGGGAACTACAGGGTGCAGCCGGTGTCCTCACACGGTGGCTGTGCCTCCTGGCCGTCGAGGCGCGTGAGGATCTCGACGTCCGCGACCTCCCCCTCCTCGGGGGCGACGTTCCGGCCCATCCAGACGGGGTTCGACGCCTGGTGGTCACACTCCCTGAACGCGACCTCGCCGAAGATCGTGTCGTGGCTCATCCCCGCGAGGGTGTCCTTGACGACGGTCGGGTCCCGTGAGCCGGCCGCCTGGATCCCGTTGGCGACCATCCGGACCGACTCGTAGCCGACCCGCGAGAAGTTGTCCGGCAGCGCGTCGTACTCCGCCTGGTAGGCCTCGACGAACGACTGGTTGTCGCCGGTCTCGATGCTGGGGACGTACCGCGTCCCGCTGTAGACGTCGTGGGCGGCCGGCCCGGCGCCGCCCCGAACCACGGCGAACGACCCCGTCGTCGTGACGATCGGGACCTCCTCCTTGAGGCCACGCTCGGTCGCCTGGACCAGAAAGCGGATCAGGTGGCCGCCCGTCGCGCCGACCACCAGTGCGTCCATCTCGCCGGCGTTCTCCTCGATCTGCGTGATGACAGACTCGAAGGCCTGGGCGTTGAGGTCCGAGCGCGTCGTGCCGACCTCCTCGTAGCTGTCACTGAGGCGGGCCATCCGCGTGTCGACCTCCTCGCGGACCGACTGGCCGTAGGCGTAGTCGGCGATCTGGTAGTGGATCCTGTCGCCGAGGTTCTCGACCATCCACTGGCTCGCCACCTCGGCGATCTGGGCCGTGTTGGTCTCGAACCGGAACACGTACTCGTTGCAGTTGTCCCCCGTGATCGAGACGGCCGCCGCGCCCGGCGTGTAGATGACCTCGTTCTCCAGCGCGACCTCGTTGATCGCCAGCGCCAC
>PXSF01000102.1:11735-20145 GCA_003022845.1 Halobacteriales archaeon SW_10_66_29 | reverse complement strand
TATCGAAGTCTACCCCGCCGTTCCCGTTCCCGTTGCCGTTTCCGTTTCCATTGCCGTTACCGTTCCCGTTTCCATTGCCGTTACCGTTGCCGTTTCCATTGCCGTTGCCGTTGCCGTTCCCGTTTCCATTGCCGTTCCCGTTGCCACCATCGTCGTCGACGCCCCCGACACAGCCGGCAAGACCCACGAGGCCGGCCGCGCCACCTGCGGAGACTGTCTTGAGAAAAGTACGCCGACTCTCTTGTGTGTAGGTATCACGTCGCATACCCCGAATTTAGGGGGCCTTGTTATAAAGAGTGTGTTTCACATGTAGTGGCTTTCGACCCCGGCAGCGGCGAGCCGGGTCAGGGGACGACGCGGCCGACGGGGCATACCCGGACGTCGGGCCGGGACGCCCTGGTCGCCGCCGAAACTGTCGGCGTCGAACTCGTCATCGTCGTCCGGGTCGTCAGCGTCCAACTCCTCGTCGGTCGATTCACCGCTTTCCGGGTCGTCAGCGTCGGCCCCGTCGTCGGCCGGGTTGTCGCCGTCGGTTGGGTCGGCCAGGTCCAGTTCGATCTCGTCGCCGGCATCCCAAGCGGTGTCCTCGCCGTCGCCGTCGGCGCGATCCGGTTCGGGATCCTCGATCGACTCGACGTCGATCGAACTCGGGACGACGTTCCCGCCGGCGTCCTCGTCCTGGTCCTGCTGGGCAGCCTCGGTCTGTTCTTCGAGTTCCGCGGCGATCTCCTCGAGTTCCGCCTCGTCGATCCCGTCGGCCGGCTCCTCCTCCGGGTCTGTCCCGTCGCTGTCGGTCGCGGCCGAATCAGCATCCCCTTGCCCATCGGCCGACCTGGCTAGCCGACCGTCGGCAGCCGTGGCGGAGGCCCCCCCGGCCTCCACGTCCGGGATGCTGTCGTCCATCCCGTCCGCCTGGTTGGCAGTGTCGTCGACCGCCTCGATGTCGAGGTCGAGCGAGACGCCTGCGTCGGTCCCGAGATCAGCCGCCTCATCCAGTTCTCTGGGGTCCTCCTCGGGCGGGAACTCGTCGGGGGACGGCGGCTCGTGGATGTCCCTCGCAGTCTCCAGCGGGGACTCGGCGTCGCGGCGGAGGTCCTCGGCGGCGCCGCCCTCGCCGCTCGCGTAGGCGTTCGCCGAGTCGCCGAGCCACTCGGCTGCCCGCCACAGCGACTCCGCTTTGCGCTCCGCGTGCTCGAAGTAAACCCGTGATTTCTCGGTTTCGGCGAAGCGGGCGGCGGTGTTGAACTCGTCTTCGGCCGCCTCGAACTCCTGGAACGCCCGGTCGAAGTCGCCGTTCGCCATCATCCACTCTTTGTCCTGGTAGGCGTTCATCGCGCTGGTGAACGCCCGTCGCCCCTCGATGTAGTGGGCGTGACCCACGCGGTAGCGAGCCTGTGCGGTGTCCTGGCCGCTGACGTTCTGGATCACGTCCCGCACCTCGTCGACGTTCGGCAGCTCCGAGACGTCCCCGGCCACCCAGCTGTACTCGATGTCGCCCTGCGGTCCGAGGACGACGATCGCCCGCCGGGTCAGTCGGCCGACGGACTCGTCCTCGACGGCGACGCCGTACGCCTCGGCGACCTCGCCGTGGGCGTCCGACAGCAGCGGGATGTGCAGGTCGTACTCGTCGGCGAACGCCCGGTGGCTGTAAACGCTGTCGGCCGACAGCCCCAGAATCGAGACGTCCTTCTGCATCGTGAACAGGTCGAGTTCGTCCAGATCGGTCGTCCCGTCCGCACAGGCGGGGTTGAAGTCGCCGGGGTAGAACGCGAGGATGACGATCTCGTCGCCGAGATACTCCGAGAGCGAAATCTGCTCGATTTCGCCGTCGCGCACGCCGGGCAACTCGAACGTCGGCGCCTCCTTGCCATCCTCGATCATGACACCTATTTTTTCGTTCGCATACTTAAGCGTGCGTGATCTGCCGTAATTGCGATGCAGTGCCGAAAACAATCACAGCAATCACTAGATCCCCTGGTACGGAGTTCCAGCGTCCGGCTCGGGCCGTCCCTTTTTGCTGACCGGCGCACTACGGCGTCTGTGGAGCTTCACGTTCGCTACGAGGGCGACGACGATCCCGAAAAGTGCACTGCGCGCCGTCTGGAACGACTGGGCCATGCCACGCTGCACCGGTCGGCACGGGAGACGCCGCCGGGGATCGTCCTCAACCCGTTCGCCGAACAGGCGCTCTCGCCGGCCGACAGCAACGCCGGCGGCCGTCTCGTGGCGCTTGACTGCTCGTGGGAGACCGCCGAGCGAGAAGCGTTCGACCTCGACGGCACCCACCGGTCGCTCCCGTTCCTGGTGGCGGCCAACCCGATCAACTACGGGACGCCGTTCCAGTTGAACACCGTCGAGGCGTTCGCGGGCGCGCTGGTCGTTCTGGGCCACCGCCCGCAGGCTGCGGAGCTCCTGGAGACGTTCTCCTGGGGGCAGACGTTTCTCGACCTCAACGAGGAGCCGTTGCGGCGCTACGCCGACTGCGCCGACTCGGGCGAGGTGATCGCCGTGCAGGAGGACGCCTGATCATACTGGTGGCTGTAATTCTTTTACTCGCCAGTCTCTGCTAGACAGCCAGACGTGACTCCGGACAGTGCCAGGATAGTCCATCGGCTGTGTCATGGCCCGACCAACGGGAGTTGGGACGGCATGGCGTAACTGAATCACGTCTGGCTGTATAGCAGAGACTGGCGAGTAAAAGAATTACAGCCACCAGTATGATCAGGCGACGGAGCGTTTCGCGTCTTCGATCCGTTCGAGCAGCCGGTCCGCGAGGTCGGCGGCGCGGTCGGCGTCAGCGGCCTCGGCGTAGACGCGGATCACCGGCTCGGTGCCGCTGGGACGGGCCAGCACCCAGGCGTCGTCGTAGTTCAGCCGGTAGCCGTCGATGGTGTCGGCCGGCGCCTCGGCCGCCGCGGCGGCGGCTTCGATCGCGTCGATCATCGCCTCGCGCTGGGCGTCGGTTTCGTAGCCCACGTTGTGCCGGACGTTGTGGTACCCGTCGTAGGCGGCGACGACCTCGCTTGCGGGCTGGTCGGCCAGCAGTTCGCAGAAGCGCGCGGCGGTGTAGGCGCCGTCCCGGGCGGTCCGGTACTCGGGGAAGATGACCCCGCCGTTGCCCTCGCCCGCGACCGGGATCGACGCCCCCTCCGCGGTAAACTTTCGGATCGCCGTGATGATGTGCGTGCTGCCGATCGGCGTCAGCCGCAGTTCCGCGCCGGCCGCGTCGGCGACGTCGACCAGCCGCTGTGAGGCGTTGACTGCGGAGACGACCACGTCGCCGGTGCCCAGTTCCGCAGCGGCGAGCGCGGCGAGCGCGGCGTCGCCCTCGACGAACTCGCCGCGCTCGTCGAAGAAGATGGCGCGATCCGCGTCGCCGTCGTGGGCAATTCCCACGTCGGCATCGGCCGCTCGCACCAGCCGGCCGAGGTCCGCGAGGTTGGCCGCCACGGGCTCCGGCCGGCGGCCGGGGAAGTGCCCGTCCGGCTGGGCGTTGACCGTGACGACGCGGCAGCCGAGCTGGCGGAAGAACTCGGGGCTGGTCAGTGCACCCGCGCCGTGACCGGGGTCGAGCGCGACGGTCAGGCCCGCGCCGGCGATCCGCTCGCGGTCGACCGCCTCGAGCAGTTCCGCCCGGTAGCGGCGGTTGACCCCGTCGACGCGGGCCACCTCGCCGGTTTCGTCCCAGGGGACCAGCTCCGGGTCGGCGTCGAGTCGCTGCTCGATGCGTTCGAGCGTCTCCAGTGTCAGTTCGACGCCGTCGCTCCCGCAGAGCTTGATGCCGTTGTACTCGGGCGGGTTGTGCGAGGCCGTGACCATCAACCCGGGGACGCCCTCGCGCTCGCAGTACGCCTGCAGCGACGGCGTCGGCACGACGCCCAGGCGGTCGACGCCACAGCCCACGCTTGCGAGGCCGCTCGACGCCGCGCCGGCGAGGAGTTCGCCCGTCTCGCGGGTGTCGCGCCCGACCGCGACCCGGTCGGCGTCCGCCGCGAACTCCGCGCCGGCGGCCTGTGCTACGGCCATCGCGTCGGCCGGCCGAAGCTCTTCGAGGGCGATCCCGCGCACCCCACTGGACCCGAATACCTCCATTCGAGTGCCAATCGGGACCCGGACGTGTTAGTGATTGCGTTATGCGCAAGTTCCTGGTAGCCCAGTGACCGGTGCCATGGACCCGTAACCGTCGGTCGGCCGGTAAATCAAATCGCCGTTTTAGTTTTCGTCGGTTTAAGTATCCATCCGGCAGTACTGTCGGATGCCGACAGCCAGCCTGTCGGTGCCTCCGACACAAGCGGATCCCGCCCGCCGCACGTGTGGCCGCCGTCGGGGCCGCCCACCCGCGGACGGCCGTACGGCAACGTTCCCTGTACCATCGATCCACTCCACCCGTCCGATCGACCCCCCGATCGGCCACCCTTTTTCGAGGCGACCGGTCCGGAGAGAGCCCCAGTTGTCGGCGTGACCGGGCGGCAGAACGCGACGTGACCGAGGGTCGGTCAGAACCGGACGGACGTACTCACTGCATCGAGGCGAGTTTCGCGATGTAGACGAGGCTGAGGAGGTGGTCGTCCATGTCGAGGTCGGTGCCCTCGCTGGGCTGTTCGCCGAGGCCGAGCATGTAGTCGTTCAGCGTCGACTCGCACTCCTCGGTGATCCAGTCGACCGACTCGTAGTACGACAGCGCGTCCATCGCGCCCTGGAAGCCGGCGTGGAGCAACAGGAACTCGAGCCACTCGAAGATCAGGTGTTCCCCGGCGTAGTGTTCCGGGAGAGTCGCCAGGTAGGGTTTGCCCGTGTCGTTGCCGGCTTCGAGCGGCAGGAGTTCGCGGTACAGGCCCGCGCGGAACGAACTGTCGGCACTGGCGCCGCCGTCGCCGGGAACGCTGCCGCCGAGCCCGATGGCCGTCTCCTCGACCTCGTCCCCGCCGGCCTCGCGACCCCGTTCGCGGGCCATCTTCCGGAGTTCGTCGAGGTCGTAATCCCGTGGATTGATACTCATGATACCGTCAGTTTCGTCTACAGTATGATAAATCTTGCAGTCGGGTCAGACGGCCGTCTGACGGGCGCGTCGGCACTGCTGTCGGGGTCCAACGAGGCGCCGCAGAACCGGATCGGGTGCCGGCCGGACAGCGCCACAATCCGCCTGTCCTCTGGCTTTCTTCTGAGTGATAATCGGGAACGTATTTTTATTAGCGCAGATCGCCGAGGGCCAACAGGTGACGATGACACGCGACGACAGCGACGCGGCACGCGTCTGTGTGACGAACGCCAAGGGCGGCACCGGGAAGACGACGGTCGCGATCAACGTGGCGGGCGCGCTCAACGAACGCGGCAGGGACGTGCTGTTCGTCGACATCGACCCGCAGGGCAACGCGACGGAGGGCCTGGGGCTGGTCGACGCCTACGACGCGGCGCCGCCGACGCTGTTCGACGCACTGACCGACGGCAACAGACCGACGGTAGTCAACGACCTGATCGTCGAACACAAGGAGATGGACGTGTTGCCCGCGAGCGTGGACCTGCTGCACGCCGAGCACGAACTGACGATCGCCGACCTGATGGCCCGCCTCGACGGCGAGGCAGATGCCGCAGCGATCGAGGCGCTGTCCTCGCTGACGATCAACGTCGATCCCGTCGACATCACGGGCGGTCACGCGCTCGACCTGCTGTCGAAGACGCTGGCTGCGGTCGAGCGCAACTACGACTACGTCATCGTCGACTCGCCGCCGTTCTACGGGAAGCTGACCGACACCGGGCTGTTCGCAACGCGGAACGTGCTGGTGCCGGCGCTGACGGAGGCCTCTTCCGAGCGGGCGATCGAACTGCTGATCGAACAGCTCACCGCCCTCGAGGATCACGCGGGCATCACCATCGACACGCTCGGCGTCGTCGCGAACCGGGTCGAACAGACCAACGAGGATCAGGTGATGCTCGACTGGCTCGGTGAGGTGTTCGCCGACTACCCGATCTGGCAGGTCCGCAAGCGCGTGGCCCTCCAGCGGGCGTTCTCGGCCGGTCAGTCCGTGTTCAGATACCAGCCCTCCCTCGACATCACGGACGTATTTCTCGAGATCGCCGCCGAATTCGACCGGACGTTCGGATACACCGAGGTGACAGCATGAGTGATGAAGACGACCGTATGGATCGGGCACGACGGATCAGACAGATGCGCGAAGGCGGGGAGGACCAGGGTGAGGAACACGACGACGGCGGAAACGCCGGTGGAAACGCCGTCGACGCCGGTGGCGGTACAGAAGACGGTAGAGCCGCCGACGACGGCGCAGCGGGCGACGGGGAGGGAGAGATGGAGCGGGGTGCTTCCGGTGGGTCCACAGAGAGCGACGGCGACGAGATTCGGGCACCGCTCCCGGAGGCAGACGAACTCGAGGAGGCGCTTACCGGCGCCGGCACGGAGTCGGAGGCCGAGACCGTCACGCCGGACGTGGCCGAGGCGGACTCAGAGGCCGAGACCGTCACGCCGGACGTGACCGAGGTGGACGAAGAAGGTGACGATGGCGGCGGCGAGGAGACGCGAGTCCTGGAGTTCATCCTCCACGACGAGCACTACTGTCTCGACATCGAGTACATCGAGGAGATCGTCAAGGAGGAGACGATCACCCGGGTGCCGAACACGCCGGCGTTCGTCGAGGGCGTGGTCGACCTGCGGGGCCAGATCACCACCATCCTCAACCCGAAAGTCACGATCGGGAAGCCCGACACGACGCCCGGCGACCTGATCGTGGTCTTCGACAGCGACGCGTTCGAGGACGAGGGCCACGTCGGCTGGGTCGTCGACGACGTCAGGCAGGTCTCGCTGATCAGCGACGCCGAGGTGAACGACGCCCCCGTCGAGGACGAACACATCAACGGCGTCGTCGACCGGGCGGACGAGGACTCGTTCGTCGTCTGGACGACGCCCGAACTGGTGATCACCGAGGCCGAAGGCTGATAGTGATTATTGTGAGTCGTTCCGGGATCGACCGCACGCAGTCGTGCGTGATTATTTTCAGCACTGGGGCCCAATATCGCTGGTTTCACGGGCTGAAACGCACAACACGCGATTCCATGGCGGTACAAAGTCACGCACGACCGTATCAGGGCAGGTAGCGGATGCTGACGATGCCCGCGTCCTCGTCGGTCCGGATCTCGACGCGTTCGACGCCGAACTCGGCGGCGTTCTTGTAGGTCGTCTCGTCGTCGTCGAGGTACTCGGCCGTCTCCGCGACGTCCTCGGGGGCGACGTGGATGATGTGGATCTCGCCCTCGCCCTCGCGTTCGATCGCCGCGGCCTGGTCGTGCTCCATGTCGGTGGCGAGCTGCTGGACCTGCCGGGTCGGCGGCTCGTCGCTGTACTCGACGGGGACCGTCCGCTGCTCGTGGAGCTCCTCGATCAGGTACGAGACCCCCAGCGGCGGGTTCTCGACCAGCGTCGCGTCGAGGATCTGGTGGACCTCCAGCCCGGGGTTCTCCACGAGCGTGTAGATCCCCTCGGTGCCGATCTCGTGGAGCGTCACGGCGACGTCCTCGGTGTGTTTCACGTAGAACCGGCCCGTGACTTCCTCCATCTCGTCGGGGGCATCACCGCTGAGCAGCGGCGAGTCCATGTCCAGGTTCGCACCGTACCCGTCGCCGCTCTCGTCGCCAGCGTCCGGCGACCCGTACATCTCCGCGACGTCGTCGCCCCCATCCTCACCAGCGTCTGGCGACCCGTACATCTCCGCGACGTCGTCGTCGCCGCCCTCGTCGCCAGCGTCCGGTGACTCGGACGTCCCTGCGACGTCATCCCCGTCGTCGCCGGACTCCGTCGTGCCCGGTGGCGTCTTCTCGCCGTTGTCTCCCATGTCTCCCCGTACGGGACTCCGCTTTTTCCGGGTTTCGACTGTCGGACAGCCGCGCTCTGTGCGGCCGTGTGGCTCGGCGAAACGCGACCGCTCAGACGTCAGTGAGCAGTTCGACGCCGTCGGTGCGGTACTCGCCCATCGCCGCCAGCCGGTCGGAGACGTCTTCGAGCCCGTACTCGCCGGCGACGAGCGCGCCGGGATCGACGTCCCGCGCGTCCAGCAGGTCGAACAGCGCGCCGTAGCGGGTCGGCGGCATGCCGCGCGAGCCGACGACCGTGATCTCCCAGCGGGTGATCCAGTCGGTCGGCAGCGCGACCTCGCCGCGCTCCTCGTCGGTGGTCAGCCCCACCTGGGCGTGCGTGCCGCGCTCGCGCAGACAGCGCACGGAGTTGCGGCAGGTCTCGGCGATGCCCAGCGCGTCCACCGAGACGGCCGCACCGCCGTCGGTGATCGACTCGATTTCCGCGACCGGGTCGACCGCGTCGGGGTCGACCGTCTCGACGGCGCCGAGCGTCTCCGCGCGGTCGCGCGCGCCGGCTTTCGGGTCGACGGCGACGACGCGGGCACCG
>PXSF01000102.1:0-11595 GCA_003022845.1 Halobacteriales archaeon SW_10_66_29 | reverse complement strand
CGTCGCCCAGCGAGAACGGCACAACGACCTGGTCGCCTTCCGCGATATGCTCGACGCGCTCGCCGACAGCCACCACCTCGCCCGCCGGCTCGTGCCCGAGGATCTGGCCGCGGGGCACCTGGTCGTCGTTCCACTCGCCGTGGCCTCGCCAGGCGTGCCAGTCGCTCCGGCACAGTCCACAGGCGTCGACGGACACGACCGCGCCGTCCGGCGGGAGCTCCGGCGCGGGCACGTCGGTCAGTTCGAGCGGAGCGCCGTACTCCTCGAGGACTGCTGCGCGCATGGGTCGTTCGAGGCCGTCCCCGAGCAAAAAGGCTCGGTCCGAACCGACCCGGCTGCCCAGGCGATCACGGACGGCGAGGACGGCGGCGCCCGCTTCGAGATCACCGGCGTTGAGCGGGTCGACGAGTAGCAGTACCGGGACTCGCTACGTCAGCACCTCGATCTCGTAGTCCGCGCTTTCGAGCGCGTCCAGGAGCTGCTCGACGTGGTCGTGCCCCCGGGTTTCGAGGTCGATCTCCACTTCTGCGGCGTCCATCGAGACGTCGCGGGAGGTCCGGTCGTGCTGGATGGCGTAGATGTTTGCCTCCTGCTCGGAGATGATCGAAACCAGCGCGTCGAGCGCCCCCGGCTGGTCCGGAAGGACGGTCCGGATGCGGAGGTACCGCCCTGTCTCGATCATCCCCCGGATGAGCACCGTCGTCAGCGTGTTGATGTCGATGTTGCCGCCACAGAGCGTCGGCACGATCGTTTCGTCGGCCGCGTAGTCGAACTCGTCAGCGAGCAGCGCCGCGAGCGACACCGCGCCGGCGCCCTCGACGAGCGTCTTGCTCCGTTCGAGCAGCAGCATGACTGCGACCGCGATGTCGGCGTCCGAGACTGTCACCACCTCGTCGACGCGCTCCTGGATCACCTGGAACGTCTTCTCGCCGACCGTCCGTGTCGCGATCCCGTCGGCGATGGTGTCGACGCTGTCGAGCACGACGCGCTCGCCTTGCTGCAGGGAGGGCGCGGCGCTGGAGGCGCCCTCCGCCTGGACGCCGATCACCCGCGTGTCCGGCTTCTTCCCCTTGATCGCGGTAGCGATCCCCGAAATCAGGCCGCCGCCGCCGATCGGGACAACGACGGTGTCGACGCTCGGCAGGTCCTCCAGAATTTCCAGGCCGATCGTCCCCTGGCCGGCCATGACCTGCCAGTCGTCGAACGCCGGGAGGTAGTACCGGCCCTCCTCGCGTTCGAGTTCCCGGGCGTGCTCGGCGGCGGCGTCGTAGTTCGCGCCGTGGAGTACGACCTCGGCGCCGTAGCTCCGGGTCGCCTTCACCTTCGAGATGGGGGCGTTCTCGGGCATCACCACCTTCGAATCGACGCCCATGCGCGTGGCCGCGAGCGCGACCCCCTGCGCGTGGTTGCCGGCGCTCGCGGTGACCACGCCGGAATCCCTGTCTTCTTCGGGGAGCGTCGCGATCCGGTTGGTCGCGCCGCGGATCTTGAACGCGCCGGTCCGCTGGAGCATCTCTTCTTTGACGTGGACGTCGGCACCCGTCATCGACGAAAAGGTGTGGGAGTACACTAGCGGCGTGTACCGCGCCGTCTCTGCGACCCGGTCGCGTGCCGCGAGCACGTCGTCCAGATCGAGCATACCCCACTGTTCCGACCGCGGGCTGAAAGTACTGCCGGGTCCCCGCGTCCCGGAAGCGTGTGACCTGCAGTCGCGACTGCACCCGAGTTGTTCGCAGCCTCCTACTTAAACCCCTGTGTGACAACCGGTTCGCTGAATCGCATGACTGCAGTGTTATATGCCGGCCGTCAGACGGACGACTAACGGCCGTCGTCACATATAAATAGATCTACAGGCTGGATCGCCGCTACCGGGATGACAGAAAGCAGAACAGGGACCTTTTATTTGCGAGAACCGGACCGGAGAGCATGAGCGAACCACCGGCGTGCGTCGGCCCGGCCGCGGCAGATCGCTGGAACCAGGCGGGGGTAGCAGTGTGATCCGGATCGTCTGGGGCACCGGGCGCGGCGCGACGCCGAAAGGGTCGTTCGACGCGGCGCTGGCCGCTGCCGGCGTCCACCAGTACAATCTCCGCACGCTGTCGTCGGTGATCCCGGCCGACGTCCCCGTCGAGGAGGCGGGCACGGCGCCGAACCTCGGGCCGACCGGGGACGCCCTCGACGTCGTCCTCGCCCGGCAGACGAGCCAGCCGGGAACTCGGGCAGCCGCCGGCCTGGCCTGGGCGCGCGCGACCGAGGAGTCCGGCGGCGGCCCCGGCATCTTCTACGAGGAGGGGGACCACGACCCCGCGACCGTCCGCGAGCGACTGGAAGCGGGCGTCGAACGGGGCTGTCACCTCCGCGGGATCGATCCCAGCCCGGTTCATACCCGCGTCGTCACCGCCGAACCGGAGGCCGAGGCGTACACCACGGCAGTCGTCGTCGCGGTCTACGGGGACGGGAAGCGCCTGCTACCAGCTAAATGACCTGTCAGTCTGTGTTGTGCTATTCCGGAGCGTACCGTGGCCCGCTGCAGTAGCAAAATTTATATAATCTGTCAGCCTGCGTCGTACTATGCCGGACATCGAACCGCGCTGTCCCGACTGTAGCGTGGCGATGGAAGCGATGAAGCTGCGCAGCGGCGGCCACCACACGAGGTTCCGATCGGACGAGAACCGCGAGGGGATCCTCGGCAAACTCGGCATGACCCAGACGTACGACGCCGAGGCGTTCGTCTGCCCGGAGTGCGGATTGAGTCGAATCTACGCCGACCTCGACGGGGAGTGATCACGACCCGTCCAGAGAGACGACGACGTCGTTGTAGGAGAACGTTTCGAGCACCGCTTCGACGGTGTCGGGGTCAGTCAGCGTCCCGTAGACGAACAGGTGCACGGTAGGAATCCTCGCTTCTGTTGTCGCGCTTCACCGTTCGTCGACGGGAACGAACGGCCGGGGTTTTGGGCCGACGTAGCGGCCGCGGGGCCGGATGAGGCGGTTGTCCTGCCAGTACTCCAGGACGTGCGCGACCCAGCCGCCCGAGCGGGACATTGCGAAGATGGGCGTGTACATGTCGATGGGGATGCCGAGGTTGTAGTACACCGACCCGGAGTAGTAGTCGACGTTCGGGGCGATGCCTTTCGCGGGGAGTTCCATCTCCCCGGTGAGGTACTCCTCGATGGTGCTGGTGTAGTCGAGCCACTTCGACTCGCCGGTCTCCTCGGAGAGGTCGGCGAGTTTGGACTGGAGGATCTTCGCCCGCGGGTCCTTGACGTTGTAGACGCGGTGGCCCCAGCCGGGGATGCGCCCGCCGGCGTCGATGCGGTCTTTCACCCACTGCAGGGGGTCCTTGCTGGAGCCGTCGACCTCCTGGAGCACCTCCATGACGTCCTGGTTGGCGCCGCCGTGGAGCGGTCCCGAGAGCGCGCCGATGCCGCCGGTGACGGCGCTGTACAGGTCCGCCTGCGTCGAGGCGATCACCATCGCGGTGAACGTCGAGGCGTTCAGCCCGTGATCGGCGTGGAGGATCAGCGCCATGTCGAACGTCTCCTCGGCGACGCCGCCGGGCTCCTCGCCGGTCAGCATGTACAGGAAGTTGCCGGCGTACGAGAGGTCCTCGCGGGGCTCGATCGGCTCCTCGCCGCGGCGGAGCCGGTCGTAGGCGGCCAAAATCGTCGGGATCTTGGCGACGATCCGGCGGCCCTCGCGGCGCGTCGCGTCCGCGTCCTCGACGTCCTTGTCGGGCTCGGGTTCGGCGGCCGAGAGCAACGAGACGCCGGTTCGCAGCGCCGCCATCGGCGTCTCGTCGGCCTCGGCCAGGTCGGCGAGGGTGTCCAGCACCCCCCCGGAGACGGCACGGTCGGCCGCCATCGAGTCGGAAAACTCCGCGAGCTGCTGTTCCGTCGGAAGCTCGCCGTACCACAGCAGATGGAGCACTTCCTCGTAGCTCGCCTCTCGCGCAAGGTCCTCGATATCGTAACCCCGGTAGATCAGCTGTCCCGCGTCCCCGTCGATGTCACTGAGCGACGACTCGGCGACGAGCACGCCTTCGAGTCCCTTGCTGAGTTGCTCGGACATGATAGTCGAACTTCTCAATGCTTTCGGAAAATCATTGTGATACTGCCGGACGTGATTCCGTTACCACCCGGATGTAACATAGTCACGTCCGGCAGTATGAATGGTCCTCATTTTCCCTGCCAGGATGGCGACGGCAGGCGGGCTCGTCACTCACCTTTCGGTCGGACCAGGTCGGCGAGCGTGACGATCGAGCCGAGGATCCAGCCGACGGGGAACGAGACGACGAACCAGATGATGACGTGGTGGTACGCCTGGCGCTCGAAGTTCTCCTCGAGGTAGTCGATGAGGCCGAACACGCTCGGGCCCTCGTTGACGAACCACGACGCCAGCGAGTCGCTCCGGGTGAGGATGAGGTCGGCGAGGTACGTCGAGAACAGCGCGGCGACGACCGGCGGCAGGAAGATCGCCGTGATCGCGAACGGGTAGGCGAACAGCACGGTGATCGGCCGGCCGTCGAGGCGCCAGAACCCGTAGGACAGCGCCGAGGAGACGATCGCGACGGCGCTGGCCGCGGCGATCGCTACCGGCCCGTTCGAGGAGAACGCCCACTGGAACTGGAAGTACACCAGCGCCGCGAGGCCACCCCACAGTACGGTGAACATCACCACGACACCGACAAAGCCCAGGCGGACCGCAGTGACGTTGATCTTCCGGGTCTGGTAGCGAAAGAAGTAGCCGAGCAACACGAGCGGATAGACGATGCTCACGACGGGGACGCCAAGCGCCGACCAGAGCCGGTAGGAGATCACCTCGCCGGTCTCCTCGGGCTCCCACTTGCCGAGAACGGTGTCGGCGGCATCTCGCTGGCGGGGAAAGACGAACTCCATCCACGTCTCGTGCATCACCCTGACGTCGTACTTGATCGCCTCGACCAGCGTCTGCTCGTTCCCGGCAGCCATGGTGGCCCATTTGCCCCCCCTTAGTATATGCTTTCGTGATTGCGTCCGGCCAAAACAGTTACAGGAAACGGCGTCCCCGCGTCGACGGAGGTCGCCCCCGTCGGCCGCACAGCGGCTACCAGCTCTCCGGCGCGAAGTCGGGATTGACTACCCGGTTGGTCAGGCCGATGTCGTCGATCTGTGCGACGTCCCCCTCGTCGAGTGAGATTCCGAGGCTCTCGTAGTTGTCGCGGATGTGCGCCTCGCTCGTCGCCTTCGGGATCGCGGTCACACCGTTCTCGCGGAGCCAGGCGAGTGCGACCTGCGGCGCGCTCGCGTCGTGTTTCCTCGCGACTGCCTCCAGCGCCGGGTGTCCGATGACCTCGCCCCGCGCCAGCGGCGAGTACGCGACCAGTTCGAGGTCGGTCTCCTCGGCGTACGCCCGGAGCTCCGCCTGCGGGAGGAACGGGTGCATCTCGACCTGGTTGGCGAACACCGGCGCGTCGAGCACCTCGCGCGCGCGGTCGACGTGTTCCGGTTCGAAGTTCGAGACCCCGACGTTGCGGATCAGGCCCTCGTCGTAGAGCTCGTCGAACGCCGGCAGGGTCGCCTCGGGGTCGTACTCGCCGGCCGGCCAGTGGACGTACAGCAGGTCGACGTAGTCAGTCCCGAGTTTCTCCAGGCTCTCCCGCGTCGAGGAGACGACGCTGTCGGGATCGAGCTTGGTGATCCAGAGTTTCGTCGCCAGAAAGATATCCTCGCGATCCACCTCGGCGGCGGCGATCCCCTCGCCGACGGCCGCCTCGTTGCCGTAGGCCTGGGCCGTGTCGACGTGCCGGTAACCCAGCTCCAGGGCCGTCCGCACGCTCTCTACACACTGCTCGTGGTCGTCGTTCTGCCAGGTGCCGAGGCCGAGCATCGGCATACCGCTGGCTGTGGGGTTGCTCGTCGCAGATTGCTCCATATCTACAGGTGGGTCGCAGGACTGATAGTGATTGTTGTGAGTCTTTACCGCTGTCGACCCATCAGACTCCGGTGTCAGCCCGTGAAACTCCCGAAAATGCGATGTGACTCCGAAAATAATCACAACAATCACTATGAAAGGGGTTTGGAGTTGCGCTCAGCGCCGGTGTCACCGGTTCAGGCACGTTTCGCTCGGGATCGTAGAGCGGTGATGGCCGACAGATCAACCGCCAGTTTCTGCCGGCTACTCGATAGCTTCTGGAAAAACAACACCCCCACGAACAGGGACAGGTCGCTATGAAAGGTGGTCGTCCGCCCGGTCGATCCAGGACATCGCCTTGGATTCGCCGGTCTTGGCTGCGTCGGCGACCGTCTCCGGGTCCGCCTCCGCGAGGTCGGCGACAGTCTCGATGCCGACGTCCCCCAGCCGGTCGCTGTAGGTCGGACCGATCCCGTTGATCGCGTCGACCGGGTCCGCACCCGGGTCGGGTTCCGGCTCTGGCTCCGCGTCGCTCGCCTCCACTTTGTCCTCGGCCTCCAGTTCAGCCCCGGATTCGGCGTCTTCTTCCGGCTCGGCTTCCTCCTCCGCCTCGGCCTCCGGTTCTAGCTCCGTCTCGGTCTCCGCCTCGACGCCGGACGCCGCGCCGGCATCCGCAGCAGTCTCCTCGGCCGCGGTCCCGGAGCCCGTCTCCGCGCCCAGGCTGGTCTCCGACCCGTCGTCGTCGTGGTCAGGTTCGCGCTCGATCGTGACGTCAGCCCCTCCTTCTCCGGGCGATTCCGTCTCCGCTCCGGCCGTCGAGAGGCCGAACACCTGCTTGATCTTTTGTAGGATACTCATACCTGATTGTTGCGGTGGGGCCCACTTAACTGTAGGCGGCTTTCGCGTCGCTTTCAGGGATGATAGTGGTCTTCTCGGCAATCCTGAATAGAAAATACCCCGCAGTATGTCAGTATTGTCCTATTCGCCCAAATCCAAGTATCGTGAGCGGTACTCGGGGTCCGCTCGGGTGATAGTGATTGTTGCGAGTCTTTACCGCCGGAGAGTTACAATTCGTGGGGTTCAGCCCGCGAGACAACTGTTCCTGTGACGTGGTCACGAAAATAATCGCAACAATCACTATGAGTCGTGAGAGCTAACAGCGTGCCGGTCGAGAACGGGAGTATGAGAGTGGACATCGGGAACGCCCTGTCGGCCGTGGCCGACCCGGGCGTCAGCCGGAAGGAACTGGACCGCCTCGACGAGCGCGTCGCGGACGCACACGACCGCATCAGCGCGGGCCGTGCGGACGACGAGTTCGGGTACGCGGCGCTGAATCTCCCCGGGAGGACCGATCCGGCGGCGATCAGGGACGCGGTCGCGCCGGTCGCCGACAGCGAGGCCGTCCTCACCGTCGGCATCGGGGGCAGCGCGCTGGGCGCCGCGACGGTGTCGACGGCGCTCGGGGCCGAGGGGGCGAGCGCCGAGCACTACGTGCTGGACAACGTCGACCCCGAGCACACGACGGCGCTGCTGGACGGGATCGACCTGTCGCGGACGGCGGTCAACGTCGTCTCGCGCTCGGGGACGACCGCCGAGACGCTGGCGAACTTCCTCGTGGTGCGCGAGGCGATGGACCGGGCGGGGGTCGACTGGCGTGAGCGGACCGTGGTCACGACCGGCGACGAGGGACCGCTCCGCGCGCTGGTCGACCGCCACGGTTTGCCGGTGCTGCCGGTGCCCGACGGCGTCCCCGGCCGGTACGCCGCCCTGTCGACGGTCGGCCTCGTCCCGGCGGCGATCCAGGGCCACGACGTCGAGGCGGTGCTCGCCGGCGGCAGGGAGGCCGCCGACACGCTCTCGAACTCGCTGTTCGACTGCCCCGCGTACGCCTACGGCGCGGTCGCGTACGCGCTCGACCAGCGCGGGGCGACCGTCAACGCGATGCTGCCCTACGCCGAGCGGCTGGAGCCGTTCGCGGAGTGGTTCGCACAGCTGTGGGCCGAGAGCCTGGGCAAAGACGGGCAGGGCCAGACGCCCGTGCGCGCGCTCGGCGCGACCGACCAGCACTCCCAGCTGCAGCTGTACCGCGCCGGACCGCGGGACAAACTGGTGACGTTCGTCCGGGCGCGCGAGCGAGCCGACCGCGAGATTCCCGAAACCGAGGTCGACGAGCTCGCCTACCTCGGCGGGACGGGGCTGGGGGAGCTGCTGGACGCGGAGTTCGAGGCGACGGAGGCGAGCCTGGCGGCGGCAGGCCGGCCGAACGTCCGGATCGAGGTCGACAGCCTCGACGCGGCCGGGGTCGGCCGACTGCTGTACGGGCTGGAGGCCGCCTGCATCCTCGCCGGCGAACTGTACGGGGTCGACACGTTCACCCAGCCCGCCGTCGAGTGGGGGAAACGCGCCGCACGGGGCCTGCTCGGCGGCGGCGAGTTCGAGGAAGCCGACGCTGTCGCCCGGAAGGAACGGCTCGTCGTGGAGTGAGACAGAGAAGTCGGGGCTTCCCCGGAGCGTCGAGACGGACATCGACACCGGTGCAATCTTGATGCTGAAGCCAGTACGGGGAGACGAACCGATGACGACAGACTCCGCGGGCGAGCCGGCAGTCGTCGACGCCGAGCCGGAGCGGCCGCTGTTCCGCTTCGGTAGCCACGAGGAGCGGACGCGCGCGATCACGCACTCGCTGCTTCTGGTCGCCGGCGCGTTCATGGTCGGAATCGTGCTGGTCGGGCTCTCGCGCGGCCTGCTGTCGGGCGCGGGGCTGACCGAGGAGTCGGCACCGGTCGCGGTGAACCTCACCTCGACGAGCGTGCACTTCGCGTCGTTCCTGCTGGTCTGCGTGGGCTACGTCGTCTGGCAGGACTGTCGCTCGCTCGTCCCGGCGGGCGTGCCCTCCCCGCGGAGCGTCGCGGTGGTCCTCGTCGGGTTCGTCGTCCTCGTGGGATCGCTGAGCGCGCTGGAGTTTCTGTTCTCGCAGTTCGGCCTCGAACCAGCCGACAACGCCGCGGTCGAGGCCGGCCAGGACAGCCCCGAGCTGTACCTGTTCATGATCCCGATCGTCGTCCTGCTGAACGCCCCCGCCGAGGAGCTGCTGTTCCGCGGGCTCGTCCAGGGCCGGTTCCGCCGCGCGTACGGCATCGTCCCCGGCGTCCTGGCTGCGTCGGCCGTCTTTGGGCTGGTCCACTACGTCGCCCTCGTGGGGTCGGGCAGCCAGCTCGTGTACGTCGCCATCGCGGCCGCGGCCGGCCTCGTTCTCGGCGCCGCCTACGAACTCACCCGGAACCTGCTCGTCCCGATCGCGATGCACGCGCTGTGGAACGTGTCGGTGTACGCGCTGCTGTACCTCGACGCGACCGGCGGCCTCTGATACTGATTGTTGTGATTATTTTCGGGACCACCTCACGTGAACGGTTGGTTCGCGGGCTGAAGCCCATGAATTGTGACGCCCCGGCGGTAACGACGCACAACAATCAGTATGAGCTGTCCCCGTCAGTCGGGCGTCTGACAGGTGTTTACATTCCTGGGCAGGCTATCCGATCGTATGCCGACTCGCTTCACGATCGTCTGCGACGACGGTCGTGCACGGGAGATCAGGCGGCTGGCCCGGAAGTTCGACCTGACGGAGGAGGAGACGCTCCGTCAGCTGGTCGAACTCGGGCTGGAGAACTTGGACGAGGAGGCGTCGGCTCCCCGCTAGTGCTCTGTCAATCATAGATTGTTGACTCTTGCCACGTTACTATTGGAACGGTTCCACCGCCAGCAACCGGTCGTAACACACACAATCCCCCTCGTCGTATGGGGACGCATGGATATCGCCGGGACCAAGCGGAAAATCCAGCGCGCGACGAAAGTCGCCGAGGAGAGCTACAAGAAGATGAACGAGATGCTGGAGCGGATGCAGGAGATGGAAAACGAGCTCCAGACGACGAGCCAGCAGGTCGATCACATGGAGTACGAACTCGCCGAGCAGCGAGCGCTGCTGGAGGCGATGGCCGAACAGCACGGGCTCGGCGTCGAGGAGGTGCTCGACACTGCTGACCTGCCGGCACCGCCGGAGGTGAACGAGGAGGACGACGAGTCCGCGAGCGCACTCGCACAGAAAGCGACGAGCAGGCCATCGGCGTCCGAGGACTCCTGATAGTGATTGTTGCGATTATTTTCGGGACCACGCCATATGAACGGTTGTTTCGCGGGCTGAGGCCCACGAATTGTGGTTCCCCGGCGGTAACGAGTCGCAACGATCACTATGATACGGTCGTGCGTGACTCTGTACCGCTATGGAGTCATAGTGATTAACCGAGTCGACCGACTGTACACGACCCCAAGCCCTCCGCTCGATCAGTCCAGCCGCTGGTGTTCGACTTTGAGACAGCGGTCCTGGACAACCTCGATGCCGGCCTCGCGGGCTCGTTTTGCAGCGTCCTCGTCACGGATGTCGAGCTGGAGCCACAGCGCCTTCACGTCAGCGCGGTCGAGCACCTCGTCGAGAATTCCCGGGACTTCCTCGCTCGGCCGGAACACGTCGACGATATCAATCTCGTCGGGCACGTCGGTGAGACTGTCGTAGGCAGTGCGTCCGAAGATCTCGTCGGCGAAGGGATTGACCGGGATCACGTCGTACCCGTGATCGACGAGGTACCTCGGAATGTCGTGGGCTGCCTTGCCTGGCGTCGTCGAACAGCCGACGACTGCGACGGTGTCGTACTCGAGGATCTGCCGTAACGTCGCGTCGGATTCAGTGGCCACGTAACCTAGTACCGGACGTGGGGCAAAAAGTCCCGCGACAGTGGCAGTGACCTGGAGGGGTGCGGCCAGCGGAACTCTCACAGTGATTGTTGTGATTATTTTCGGCAGTACATCGCACTAACGGCGGTTTCACGGCTCGAAACGAGGGTCTGACGAATGCCCGGCGGTAACGAGTCACAACAATCACTATCAGGCAGTGCCGGGAAGTCGCAGGGTGACCGACTCGTCCGCTTCGACCTCGACGATGCCGTCGTACAGCTGTTTGAGCGTGTTCAGCGACTCCTGGTCGTGCGCAGTCGACTCGATGACGTGGAGCCCGATCGCGTCGGCGTCCTCGATGCGGCTGGTCAGCACGTGCATGAACCGGAACACGGTCTGCAGGTCCGAGTACATCAGCAGCGTCGACAGCGAATCCATCGCGACGCGGTTCTGTTTGACGTTCCGTCCAGTGTAAAACTCCTCGACGAACTCGGAGAACTTGATCCCGATGCCGGTCATGTCCTCGGGCGAGGAGGCGTATTTCACGACGTCCGTATCGCGGGCCGACCGACCCTGGTGTTTGGTGACGCAGTCGACGATGCCGACATCGACCGTCTCGGGACTGGTGACGAGTTGCTCGTAGTCCGCGAGCACCCGGTCGGCACTGTCCCGCGTGGTAACGACGACCGCACCCTCCCCCAGGTCCGACCCGTGTGCGAGCACCGACAGAGCGAGTCGACGCTTGCCGCTCAGCGGGGGACCGGTGACGAGCACGTTCGTGCCCGGCGTCACCGTGGCGTCGTCCAGTTCGGGACCGAGATCGTACATCCGTTCTGTCACCCAGCGTCGACTCCTCGACCGTCTGGTTACCTATCGGTATGACCCGGGGGCGGTTAAAGTCTTTTTTGTGACAGTCGCCGCGTGCTACCATCGGAACGCGTGCGTGTGACTGACGACGATGTCCGGGGCGGAGTCGTG
>PXSF01000101.1 GCA_003022845.1 Halobacteriales archaeon SW_10_66_29 | reverse complement strand
CGAGCGCGAACGGAGTTTCTCGATGCCGCTGGTGCAGTGATTATTGGTGACTGAACCGGTCACAAAATCTGTCTACCGAGCGACGGTAGAGGCTGTTGCGGACGACCCCCAGCAGATGGAAGCGATCCTCCGTGCGCAGAACCTCCCGTCGGTCGGCGAGCCCACGGACAAGAACCCGGTTCCGGTTGGGGAGTGGGTGTTACTCCACCTCCTCATGAAACAGAACGGCCACGATTGGCACGAGGAGATTGACGCCTGTCGCAAGGCGATCCACAACCGCGTCCAGTCGCTTCGGTCGTTTCACGGCCCCGAGACCGCACTTGAGGCACTGGACTCCGTGATAGCGGATCTCGAGACGGCCCGAGAGTCACTTGAGGAAGCGACCTGAACCGTCGTCTGGCCTCCGGATTCGTCGGCCTGCCCGGTCTGAATGGTCCAAGCCAGTTGAGCAAATCTCTCACAGTCTTCCTGTCTCCGTCATACGTGAGCGTTGTAAGTGACAGCCGATGAGGGGTTTCGGAAGCCGCGGGCACACCGACGTGGACGGCCTCTCTACACACAACCCCAGTGACAGTCTTGGAGGCTGCGCACCTGGCCAAGGTTCCGGCGACAAGTGCGCTTGTCCCGGTAAGAATACGGCGTCTGGAGGGCATGAATAAGTTATCACGATCTTGTATTAAGTACGTTACTCCGACAAAATGTAGTATGATTATGACCGCGCCCTACGTTTTGCATGGCGCTCTGAACATCCTCTGAAACTGGTAGGACTCGCAACAGTCAATTCGCACGCGTATGCATAGATTGCCACAGAGGGTGTCTCAATACCTTCGGTGCTACGGCAAGCCATTCTGCGCGTTCAACAAGCTCTCATCATGATTCTTGACCGCTGTCCACCACGTCTTCAATACAGCAATCGTAACGCGTTTTGGTGGGTGTTCAGCCCCGATACAGGATTGCTTGTGTGCGTCAAGATTAGTAGGTGGGTGAAAATGCCGTATTGGTTTCTTGGTGGTCTTATTCGCTACCTCGCGTCCGAATCTACATTCTAGTCCTTCTTCCCGATAGTGGTATTTGTAGTCTCCATTTTCCCACCACTGGATATCGAAATACCCAGCCTGCTTGTGGATTCCAGGCGTAATAGTGACTCGTGCTGTTCTAACGTCCTTTCCATCACGCGGTTTGAACGGTTGCCCTTTCTGGTATCGGAATCGCACTTTGACAACTCCTCTCCCGAGTTGGTGGTGCATCTGATTCACGCTCTCATCAATCGCTGCTGAATCGATTGGAGTGACGCCTGCTCTTTTGCTTCTTTGAGGCGGTATGCCGCTCTGAGGTGGCTTAATTCTCGTTCTGCTGTCCGCCAGTGAGAGATGTCGTCGAGTTCAGTCTGGTCGAGTTCCTTGTCTGAAATCAGCAGTTCCTCTGGGCCATTCACGTCATATTTGGATTTGTACTCTGTGAGTTCCTGTTTTATTCGCTGAATTTGATTGACAAGTGTTTTGCTGCTGGCGAGTTTCCTGATCTGTTTGAGAAGATGCCACTCCGGATCTCGGCTGTATAGCTTTCCAGAGTCGGTCTGATGACTTCTCACGATGCCTTGTTCAGCAAGCTTGTTGAGTGTCGTTCTGGCTTTTGTTTCTGAGACGAGAGCTGTGTCCGAGATGTCGGACGCCGATTTCGGAGTCGTCGTTCTGTTGATCACCGTACGAATTCGTTCGTCCGCAGTGCTCTGGTTTTTCCACTCTGCGGCGGCGAAGTGATCGATGTCTTCAAAGTCGTCGTCATCAACACTGAATGGATCAATATCATCCACGGTCACCGGTTCGTCCGGGATCTCCTCTTCAGAGGGGAACTCGTCGGGGCCGTCGGGAGATGGGTCGCTAGTCATACAATACACTATGTCATAGATCCATATATATTTTTCCGACCCACATATATGTGCTTCGGGATTTTGATATCGATGGTCTTGAGAATGAGAGTGATAAGTCAACCACCTGTATCGACCGATCCCTGGGACAGAGCCGCACCGAGGGGGTCCTGTGTCAAGCCAGCAGTACCTATATCGTCCGACGTGACTTTGTTACATGGCACGGAACAGTATCGAGGGGTTCAGCGTGTTTATCACCAGATATGTCACGCTCAGTCTTCAGTGAATCACGTCGGACGATATACGCTACTCCAGCAATCTGAAGCGAGCGATATATCCGGCCGGCGGACGGGGGGACAGCTATGGACGCAGCGCTGGGGCCACCGGAGAAGATGGAGGAGCGGGCCGAGGACCTGACGCCCATGATGGCCCAGTACTTCGAACTCTGCAGGCAGTACGACGAGGAACTCCTCCTGTTCCAGGTCGGCGACTTCTACGAGGCCTTTTGCGAGGCGGCCGAGACCGTCGCGCGCAAGTGCGAGATTACGCTGACCAAGCGCGAGGACTCCACCGGGAAATATGCGATGGCGGGCATCCCCATCGACAACGCCGAATCCTATATCGACCGGCTGCTCGACGCGGGGTATCGCGTAGCCATCGCCGACCAGGTCGAAGACCCCGAGGAGACGAGTGGCGTGGTCGAGCGAGCGGTCACGCGAGTCATCACCCCCGGGACGCTCACCGAGGACGAACTCCTCGAAACTGACCGGAACAACTACGTCGCGGCGCTTGCGGCCGACGGGACGGTCGGCCTCGCGGTGCTCGACGTCTCGACAGGCGACTTCTACGCGACCAGCGCCCCCTCGCTCGCGACGATCGAGGACGAACTCGGGCGGTTCGATCCGGCGGAGGCGATCGTCGGCCCGGACCTCCCCGAGTCCGCCGTCGAGTCGACCCTCGTCGATGAGGCGGACGGACCGGGCGCACCCGATTCGGTGCTCACGGACGGCTGCGTGGTGAGCCCGTTCGACGACGAAGCGTTCAAGCTGGATCGGGCCCGCGAGGTGCTGGCCGGCTACTTCGGGCCGCCGGACCGCCTGCTCGCGACCGACAGCGAGGTCCGGGCCTGCGGAGCACTGCTCGCGTACGCCGAGTACGCGCGAGCGGGCGAGCACGACCGTCTGGAGTACCTGAACCACCTGACGCGCTACGATCCCCGGGAGTACATGCTGCTGGACGCCGTCGCCCTGGAGAGCCTGGAGCTGTTCGACCGCGTCGGCGCTCGGCCGGCGGGAACTGGACGACTGGCTGCGCCGCCCGCTGATCGACCGCGACGAGATCGCCACCCGCCACGACGCTGTCGGCGAACTCCGCCAGTGCGTGAAACTCCGCGAGGCGCTGCACGACCACCTCCGGGACGTCTACGACATCGAACGGCTCATCTCACGGATCGCCCGCCGCCGCGCCAACGCGCGGGACCTCCGCTCGCTGGCAGCGACGCTCACCGTCGTCGGACGGCTCCGGGAGACGCTATCCGACGCCGAGTGTGGGAAGCTCCGGTCGATCCGCGACGCGCTGGACCCCCTCGAAGGGACCCGGACGCTGATCGACGACGCGATCCAGACTGATCCGGCCCGCGAGATCACCGAGGGCGACATCATCAACCCCGCATACGACGAGGAGCTTGCCGACCTGCGCGAGACCGAGCGCGAGGGGAAAGCCTGGATCGACGAGCTGGAGCAGACCGAGCGCGAGGAGACCGGCATCGACTCGCTGAAAGTCGGGCACAACGCCGTCCACGGCTACTACGTCGAGGTGACCGACGCGAATCTCGACAGGGTGCCCGACCGTTACGAACGCCGGCAGACGCTGAAAAACGCCGAACGCTACTACACGCCAGCGCTGAAGGAGCGCGAGGACGAGATCCTGCGCGCCGAACGCCGTGCGGACGACCTGGAGTACGAGCTGTTTTGCGAGGTGCGCCGGCGGGTCGCCGAGGAGTCCGAGCGCGTCCAGGCGCTCGCGGAGACGCTCGCGGAACTCGACGTGCTGGTCTCCTTTGCGACCGTCGCCGCCGAGCACGGCTACACCCGCCCGGTGGTCGCCGACCCCGACAGCGACCAAAAACCCAACGTCGATGGCATCCACGTCGAGGGCGGTCGCCATCCGGTGGTCGAGCGCACCGAAACCGCCTTCGTCCCCAACGACACGCACCTCGACTCCGACCGGCACGTCGCGGTGATCACCGGCCCCAACATGAGCGGGAAGTCCACCTACATGCGCCAGGTCGCGCTGATCGTCGTGCTCGCGCAGGCGGGGAGTTTCGTCCCCGCGGCGGAGGCGCGCGTCCAGCTGGTTGACCGGATCTTCACCCGCGTCGGTGCCAGCGACGACATCGCCGGCGGCCGGTCGACGTTCATGGTCGAGATGACCGAGCTCGCGACGATCCTGCAGGGGGCGACCGACAGCTCGCTGGTGCTGCTCGACGAGGTCGGCCGCGGCACCAGCACCGCCGACGGCCAGGCGATCGCACGGGCGGTCACCGAGTTCCTCCACGACGAGGTGCACGCGATGACGCTGTTCGCCACCCACCACCACGACCTCACCGCGGTCGCCGCGGACCTCGATAGAGCCCGCAACCTGTATTTCAAAACGCGACAGACCGACGACGGCGTCGTGTTCGAACACGAGATCGCTACCGGGACGGCGGACGCCTCCTACGGCGTAGAGGTCGCCGCGACCGCAGGCATCGAGGACGCTGTCGTCGACCGCGCGCGGTCGCTGCTCGACACCGGCCACGACGCGGACGGGGACAGGGAGGCCGACTCCGACGGCGAGACGCCGCCCCAAAACTGGAACGACGACGTCGCCGCGAACGGCTCCGGATCGGCAGCGGTCGAGGGCGGGGGTACGAATGAGGCGACGAACGAAGCGGCGGTGCCGGCCGACGTCCGCGAGCGGCTCCAACGACTCGACGTCGCGACGACGACTCCGCTGGAAGCGCTGGAGACGCTTGCGGAACTGAAGCGACAGTTCGACGACGACGGGTAGCTTCCCCTGTCTTTTTGCTGATCCAGTCCGAGGCGGGGGACGATAACGGGCGAGCGCGTCGAGTACGACGTGCCGTTCACGCAGCTCGAACCGGAGGAACTCGATACGATCGGGGCGGCCGTCGCCGTGGTCGTCGACCGGCTGGAGGCGCTCGGTGCCGACCGGGAGCGGTCGTAGCCAGTCAGGTCTCGGGGACGGGCGACAGCGACACGAATTCCAGGTCGCGACGCTCCAGCAGTCGGCCGGCGCGGTCAGTGACAGAGGGGGCAACGAGGATTCCCCGGACGGTCGCGTCCGCGTGCAGGTCGCGGCGGAGTGCCTCGACGTAGCGGTTGAGCTGGCCCACCGCGTCCGGGCCGACCCGCCGGCGTTTGAGTTCGACCACGACGGCGTTGCCCTCGGCGTCCTCGCCGAAGATGTCGACGGCACCGGCGGGGGTGTCCCGCTCGGTCGCGCGCGGCTCGAACCCGTCTTCGAGGAGCGAGGGGTCGTCGAGAATCCGGTCGCGCAGGTCCGCCTCCGTCCCGCTGAGCGCGAGGTCCTCCGGGTCGGTCGCGTCGTAGGCGGCGACGTGGCGCACCGACTCGAAGCGCACCAGAAGTTCCTCGTCGGGCGTGGTCCGCTGGCTCTCGACGACGAACGTGCCGTCGTCGACGCGGGCCTCGTGGGTGCAGCCCGGCGGCTGCCAGTTGACCGGCTGCTGGCCCTCGTCGGTGTGGACCAGCGCGCTGCCGTCCGGTTTGAGGACGACCAGCCGGTCGCCGACGTCGAGCGTGCTCGACGCGCGGCCCTCGTACTCGACGCGACACGGACCGAACAGCGTGACCAGTCGCTCGCGCTCGATGCTCTCGCGCACGACGTCGAGCGCTTGCTCGGGCGTGGGCTCGACGGCAGTCGACGGAGCCTCCCTACTCACGACCACCGGTAGCCGCCGGGTCCACAAAAACGCATCCTTCCGGCCGGTCGAGTGATATACACCCGGACGTGATCTGTCTAAGATATCTCGACACCACGTCGCAGTAGCGGCGGTTTCACGGCCCGAAACTGGCGTCTAACGAATACCCGGCGGGAAAAACCGACTAATATCTGATCGAAAGAATACAGTTCAGTTATATTAATATC
>PXSF01000100.1 GCA_003022845.1 Halobacteriales archaeon SW_10_66_29 | reverse complement strand
CAGCGCGCTGGGTGCGGAGAGCCGTTCCCCGCCGGTCAGGAGCGGATCTGACCTTTACGTCGGGACCCGAAACGGTGGCCTCGTCGGGTTTACTATCGAAGACGTGAGTTAAAACACGGCGTTGAAGATAGTGCAAACAATTAAGAGGAACTTCACGCATAACGTACGTATGTCAGAGACCCCCAACCACGGATACAACGTTCCCGAGGAGGGTGCAGCCGACTGGCACAGACCGTTAAACGAAAACTTCGAACAGTACGACACGGACATCGAGATCCGGGATCAGGAGGCCGACAGAGACGACTACGAGCCGAAAGCGGGAGCGAAGTTCGTCGCGACGGATACCGGCGTCGTGTATCTGGGAGACGGCACCGACTGGACGGCGGAGATGGTGCTCGGAACGCACGAGGAGAACGACGGGACGAGTAACGTCGTCTTCGGGACGGACGCCGTTCAGATCGATGGGAACATCGAGGTCAGCGGGACGAAACACTTCGTCGAGGCAGTCTCGACGGACGCTGGACGGCGGGAGGTCGTCTACACGGCCCCCGAAGCACCCGTCGCGCGCACTGAGACGTCCGGTGTCGCACAACTCGAGGACGGACGCGCAGAGATCTCGCTGCCGGATCATTTCAGGATGGTCACGGACGAGGACGAGGAGTTGCTGGTTCAAACGACACCCTACGCCGCCGACTCCCGGGGACTCGCCGTCGTCGAACGCTCGGTGCGTCGGCTCGTAATCGAGGATCGAGACGGCACTGGTGACTACGAGTTCGCCTACACTGTCAAGGGAACCCGCGAGGGCCACGCCCAGAAGGAAGTCGTTCGCTCACCGATCGACCGGGAGTGAATCACGTCTGGCTGTATAGCTATCGGTCTCGCTGTCGCTCGACACGATAGCGGGCGTGGCGGGATTCGAACCCGGTACGAGACTCGCATCGCTCGTCTCGCGTGATTCGAATCTCCGGGCCCGTTTGCTCCTCACGTCCGTTCGTCGCAAAACGGGCGTGGCGGGATTCGAACCCGCGATCGAGGGGTTAGGAACCCCTCGCCCTATCCGCTAGGCCACACGCCCTACCGGGGGGATTGTCGTCCGCCGCCAAAACCGTTACCGTCTCTCCGAAGCCCGTGCTGATGAGCACCCTTAAGACGCCTGACGCAAACCCTCCCGCATGGACACGCGGGACCTCTCCGCCCACGTTCCCTACCGGGCGGGGCGCGGGATCGAAGAAGTGGCACGGGACCTGGGCCTCGACCCCGAGAGCCTGGTCAAACTCTCCTCGAACGAGAACCCGTTCGGCCCCAGCCCGCGGGCCGTCGACGCGATCCGCTCGCACGCCGACAGCGTCTACACCTACCCGAAAGCAGTCCACACTGACCTCACCGAAGCCATCGCCAACACGTGGGATGCCGACCCACAGCAGGTGTGGCTCTGCCCCGGCGGCGACGGGTTTCTCAACTATCTCGGACGAGCGTTCCTGGCGGAAGGCGATAGCGTCCTCGTTCCGGACCCTGGATTCGCGTACTACCCGATGAGTGCCCGGTACCACGGCGCGACTGTCGACCAGTATCCGATCACGCGCGACGGTGACTTCGAGCAGCGCCCCGGGGACGTCCTCGACGCGTACGACGGCCACCGGATCATCTACCTCACGACGCCACACAATCCTACGGGTTCGGAACTGACGCTGTCCGAGGTGCGAGCCGTCGCCGAGGGGACGGACGACGAGACACTGACCGTCGTCGACGAGGCGTACGGCGAGTTCACTGATCGACCGTCAGCACGGGACCTGATCGACGAGCGCGAGGACGTCACCATCCTGCGGACGTTCTCGAAAGCGTACGGGCTGGCCGGGATGCGGCTGGGGTACGGACTCGTCCCGACCGCGTGGGCGGACGCCTACGACCGAGTCAACACTCCGTTCGCCGTGAGTACGCTGGCCTGTCACGCCGGCCTGGCAGCCCTGGACGACCGGGAGCACGTTGAGCAGACCGTCGAGACGGTGCAGTGGGCACGCGAGTACATGCACGAGCACCTGAACGCGCGCACCTGGGAGAGCGGCGGTAACTTTGTCCTGGCCGAAGTCGGCGACGCAGGGGCCGTCGCGGAGGCGACCCAGGAAGCCGGCGTCATCGTCAGGGACTGTTCGAGCTTCGGGCTGGACGACTGCGTGCGGATCTCCTGTGGCACTCGTGAGGACACCCGGCGGGCCGTCGAGACGATCAACGAGGTGCTAGGCGAGTGAAAGTCGCAGTCACCGGGACGCCCGGGACCGGAAAGACGACTGCAACTGACCAACTGGACACCGAGCTATCGGTCGTCCACCTCAACGACGTGATCCGATCGGAGGGCCTCACTGTCGGCCACGACGACGAACGGGACTCCGCCATTGCGGACGTCGATGCCGTCGCTGAGTGGCTCGACGGGCGCGATGATGTCGTCTTCGAATCGCACCTCGCCCACCAGTTCGACGCCGACCGGGTGGTCGTGTTGCGCTGCCATCCCGAGGAGATCGAGCGCCGGCTTCGGTCGCGCGAGAAATCACCGGCTTCGGTCGCCGAGAACGCGGAGAGCGAGGCGCTGGACATCGTTCTGGGTGAGGCAGTCGAGAGGCACGGCGCGGACCGGATCTACGAGATCGACACGACGGGCCTGACGCCGGCTGAAGTCGCGTCTGCGATCGAGGCAGTCATCGAGGGGTCGCGGGACCCGCAGGCCGGGACCGTGTCCTTTATCGACTACTTGTGAGAACCGTCCGGATGGATGACGCTGGATACGCTCCGGCCGGTCGCGGACCGCCTGCTGGATCCGTTCGTGGCGGGCGCGAAGCGCCTCGGCCTCACGCCGGACGCCGTGAGCGTGCTCGCGCTCCTGACGGCGGTCGGCGCTGGCGCCGCATTCGCGTTCGCTGCGGAGCTTCGGCTGCTGTACCTGCTCGGGGCGGTTCTGGTGCTGTGGAACGGGATCTTCGACCTGCTCGACGGCGCGCTCGCCCGCGAGCTGGACAGCCAGTCCGACGCCGGTGACCTGCTGGATCACGTGCTTGACCGCTACGCCGACATCCTGATCATCAGCGGGCTGGCCGCCGGCGTCGGGCAGTACGCGCTGGGGCTGGCGGCGATCACCGGCGTCCTGATGACCTCGTACCTGGGCACGCAGGCCCAGGCAGTCGGGCTCGACAGGGTGTACGGCGGGCTACTCGGCCGCGCGGACCGGCTGGCGCTGATCGGCGTCGTCGCGACCGTCGCCGCGGTCATCGACGCGACGGCCCTGGGGCTGACCGCGGTCGGCTGGCTGCTCGTGATCTTCGCGGTCGTCGGACACCTCACCGCACTCCAGCGGTTCTACTACGCGATGCGGGATCTGCGATAGGCCGGTCGTTGGTGTGGACACTCTCAAGTGACGAGTCAGAGGCACGAACGACGATCCCCGGGACTACGACAAGGCATACACGGCTCCAATGGGCGGGCCAGTTCGGCAGCGGGTCGGAGTTGATCTTGAACGGGGTAGAGTGACCCGTTTTTTCGTCCAACTCGAATATCTCATCGAGCCACAAACCGATGAGTGGGCGTAGTAATTCACAGGAGCTATTGAGGAATCTGGGAGGAGCATCCGACCGTTCGAATCGGCGGGATGCTCACGGGCTGTGACGGGCGGACTGCTGGCAGTGCCAAACTGCGGTTTCCGACCGGGGGCCCGGCAGTATCAGCGCTGCTCACGAGCGAAGCAGCCCGATCGGCCGGAACGGGAGGAACACGTACTCCTCGTGGGGGTCGTAGTTGACGAACGAGAGGCTGTTGGTCATCACCGAGACGCTGGAGGCGGCCATCGCCAGCCCCGCCAGCGCGGGGTTGAGCAACCCGAGCGAGGCCACCGGGAGCAGCGTCGCGTTGTACCCCAGCGCCCAGAAGAGGTTCTGGTGGACCTTCCGGATCGTCGCCTCGGAGACGTTCATCACTTTCAGGACGTCCGCCGGGTCGTCGCGCATGAGCGTCACGTCCGCGCTCTCGATGGCGACGTCCGTGCCGCTCCCGATGGCGGCGCCGACGTGGGCCGTCGTCAGCGCGGGCGCGTCGTTGACGCCGTCGCCGACCATCATCGCGCGGGTCCCGTCGGCCTGGATTTCCTCGACGGCCTCGGCCTTGTCCTCCGGCAACACCTCCGCGTGGACGTTGTCGAGGTCGATGCCGACCTCTTTGGCCACCGCGCGGGCCGTCCGCTCGTTGTCGCCGGTGAGCAGCACGACCTCGAAGCCGCGTTCCTGCAGCGCCCCGACCGTCGTCTTCGCGCTCTCGCGCACCGTGTCGGCTGTCGCGAGCACGCCAGCGAGGTCGCCGTCGATCGCGACCAGCATCGCGGTCTTGCCCTCGCGTTCGAGCCGTTCCATCGTCGCGGCCGCAGGCGACGGGTCGACGCCCTCGTCGCCCAGCAGCTTTCGGTTGCCCACGAGCAGTTCGCGCCCGTCGACCGTCGCACGGATGCCGTGTCCGGGGACGTTCTCGAACTCTGACGGGTCGTCGACGTCGATCCCGCGATTTTCCGCTCCCTCGACGATCGCCTCCGCCAGCGGGTGCTCGCTGCCGCTCTCCGCGCCTGCGGCGGCCGCCAGCAGGTCCCCGGCGCCCTGGTCGTGCCCCACGAGTGCGCCGCCGTCCGGATGGGTGCCCCGTCTCTCGGGGTCGTCACCGCGGTCGCCGTCGGCCGCAGCGGCCTCGAACTCCCCTGCCGGAACGACGTCGGTCAGCTCCATCTCGCCGTGGGTGAGCGTCCCGGTCTTGTCGAACACGACAGTACCGACCCCGCGTGCGCGTTCGAGCACGTCTGCCCCCTCGAACAGGACGCCGTTGCGCGCGCTGATCGTCGAGCCGACCATCGTCGCGGCCGGCGTCGCAAGTCCGAGCGCGCAGGGGCAGGCGATCAGTAGCGCGCTGGCGAGAACGATCACGGAGAATTCGAAGACAGGCACGCCGCCGCCGACGGCGACTTCGGGACCGCCCCGCACTGGCTCCCACAGCGGCAGCCACTCGACGAATCCTGCCAGTATCCCGGGGAACAGCCCCCACAGCACCGCCCAGAGGACGGCGTTCACGATCACTGCCGGGACGAAAACTGCCGAGACGCGGTCGACCAGCCGCTGGACGTCGGGCTGTCTGGCCTGGGCCTCCTTGACGCGCTTGACGATCTGCTGGATCGCCGTGTCGGAGCCGACTTTCGTCGCCTCGACGACCAGCACGCCGTTCTCGTTGATCGTCGAGCCGACCACGTGATCGTCCTCGCGTTTCTCGACGGGGACCGACTCGCCGGTTACCATGGACTCGTCGACCGCGCTCTCGCCCTCGACCACGACGCCGTCCGTGGGGATCTTCTCGCCCGGCCGGACTTTCAGTCGGTCGCCGACCTCGACCTCGTCCAGCGGCACGGTCCGCTCCTCGCCGTCGACGAGGAGCGTCGCTTCCTCGGCCTCCATCTCCAGGAGTTCCCGCAGGGCGTCGCCCGCGCGGACCTTCGAGCGGACCTCCAGCCAGTTGCCGACGGTGATGAACCACAGGATGAACGCCACCGCCTCGAAGTACAGCCCGCCCTCGGGGATCAACCCGACGACGACGGCGGTGCTGTAGACGTACCCCGAACTGGTGCCCATCGCCACCAGCGTATCCATGTTCGCCTGGCGGTTGTTGACGAACGCCCGGTACGCGCCGGCCAGGAACTCGCGGCCGAGCGTCGCCATCAACACCGTGGCGAGGGCGAACTCGACCCAGCCGAACCCGACGCCGAACAGCGTCTCCGGCAGCAGGTCCGGCACGCCCGGGACCATCCCGATCATCGCGACGATGAACGGCGCCGTCAGCACGCCCCCGAACAGCACGAGACGCCGCTGCTTCCGGAGGTCGCGTTCGACCGCGCGCTCGCGCTGCTCTGTCATGTCGCCGTCACCCTCCTCGTTACGCACCGGCTCGTACCCGGCGTCCTCGATGGCCTCGTAGACCGCCTCGATGTCGGTTTCGGCCGGGTTGTACGTGACCAGCGCCTCGTCGCTGGCGAAGTTGGCGCTGACCTCCTCGACGCCGTCCAGCGATTTCACTGCCTCCTCGATGTTTCCCGAGCACGTTGCGCAGGACATTCCCGATATCTCGATTGATTGCTGGACCATGCTCTTGCTTTACTGTAAGAGCCTGTGCTTTATGCGGTTTTTCACTCTCAATCCGAAGTCTGAGCCCATCCAGAGTTTCGGAACCAAAGTGAAATAGCCACTCGATTTCAGAGAAATCGAGAGCGAGCACGGTTTTCTGCACGCCGACAAACCTCCCGGACCGGGAGGTCGGTCTCGCTGGCGACCCGGAGCGCGTCGTCGTACTCCGCGCTGACGTCGAACACCTCGCCCGGATCGCCGCCGAACCGTCCGATCTTGACGTCCAGTTCGTAGGAGCGACCCTCGACGTCGACGGTGACGGATTCGACGGAGCGGTCGGCGACGAAGCGGTGCCCGCTGCCGTGTTCGCGCACGCCGAGGGTTCCCGTCTCGGCCGCCAGCGCCCGCGCGACTTGCTCCGCGTCGGCCGGCGGAACGATCACCTTCAGGAGATGGCCCGGCCGTGACTTCTTCATCGTCGTCGGCACCACGGTGACGTCGAGCGCGCCGGCGTCAACGAGCGTCTCCTGCAGGCTGCCGATGATCTCCGGGCTGGCGTCGTCCAGGTTCGTCTCCAGCACCGTGATCGGCTCCTGTCTGAGTCGCTCCGCCTCTTCGCCGACGGTGGCCCGGAGGACGTTCGGCTGCCGGTCGAAGGATTTCGCTCCGGCGCCGTACCCCGACTGCTCGATATTGAGGGATGGAAGCCGCTCGACGCCCGCCGCGACGTGGGCGAGTACCGCAGCGCCCGTCGGCGTCAGGAGCTCCGTTTCGAGGGGGCCGCCCTGCAGCGACCAGTCGGCGCGTTCGGCGAGTTCGACCACGGCAGGCGTCGGGACCGGGTAGATACCGTGGCTCATCGACACCTCTCCGCCCCCTGTCGCAAGCGGCGTGGTGACGACCCTGTCCGGGTCGAGGTCCGCGAGCAGCAGCGCGACGCCCACCACGTCCGCGATCGCGTCGTCGGCCCCGACCTCGTGGAACTGCGTCGATTCGAGGTCCGTTCCGTGGACACTCGCCTCTGCCTCCCCCAGCAATTCGAAGATAGCCAGGGCCGTATCCTCGACTGTCCCTGTCAGCCCCATCGACTCCACGAGGTCGACGACTTCGCCGTAGCTGCGTTCCGGCCCGTGTCCTTCAGCGTGTGTGTGTTCGTGAGCGTGTCCCTCGGTTCCCTCGTGGGAATGTACTTCGTCAGAGTGATCGTGGGAATGATCCTGAGAACGACCCCCGTCAGACTGGTCGTGGGAACGATCGTGACTCGTGGATTCGTCTGCCAGCACCACCTCGACCCGCGTCGCGCTGATGCCACACCGGGTCGTCTCGGCGACGTCGTACCGGACACCTAGCTCTCGCTCCAGAACGCCCAGCGCCGACCGGTCGGCGCCGGCGGCCAGCAGCGCACCCAGCAGCATGTCCCCACTCGCACCGGTTCGACCGTCGAAGGCGAGCGTGACCATGGGTACCGTGGGTACCGCCAGGACAATAGGCTATCGCCTCGGGGTCCTCGTCGTAAGACGCTCACAGGCCGAACACCGGCACGAAGGTGAACGTCAGATAGGCCGCGACGGTGGCGATCACGGGGACCACGTTCTGCATCAGCACGACCCGAACGGTGGTCGAAGGGTTGAACAGTTCGCCCGCGGAGGGGAGCTCCTCGGGGTTCTCCTCGCCGATGTCGGGCAGTTCCTCGCCGCCCTCGTCGGCGGCGAGGGAGGCCGGCGAGACCGCGGTCGGTTCGCCGTCGCGCATCGATTCGACCGTCGTCGTCCGCGTCGCGCGCCCCCAGCCGAGGCCGATGATGCTCATCGTGGCGACGATGACGAAACTCGCGGGGATGCCGATCGACGAGAGGAGCGTCACGATCGTCGCGCTGACGGTCGCAACGACGATCGACGCCGTCAGCGGCAGTGCAGTCAGGTCGTTCCCGAGCGTGTCGAGTGTCTTGCGACCGATCGTGAACGCGCCGATGGCGACCGCGGCCGACCCGAGAACGATGCCCTCGTTCATCCCGATGGTGTCGCTCCCGACCAGCGGTGCGATCGCGTTGGCGATGTTGGAGGTGCCCGAGGAGAACGCCATGAGACAGCCGATCGCGACCACGATCACGGTGCCGGCGAACTCCCGGCGCGTCGTGTTCGGGCCCGGGACCGGCCGCGGCACCGCGCCCGAGCGGTCGAGTTCGATCAACGGCCCCTCGCTCTGGACGAGCGCGACGCGGCGGTTGAGTCGCGGATAGAAGTACCGGCCGATGACGCCGGACACCCAGAAGGCGATCACCGGGGCGACGATCCACCAGGCCATGATCTGGCTCATCTCCGTCCAGTTGAGCGCGCCGGCGGACAGCGCGAGCCCGGCGATCGCACCGACGGCCGTCATCGACGTCGACGCCGGGACGCCGGCGTAGTTGCCGATGAACAGCGCGCCGCCGATGAAAAAGAGCACGACGACGTTGGCTTCGAGCGTGAAGATGGCGGTCGACGTGACGAGATCCGAGCCGAGCGTCTCGACGACCCTGCGGCCGAGCGTGATCGCACCGACGAAGAAAAACACCGCCATCAGCGCCGCGGCCGCCACCTTCGAGATGACGGCCGAACCGACGGCTGGCCCGAACGCCGGGCCGGTCGTCGACCCGCCGATGTTGTAGCCGACGAAGACGACCACGAGAACTCCCAACCCGATGAGAATCTGGCTCACACCTCCCAGAAAGCGTGGCCGATGTTTAACTGTTGCCGACAGACCTCAGAGCCCGTCGCGCCGGAGCCCGGGGCGATGAACCACGATAGACTGTATAGGAGGTGTTAAGACACCTCCACCGCAAGACCGGCGTAGAGTACAGTATGGCTGACGCGAGCGAAGCGGAACTCCCACGGGCGCTTCTGGTCGACGACGAGCGGGAGGTCGCCGACGCGTACGCGCTCCGGCTCCGGGGACTCTGCGAAATCGAAACCGTCTACGACGGCGAGAGCGCACTCGAGACCGTCGAGGAGTCCAGTATCGACGTTGTGTTGCTCGACAGACACATGCCGGGGCTGTCGGGTGACGAGGTGCTCGAGGAGCTGACGGAACGGGGCTTCGAGGGGCGCGTCATCATGGTCACCGCGATCGATCCCGGGTTCGACGTGCTCGACATGCCGTTCGACGACTACCTCTGCAAACCGCTGGAACGGGAGCATCTCCGCGCGGCAGTCACCCAGCAGTGTCGGGTCCTCGGGTACGAACTGCTCGGGGAGTACTTCAGCCTCGAATCCAAGCGGAGTGTCCTCGAGGCGGAACTGCCCGCCAGCGAGCGCGAGGACAGCGAGGAGTACCAGCGGCTCCAGGAACGCTCGGCGGAGTTGGCCGGGCGGATCGGGCGCCTGCTGGAGGACCCGTCGACGCTGTTCGAACAGTTCAGCGGCGTCCAGCGGGAAGGGCGCTAGGAGCGCCGGTCGCTGGTGGATTCGAAAAACTCCGAAAGGAGTTTGCGCTGGCCCGCACGGAGGTGATGCAGCAGCGTCGGGCCGGTGATGTCCAGCGCCTCGCCGACTTCTTCTGCGGTGCTGCCCCGCGGCGACTCGAAGTAGTCCGCGAAGAACGCGGTCCGCAGCGCGCTCTCCTGGCGCCCGGTCAGCCGCTCGCTGAGGTCGTCGCGGAACGCCTGCGCGGTCCTGATCGACCTGTCGCGTTCGCGTTTCGCCACCACCTCGGCGTCGTACCGCCGCGTGAGCGCGGTCGCAATCCGGCGGACGTCCTCCTCCGGCGAGAGTTCGGTGACGACCCGGCCGCGCCCCGACGCGAACTCCGCGTCAGCGATCGTCACGCCGTGGGAGGCGAGGTGGCCCAGCGGCGTCTCCTCGTTCAGCCCGACCTCGATCGAGCCGGTCTCGCCGTGGTCGCCGATCACGCGCGTCGACACCACCCTGTCGTGGTCGTCGAGGGCGTCGGCGACTGCCTCGGGGGAACTGTCCTCTACCACCAGGTAACACAGCAGCGGGTCCTCGCCCTGCGGGACGACGCCGTCGACGTTCAGCGTCGCCTCCTTGCCGGCGGCGGCGTCGCACAGCGGCGCCTCGGTGTCGCGCAGTTCGATCGTCAGCTCGACGATCGAGTCCGACAGCAGGAGGTTCCGGTTGCGGGCGGCGTTGACTGCGAACCCCGCCATCTCCCCGAGCGTCTCGAAGCTCGCGCGCTCGCGCTCGGAGAAGGCGTCCCTGTCGGCGGCGTAGATCCCGACGACGCCGTGGACGCTCGACCCGTAGGTCAGCGGGATCGCCAGAAGCGACTGCAGGCCGTCGGCGAACGCGGCCCGCCTGACGTTCTCCGGCACCGAGGCGTCCTCGCCGAGCGGCTGGATGATCGTCGGCTCGCCTGTTTCGACGACCCGCTGTTCGGGCGGGGTCTTCTCGCCGTCGAGGCTCTCCTCGATCTGGTCGAGCGTCCGGCCGGTCGAGCCCGCAGCGGCCCGCACGACGATGTCCTCGCCGCCGAGTTCGCGCTCGCCGATCCAGGCGAACTCGTAGATGTCGGTCTCGCCCAGCCGTGTCGAGACCGTCCGGGCGATCTCCTCCCGCGAAGAGGCACCCACCAGTTCCGCCAGGATGTCCGAAATGAGTCCGTTGATGATCGTCAGCCGGTTCAGGTCGCTCTCCAGCGCCCGCCGGGACTGCTCGTCGCGCTTCTGCCCGGTGATGTCCTCGAGGTACACCGTCACCGTCTCCCCGCCGGGGACGATCGTCGCCTCGAACCACGACTCCAGCGCGGGGTAGTACTCCTCGACCCGCAGCTGTTCGGAGACCGCCCCCTCGAACGCCCCCGGGACCGTGTTGTCGACCGATTCCGGGAACAGCGCTTCGATGCTCTGCCCCGCCGCGCTGCGGTCGATGTCGAGCAACGCCCCCGCCGTCTCGTTCACCGCAGTTACCGTCCCGTCGGGCGCCGCTTCGAGGATACCGATGGGCGCTCGCTCAGCTCGCTCGTCCATCTTTGCTCCCGATTCGAGTGTGGGACGTAAGCATCTGTCTGACTCGCCCTCAAGCAGGTTCGACGTCGACGAACTCGAACCGGGCGCCGCCGCCCGCGGCGTCCGTCACCGAGACCGACCACCCGTGGACGTCCGCGATCCGCCGGACGATAGCGAGACCGAGCCCCGTGCCGTGCTCGTCGGAACTGTACCCCGGCCTGAAGACGGCCTCCCGGCGGTCCGCCGGGATGCCCCGTCCGTCGTCCGCGACGTAGAACCCCGTCGTCCCGTCTTCGATGCGGCCGACCGTGATCGTGATTTCGTCGCCGCCGTGTTCGACGTCGTCGTCGGCCGACGGCCGACCGCCCGTGGAGCCGTGCTCGACGGCGTCGTCAGCCGGAGGCTGTCGGCTCGTGGAACCGTGTTCCACGGCGTTGCGAAACAGGTTCTCGAACAGCCGCTTGACCCGGTCGCGGTCCGCGACTGTCGACGGCAACGAATCGGTGACCGACAGCGACGCGCCGTTCGTCTCGACGGTCTCCCAGGCGTCCTCGGCGACTGCCCCGAGGTCGACCGTCCCCTCCGGTTCGATCACTTCCTCGCCGCGCGCGAGCGTCAGCACGTCCTGGATGATCCGCTCCATGCGGTCGTGGGCCTGCTCGACGTGTTCGAGGTGATCCTCCCCGGAGTCCAGCTCCCGTCCGGCCCTGAGTCGCGCCTTGGCGACGTCGAGCGGGTTGCGGAGGTCGTGACTGATCACGCTCGCGACCCCGTCGACGCCGAAGTCGCCAGCGCCGGCGCTGGCGTCAGTCATCAGCAGGTGCCCCGGCCGCTCGCCGTCCGGTGCGATCACCTGCGCCAGGTACCTGTTCGCCCCCGCCGCCCTCTCCGGTGGCGATTCCACGCGGACCTGCTGGGTGCGATCCTCGTCCATCGTCGCCGACAGCGGCGCCGGGCCGTCGATCGGTTCGATCCCGTACTCCTCGAACACGGGCGCGAGCGCGTCGCCTGCCGCGACCACCCCGAACGCCCCCTCGAAGGCCTCGTTTGCCCGCTCGATCACCGGTTCCCCGTTCCGGCAGGTGTAGCTGCACACTGGCCCCGGGTAGCGATCGATCGAGACGGCGTCCCGACAGTCGTTCCCCTCGATCATATGCTGGCTCGACGGACGGTTGCCTGAACGACGGAGTCGTCGCCGGTTCGGTCGTGAGCCGGTGCGCTCATGGTAACGTACTCTTGTAGCTCCCCACCCTTAGTGGTGGATTCTAGCTATACAGAGTTTTCCTGACGACCCGCCGCCGTTCACTCGTGGTGGCCGTTGGCCGGCGATCAGCGGCTGTCGATCAGGTGCCTTCGAAGGAAGGGATGGAGACGACGACAGTACTCCCGTCGGCTGTGCCGGTGTCGAACGACAGCGTGCCGCCGAGCCGTTTGACCCCCCAGTAGACGAGCCAGAGCCCGAGGCCGCTCCCGTGGTTCAGCGGCGTCTCCTCGCCTTCCAGGAGGACCGCCTGTTCGTGCTCCGGGATTCCGGGGCCGTCGTCACGGACGGCGACGTCCAGCCCACTCCCGTCCTCCCGTACCGTGACAGTGACGCTCGGCGGCTCGCCGCCGTGTTTCAGGGCGTTCTCGACCAGTTCGGCCAGGACGGTTTCGAGGATCCGCGGGTCAGTACTGATCGGCTCCGCGGTCCCCGACACCGACCCCGAGCCGTCGGGATAGGCCGCCAGTTGCCGATTGACGATCCGGTCTGCGAGTTCGACGACGTCGACCCGCTGTCTGTCGACGCCGTCGCCTTGCAGCAGTTGCTCCGCGCCCTCGACGGTGTCGCCGATCGACGCCACGTCGCGGGCCGTGGTTTCGATCCGGCTGGCGACGGTCTCGGGGGCGACCTGTCCGCTGTCTGCCGCCCCGAGAGTCTCCGCGAAGGCACGGATCGCGTCGAGGTCGTTGCGGAGGTTGTGGCGCAACACCCTGTTGAGCACCGCCAGGCGCTGCTCGTCCGTCCGGCGTTCCGTCACGTCACGGAGCGCGTGGATCGTGCCGACCGTGTCGCCGCCCCGGGTCAACTCGGAGCGACGCCACTCGAACTCGCGGTTCCCGGCACGCGTCCCGAGTGTTACCGGGCCACTGTCCGCTGCGTCGGGCGATTCACCGAGCGTCGACTCCAGTGTCTGTCCCTGTTCGAGCGGGCGTTCGACCCCGAACGTTTCGACCGCCGTTTCGTTCACGTCGAGTAACTGCTGTTCCCGGTCGATCAGGAACACGGCCTGGGACATCTCGTCGAGGAGCCTCTCTCTCGCGAGGTGGCCGGTCGAGGGTTCACCGTCGAGTACGTCGAACGCGAGCTGGCCGACGAGGAACGCAGCGGCACTGACAGCGAGAATCCCCGTTGCGAGCCGGATCCCACGGTCCACGCCGATCACTTCGACCAGCACCGGAGCCGTGAAGATCACCGTGAGGCTCGTGCCGGCGACGCTCAGACTGACCGACCGACCGAGCGGCAGGTCGTCGTACGTGATGCCGGACCGGGCGACGAGGAACACCCCGAACACCGAAAGCGAGAGGACGGCGACCTGCAGCGGGAACACGAGCAGCGTGAGCGCCTGATTCGTGACCTCCAGGATCCCCGGTGCGATAGACATCGTGGCCGTGCACGCGGCCAGCCCGACGATTCCAGCGGTCCGCCGCCGCGTCATCACTGGCCCGCGGCCCGTGTATTCGATCGCGAACGTCGCCCAGACGGACGTCGACAGGAACCAGCAGAACAGGGACCCCCGCGCAGCGGTTTCGTCGGCGACCCGATCGATCGCAGTCCCCAGCAGGGCCAGCGCCATCACTGCGTTGAGCACCATAAGCGCGACGTAAGCGCGCGTCCCAGGTTGGCCGCGATGCGTGAGCGCGAGGACTGCGCCGACCAGAAACGCCACCGCGGTCGCGCCGGCAACCAGGCCCTGCAGCATCACTGGACACCACCCACCTGGTCGGCGGCAGCCGCTCCCGGGTCGTCGTCGGGATCGTCCTGTAGCTGACCGCTTCGGGGCAGCCGCACGACGACGCCGCGGCCCTGCGGGTCGGAATCGAGCACCGTGAGACTCCCGCCGGCGTCTTCGACGGCGAGTCCCGCGAGTTCGAGGGCGAACTCGTCGATCCGGCGCCGTCGGGCCGGCAGCGTCGCGCCGTCCGTGGGCGTGATCCGCAGGACTGCCACGTCGTCCTCGACAGTCACCGCTACGTCGACTGGCGTGTCCCCGAACACGTCCGCGAGCAGTATCGCTATCGCCGTCTCGAGTAGCTCCGCGTCCATCGCGACGGAACAGTCCGCATCGGGGAGGATCAGCGAGATACCGTCGTCCGCCGCCGCGACACTCGAGAGGGCTGCCGCCAGGTCGGCGGAGCCGTCGCCCGCTTCGGTGATAGCGCGCTCGACGTCGCGCGTCCTGGTGACGAGTTCGGTCAGTTCGGTCGTTATCCCCCAGATCTTCTCTGCGGGGTCGGTCGCGTCAGGTTCCTCGTGACAGCACCGCCTGGCGGTGGCTGCGACGGTCTCCATGCGGTCCCGGACGGCACCGACCAGGAGCTGATTGAGCACGCCCAGCCGCCGTTCCCGTTCGCGCCGGTCGGTGATGTCGCGGTAGACGAGCATGTAGCCGAACAGCCGGCCGTGGCTGTCGGCGACCCGGTCGACGCTGACGGTCAGCGTTCGCCCGTCCCGGGTCTGGAGGGGGATCGGATCGCCGGTCCCGGCGATCACGGCCGGCTCGTTCGGGCCGGGGACGACCGCCGCGAGCGGCTGCCCGACCGCAGCCGACCGCGAGGTTCCGAAGCAGGCTTCTCCGGCCGGGTTGAGGTCCTGGACGACGCCCCCGCGGTCCACCACGACAACCGGGTCCGCAATCTCGTTGATCACCCGATCCCGCCCGGCGACGCGGGCGACGGGTAACGTCTCGAAGAGGGCGTAGTGATGGATCGCGACCAGGAACAGGCAGCTACTGATCGTGACCATGACGGGGAACGCGATCGGCGCCTGATACACGCCCGAGAGGAACGGCGCAAAGCCCAGTGTGAGGATCCCACCGGCCTGTGCGAGCGCCTCCCTGAACAGCCTGCTGTCTGTCTCGACCGTCTCGCCGACGAGCATGAACACGCTGACGATCGTCAGCGCCTGGACCGACAGCGTGCTGATCCCGGTGACGACGTTGACGACGTCGTCGCCCCCGTCCCCCCAGACGCCGTTCGACAGGACGGCAGTGACGACCGTCAGAACGATCGCTCCGACGACCGCCGTGGCCACGAGGATCGTCACACGCCGGCCCCGACCAGTGTACTGGAACGTGAAGTACACCCACAGGCCCATTCCGACGAGGCTGACGAGGTAGACGAAAAAGATCCAGAACTCGCTGCTGGACTCGTGGAGGACGTCCCGGACGAGCGTGAAATCGACCGCGACGGCGAGCACCGAGACGGCGGCGACGCCCAGCAGCGCCAGCGCCAGCGGTTCCGCCCGGCGCCGCCACATCGACGCCAGAAAGGCGCCGCTCGTCAGCAGCGCGACCGCGGTCGCGGCGACGAACGCCAGCGTCGAGGGGTCTGTCATGTCGTTGGTTCTGGGCTGCTCCGTTTCCAGTGGGGGGTGCTCGGGGGTCGGGGGCGCCTGGGGACCGCGAAGCGTTCACCTCTCCGGGGGACCAGTCGGCCGACTCCCCTCATCCCCACGCTGCTCGCCGAAGAGCAGTACCGGGTGTCCGGACCTCGCTAACGTTCGTGACTGATTCGGTGAGGGGTAAAAAGTTCTGAACCTTCGTTTCTCGACGGTCGCAAAAAACGGCGCGCCGTTTCGAGGGACGGTTCGACGGGAGTTGGGCCGCCGTTAGTGCGATGTAGTGCCGAAAACAATCACAACAATCACTATCAGTCGTCAGCGGGGGACGCGTCGGTGTGGATCGCCGTCGTGACGCCCTCGTCTCGCAGTTCGACTGTCACGCCGTCGAGGATCGCCCGGAACTGCTCGTGGTGGTGACCGTCCGGGTCGAACACGGTCCTCGACTCCACGAGCCCCGCTTCCTGGAGGGTCTCCAGTCGGCGGTACGCGGTCGCCTTCGACACGGACGCTTCCTCGACGACCTCACGGCCACTTTTCGGTTCCGAGACGACTGCCTGGAGGACGCGACGCGTGTACTCGTCGCCGAGCAGTTCGAGCAACTCCTCGCCGGAGGCCGCCTGGTGGTCGGCCTCCCCGTTGCCGACGTGATCGGTGCGTCTATCCCTGCGCTGGGGATCGCGGGCGGGTAGCTTCGTCGCCATTGTTACTATAGTCGTCTGCTCTCTCCACTGTACAATCCGTGGCTAGCTATCCGGACCTGGCGGGTCGGTTATCCTCTAGTTATCAAGACCACCTCTCGCAGCACCGCCACCACCGCTCCCAGCGGCGCAGTACCGGCGGCGCGGGAGCCCCGGTCGGACCGGAGGGCGTTATAGTGATTGTTGTGACTCTTTACCGCCGGGTATTCTTCAGACGCCAGTTTCGGGCCGTGAAATCGCCGCTATTGCGACATGGTGCCGAAAATAATCACAACAATCACTATTAGTCCGTGGAATCCAACCGTCGGGCATGCACATCGGTGTCATCGGCGCCGGTAGCGCCGCCGCGGCAGCCACCTACGTGCTGGACGAAACGCGCCCCGAAGCCACGATCACCGTGCTGGAGAAGTCCGGCGGCGTCTGCGGCCGGGCAGCGACCCGCCGCCGAGGCTCGATCACGTACGACTACGGTGCCAACTACCTCAAAGACGAAGAGGAGCGCGTCGCCGACCTGGTTACCGAACAGCTCTCTGCGGAAGGGCTCGTCTCGATCGGGGAACCGATCTACGTGTTCGACGAAGAGGGAACTATCTCGGAAGGACGCGACAACGAGGGTAAGAAGTGGACCTACCGCGACGGCTTGACGAGCGTCGCGAAACGGCTGTTCGGGGCGACAGATGCGACCGTGCACCGCCGGACCCGCGTCGAGGGGATCCGCCGCGACGAGGGAGTGGGCACCTGGACGCTCTCCGACACCGACGGCGAGGAGTGGGGGCCATTCGACGTCCTCCTTGCGAATCCGCCGGCACCACAGACCGCGGCCCTGCTCCGGGAGGCTGCCTGGGACGACCCGCTCCGAGCGGAACTCGCCGACGCTCTCTCGGCTGTCGAGTACCGACGGATCTGGACGGCGATCCTCGGCTACGAGTTCGAGCTCTCGACCCCGTACTACGCGCTGGTCAACCCCGGGAAGGACCACGGGATCGGGTGGATCGCTCGAGAGGAGTGCAAGCCGGGCCACGTCCCCGACGGCGAGTCGGTCCTGATCGTCCAGGCGAACCACGACTGGTCAGTCCAGCACCTCGAGGGCTCCCCCGAGTTCGTGACCGACGAACTTGCGGGGCTCACAGCAGCCGTCATTGACGACGAGCGGCTCGCCGACCCGGCCTGGGTCGACCACCAGCGGTGGCGGTACGCGCTGCCCGAAACCGGGGTTTCCTCGGGTGTCGTCGACAGCGCGGCCGCGCAGGACCTGTATCTCCTCGGCGACTGGGTCGCTGGCGAAGGTCGCCTGCACGCGGCGCTGGGAAACGGGCTCGACACTGGCGAGCGGATCGCACACGAACAGTGAACGGCGACCTGCTCGTACGCAGGCGCTACTCCTCGCAGAGGTTCCGGACGTCCGCGGCGACGACGTCCCTGTCGTCGGGCAGCCGGTCCATGCAGTCATAACAGAGGAAGTGTTCGGTCCCGTCGGCGAGTTCGAGCGCCATCCCTTCGGTCTGGCGGTTCTCCAGCGTCCAGATGTCCGCGATCCCACCCCCGATGTTCACCTTCTGGCCACAGCCGTCGCAGGGTTCGCTCGCCATACCCACCGTTGGGGACAGGCAGTCAAATGCGTTTCCCGCGTGCCCGTGTCGGACTATCCCAAATACCCAAGTAGTGCGACGCCGTACCGTACGGTATGGAAACCTGGGCCTGGCTCGTGGCGTACGTCATCGGGTTTGCCCTCTTGCAGGTGTACCTGTACCTGTACTTCATCAAAGGTCGGTCGACCGGAGCGGAATCGTCCCCGGGAACGGCGCCGCCGAGCGCCCCCGAGCGGTCGAGCGGCGCGGTGGAGGCGCCCGAGGGGATCGCCGACACCGACGCCGTGAGCTGTTCGAACTGCGGGGCGTACAACGAAAACGACCCGATGTTCACCTTCTGCAAGCACTGCGGGGAACGTCTCCAGTGATCACCTGACTGCGACCCACTGTCCGTCGTCGTCGCTCCGCTGAACTGCATCGAGCACTCGCTGGACTGCCAGGCCGTCCTCCGCGGTGGGGATCGAACCATCCCCGCCCGCGACCCGCCCGAGGAAAGCCGACGTCCAGTGTCATGGCTGTGGACCACTCGGCGCGACGGCTTGACTGGCAGGATCGGGACTCCCGGCACCCTGGAGGCGGTAATATCATCGCTGATAAACAGGTGGTAACACATAAGCCCCGACCTCCGGAACTGGGAGTATGCGCTTTTCGAGTGGCGTCCCCGGATTTGACGAACTGGTGGAGGGGGGGTTGCTGAGCGACCGGCTGTACGTGGTCAGCGGCCCGCCCGGCAGCGGGAAGACCACGTTCTGTTCGCAGTTCATCACGCAGGGCGCGAAGGAAGGGGACAGCTGTCTGTACGTCACGATGCACGAGACCAAGTCGGAACTGCTCCAGGACATGTCGGGGTTCGAGTTCGGATTCGACCGGGCGATGCAGTCGGACAACGTCCAGTTTTTGAACCTCATGACGGAGTCCGGCAAGCGGACGATCACCCAGTTCGGGACCGACGGGGGACTGACCAACCGGCTGGTGGCGTTCATCGAATCGAACGACATCGACCGCGCGGTGATCGACTCGACGATGCTGCTGCAGCACTTCTTCTCGGACATGGCCGAGGAGATCACGGGCTTTCTCTCCGCGCTCAAGCAGACCGACGCCACCATCCTGCTCATCTCCGAGATGACCGACCCCTCGTCGTACTCCGACGAGCACTACCTGGCTCACGGCGTCATCTTCTTCCACAACTTCCTGGACTCGGGCGGGATGACCCGCGGGATCCAGGTGATCAAGATGCGCGGCACCGCCATCGACACCGACATCCACGATCTGACGTTCTCGGACCGGGGGCTCCAGGTCCGGCCGGATCAACTGGTGGAAGCCTGAGCAATGACCACTCGCGCCACTGAACAGCACGCGAACGACGGCCCCTCGCCGCTCGCGCAGTTCCCGGGAGGTCGACGGCGGTGAGCAAGTACGAACAGACCTACGGGACCGACTGGGAGACGCTGTCGGTCAATCAGGCGATGTCGCGGGCATACGCGCTCGGCGTCGCCGCCTCCATCGGCGAGTCCCACCCCGATGAACTGGAAGCGATCCACAACGAGATGGACTCGGCGTACGAACGCAGCGTTGTCGACCTCGCCTTCGAGGAGGGGAAAAACGAGGGCCGCGAGTACGGCGGAGGGGGCAACAACGGCGATGAGCTCTGGTCATCGCTTGTGGACGACGAACCCGTCTCCATCGACGCGGAGGGGATGCGGACCGGCAGCCGGTCGGGGCTCCCGGAGGCGGTCGACCGCACCGACGCGCTCGACCGGCCGACGCCGGACGAGAACGAAGCGGTCGACCTGCCGTCGTTTCTGGAGAAGGAGTAGCCCGCAGCGACGCCCGAGCGTGACGCATTTACGCGCCCGGACACCCCGTTGAGGTAGATGACTGTCGCTGACCTGCACGTCCACACGACGAACTCCGACGGCACGCTCACGCTGGGGACGCTGGCGCCGGCAGCGGAGCGCGCGGATCTGGCGGCCGTCGCGGTGACGGATCACGACAGACTCCACCCGGACCTGGCGGACGGCGTCAGTACCCTCGACGGCATCACTGTGATCCACGGCATCGAGCTCCGGGTCGAGACGCCGGTCCAGCGGATCGACCTGCTGGGCTACGGCGTCGAGCGCACCGACGACCTCCAGGGGCTGGTCGACCATCTCCAGGCCGACCGCGTGGAGCGTGCGCGGGCCATCGTCGAGTGCGTGGAGGACAGGCTCGGCGTCGACCTGGCGGTGCCGTTCGAACCGGGCGTCGGCCGGCCCCACATCGCCCGTGCCATCGCGGACAGCGAAGCCGACGTCGGGTACGACGATGCCTTCGACGGCCTGATCGGCGACGGCGATCCGTGTTACGTGTCACGGGACATCCCCCCATTCGCGGACGGAGCCCGGATCCTGTCGGGGGCCTGTGACGTCGTCGGGCTCGCGCACCCCTTCCGGTACCCGCACCCGGAGACAGCACTGGAGTGGACGAGAGAACTGGACGCAGTCGAGGTTGCGTATCCCTACGGCCGCGAGGTGGATGTCGAGCCCGCAGCCAGGCTCGCCCGCGAGCACGACCTACTCATGACCGGCGGGAGCGACGCGCACGACGAGACGCTCGGGCTGGCGGGGCTGGACGGGGAGGCGTTCGAGCAGTTCCGGCGCTCCGCCGGTATATAAACGTCGGTCCCGGCAGAGGCCCGCTCCTCCGCAGGGTTCAACTTACACGGTCTGTAAGGTGTAGTATGGAATGTCACTACTGCGATGGCAGTGCCGACGTCGTGGTCGAGAAAGACGGCGTGCGGGTCGGCGTCTGTGAAGCACACTTCCGCGAGCAGATGGAGGAACTCGCCGACTCGGAGTGGATCGAGGACCTCGACGACCAGCTCGACGTCGACCGCGCGGAGTGACCCCATCGCGGCAGTCCGCCTTCCCGGTCCCCACCCCCCTCGTCCCGACAGTCCCTCCCGGCCGCGCGCATCTCTGCGGGCCAGCCAGTCGCTGCGGCGACCCCAACCTGTTTGTACTGCGCCGCAAAACACGCGAGCATGAAACGCGTCTCGATCGCCGACGTCGAGTCCTGGATAAGCCCGGCGTCGGAACGGCGCCCACTCGCAAAGGTGCTGGGAGCCGAGAACGTCGCGATCAACTACTTCGAACTCGAACCCGGCGAGCAGTTCGGGTTCGGCTACCACCGCCACCCGGACCAGGAGGAGGTGTTCTACGTCCTGGATGGGACAGCGACGTTCGAGACGGAGGACGGCGACGTTACCGTCTCCGCCGACGGGGCTATCCGCTTCGAACCCGGCGAGTGGCAACTCGGCCGCAACGAGGGCGACGAGCGACTGCGTGCGCTCGCGCTGGGCGCGCCCCCGGACAGCGACACCGAACTGACCCGGGAGTGTGCGGACTGCGGTGGACGGCAGCCGACCCGCATTGAACGGGCTGACGGCGAGGATGCGCTGGTGACAATCTGTGAAACCTGCGGCGGAGAAACGGGCCGCTTCTCCTGATCGGGGCGCCGTCATACTGCCGGACGTGACTATGTTACTCCGAGTGATGCTCATACTGGTGGCTGTAAGTACGCGAAAACTCGAATTGAGAATCCAGGCGGAACGGGTCTGTATCCGCAGATAGCAGAGACTGGCGAGTAAAAGAATTACAGCCACCAGTATCAGACTGGGGTTTTCGGTTGTCTCATAGTGATTATTGTGACTGTTTACCGGGTCGACCGCACGCAGTCGCGCGGTCGATACCGGAACGACTCACAATAATCACTATCAGATGCTGAGTGCTATCCGGGTGGTAACGGAATCACGTCCGGCAGTATCAGTTCTGGGTGGGGCGGGCGCCGAGCGCCGCTGCTCGCCGCTCGCGCACCAGTTCGACGAAGTTGTCGAACAGCTGTTTCGTCTCGCAGGCCTCGGCGTAAGCCTCGTCGGTGATCCCGTCCAGAACCGCGTCGATGCGCTCCTGTGAGAGCGACTCCTTGCCGCGGGTGACCGTCGCTGCCGTCCCCTGGTCGTACTCGGGGTGGAACTGGACGCCGAACACGTCCCCCTCTTGGAACCCCTGGATCCCGTACTCGTTTTCGGCGATCAACTCCGCCCCCTCGGGAAGCGCCGCGACGTAGTCCGAGTGCGTCTCGAAGGCGGTGAACTCGTCGTCGAGGCCGGCGAAAAGCCGCGAGTCGCCGACCTGTGACACGGTCCGGTAGCCGATCTCGTACTCGCCCATGTCCTCGACGTCGCCCCCGAGGACGTGGGCCAGCAGCTGGTGGCCCCAGCAGACACCCAGGAACGGCATGCCGTCGGCGATAGCCTCGGCGACCCACTCGGCCACGTCCTCGATCCACTCGTCCTCCCAGTAGACCGACGCCCGCGATCCCGTCACGACGCAGCCGTCGAACGCCTCGAACGCCGCAGCCGTCTCCGGCGGCGGGAGTTCGCCCTCCGGCGTGTGGAACTCGACCAGGTCCGCGTCCAGCTCCCGGCGGAAATTGCGCCGGGTGTTCTCGGCGTCGTACGACGCCATCAGCAGGCAGAGTCGTGGCCTCGACATATGCCCTCCGTAGTCACTGGAGGAGTATAAACGATCACCCGATCGACCCCCTGCGGGTTCTCGACGTGGCAGGCCACGACCGTATCAGCCTGTCTGACGGCGGTAAAGCGTCACGGCCGACAACCGCCACGGCGTCAGCGCGAGCAGCCCGAAACCGCTCATGACGCCGACGAACACGGGTGAGGCGCCGCCAGACGTGGCGACCGCACGGATCGCTGCCCCGAGGACCGCCGCCCCGATCCAGGCAGGCACCACGGCGAGCAGCGTCAGCCGGTAGCTCTCCAGTCGGTCGCGGTCGAACAGCCGGAAGAACGGCGAGACCGCGAGCCAGGCGGCGAGGAACGGGAGGATGCGGCTGAGCAGGTAGCCCGGGTACTGCCACGGATCGGGGATGTTGTGCGAAAGGAGACCGAAGGACACGAGTCCGGTGACGACCGCCAGGTCGCCGAGCAGGACGGCGAAGCCGGCGCCTGACGTCGGCGGCCCGAACGGGATTGCGGCGCCGAGCGAGCGATAGCGCGTCACGGCAGCACCACCAGCGTTTCGATGACGAGTGCGAGCAGCACAGTTCCCAGGTACGCGTTCGAGGCGTGAAAACTTACTGTGTATACGAGCAGCGCCGCGGCCCGATTCGATTTAGGGAATTCTTTGTACGTCGGTGGTGTATGGCACAGCAAACGATGGCCCGGAGGCACCACGGATGACGATGGAAGAGCGCATCGAGGAGCTCCAGCGGCTCCGTGCGGAGGCACGGAAGGGAGGTGGCGAGGAGCGCATCGAGAAGCAACACGAGCGCGGGAAACTGACGGCCCGCGAGCGGATCGACTACTTCCTCGACGACGACAGCTTCGTGGAGTTCGACCAGTTCCGGACCCACCAGTGCACCAACTTCGACATGGAGGACAGGGAGGTGCTGGGCGACGGGGTCGTCACCGGCTACGGCGAGGTCGACGGCCGGAAAGTGTTCGTGTTCGCCCACGACTTCACGGTGTTTGGCGGGTCGCTCGGCAAGGTGTTCGCCGAGAAGGTGACGAAGGTGATGGATCGGGCGATGGAGACCGGCGCCCCGATCATCGGCCTGAACGACTCCGCGGGCGCACGCATCCAGGAGGGGATCGACTCGCTGGCGGGGTACGCCCACATCTTTCACCGCAATCAGCAGGCCAGCGGCGTCATCCCCCAGATATCGGCGATCATGGGGCCCTGCGCCGGCGGCGCGGTGTACTCGCCGGCGATCACGGACTTCGTGATGATGGTCCAGGACACCAGCCACATGTTCATCACCGGGCCGGACGTGATCGAAACGGTCACCGGCGAGGAGGTCGGCTTCGACGAACTCGGCGGCGCGAACACCCACGCCTCCGAGTCCGGCGTCGCCCAGTTCACCGCCGCCGACGAGAAGGAGGCGCTGGACGACATCCGTCACCTCCTCTCGTATCTCCCGCAGAACAACGTCGAGGACCCGCCGCGGGTCGACCCCTGGGACGACCCCGAGCGCCGCGACGAGGAACTCGAAGAGATCGTCCCCGATCAGCCCCGGAAACCGTACGACATGATCGACGTGATCGATCGGATCACCGACGAGGGCTCCTTCTTCGAGGTCGCGGAGGCGTTCGCCCGCAACCTCGTGATCGGCTTTGCCCGTCTCGACGGCCATGCCATCGGCGTCGTCGCGAACCAGCCCCGGGTCAACGCCGGCACGCTCGACATCGACTCCTCGGTCAAGGGCGCCCGGTTCGTCCGCTTTTGTGACGCGTTCAACATCCCGATCCTCACGTTCGTCGACGTGCCTGGGTTCATGCCCGGCACCGACCAGGAGCACAACGGCATCATCAAGCACGGTGCGAAACTGCTGTACGCCTTTTCCGAGGCGACGGTCCCGCTGCTGACCGTCATCACCCGGAAGGCCTACGGCGGCGCCTACGACGTCATGGCGTCGAAACACATCGGCGCGGACGTCAACTACGCCTGGCCGAGCGCCGAGATCGCGGTGATGGGGCCGAAAGGGGCGGTCAACGTGCTGTACAGCGACGAACTTGAGGCCGCAGACGATCCCGAACAGCGCCGCGAGGAACTGATCGAGGAGTACCGCGAGCAGTTCGCCAACCCCTACATCGCGGCGGATCGAGGGTTCGTCGACGACGTGCTCGAACCCCAGGACACCCGCCCACAGCTGATCGGTGACCTGGAGATGCTGCGGTCGAAACGGAAATCACAGCCCGACAAGAAACATGGTAATATCCCCCTCTGACATGACTGAAGAAACGCCGGTACTGCTGGATGACCCGACGCTGGACGTGCCACCCGCCGCGACACGGGAGGAGGCGGCGGCCATCGCTGCCGCCATCGGCGCTCACCTCCGGGATCAGGAGGTCGCTGCGGCCGCTGCCGCGGCGGCGAGCGCGAGTGGGGCTGCTGAGAGTTGGGACGGCACGCGCTTCAAGTACGCTGGCCGCCTGGAAACCGTGACCGGCACCGCACGGCGGGTGCCGCGGAACGCACCGACCGACGGGTGGACCACCGCCGGACGACTGGAGGGGCTCGAATGACAGCGAAACCGTTCGAGAAGGTACTGGTCGCGAACCGCGGCGAGATCGCCGTCCGGGTGATGCGGGCCTGCCACGACATGGGCATCGAAACCGTCGCCGTGTACAGCGATACCGACAGCGACGGCGGCCACGTCCGGTACGCCGACGAGGCGTACAACGTCGGCCCCGCACGGGCCGCCGACTCGTACCTGGACCACGACGCGATCATCGACGCTGCCCAGCGGGCGGATGCAGACGCGATCCACCCGGGCTATGGCTTCCTCGCGGAGAACGCCGACTTCGCCGCCGAGGTGGAGGCGACCGAGGGCGTGACCTGGGTCGGGCCCGACAGCGACGGCATGGAACAGCTCGGCGAAAAGACGAAAGCCCGCAAGATCATGCAGGAGGCCGACGTCCCGATCGTTCCCGGCACGACGGACCCCGTCACCGACCCCGAGGAGGTCACGGCGTTCGGGGACGAACACGGCTATCCCGTGGCGATCAAGGCCGAGGGCGGCGGCGGTGGCCGCGGCATGAAAGTGGTCCGGGACGCCGGCCAGGCCGCGGACGAACTGGAGAGCGCGAAGCGGGAGGGCGAGGCCTACTTCGACAACGACTCGGTGTACCTGGAGCGGTACCTCGAACACCCCCGTCACGTCGAGATCCAGATCCTCGCGGACCACCACGGCAACGTCCGGCACCTCGGCGAGCGTGACTGCTCGCTGCAGCGGCGCCACCAGAAAGTGATCGAGGAAGGGCCCTCGCCGGCGCTGTCCGACGACCTCCGCGAGGAGATCGGCGAGGCGGCCCGCCGCGGCGTCGACGCCGCTGGCTACACGAACGCCGGGACCGTGGAGTTCCTCGTCGAGGAGGACCCCGACCGGGATCCCGACGAACCGCTGGGACCCGACACGAACTTCTACTTCCTGGAGGTCAACACGCGGATCCAGGTCGAACACACCGTCACCGAGGAGCTGACGGACATCGACATCGTGAACTGGCAGCTCAGGGTCGCAGCGGGCGAGGAGATCACCTTCTCGCAGGAATCGGTCGAGCTGGAAGGGCACGCCATGGAGTTCCGGATCAACGCGGAGAACGCCGCCCAGGAGTTTGCGCCGGCGACGGGCGGCGTCCTGGACACGTACGATCCGCCGGGCGGCATCGGCGTCCGGATCGACGACGCGCTCCGGCAGGGCGACGAACTCGTCACCGACTACGACTCGATGATCGCGAAGCTGATCGTCCACGGCAGCGACCGCGCGGAATGCATCGACCGGTCGCTGCGCGCGCTCTCGGAGTACGACATCGAGGGCGTCGTCACGATCATCCCTTTCCACCGCCTGATGCTCACCGACGGGACGTTCCTCGACGGCAAGCACACCACGAAGTACCTCGACGAACAGCTCGCCGACAGCCGGATCGAGGAGGCCCAACAACGGTGGGGGACTGAAACCTCGGCGGAGGCGGACGACGAGGAGTCGACCACCCGCGAGTTCACCGTCGAGGTCGACGGCAAGCGCTTCGAGGTCGAACTGGAGGAGCACGGCGCTCCCGCCCTCGACGCGTCACAGCCGAGATGCAGGGCACGGTCCTCGAAACCACCGTCGAGGAGGGCGACGAGGTGGAGGCCGGCGACGTGCTCTGCGTGCTGGAGGCGATGAAGATGGAGAACGACGTCGTCGCGGAGTACGGCGGGACCATCGCCGAGATCACGGTCGCCGAGGACGACAGCGTCGACATGGGCGACGTGCTGTTCGTGATCGAGTGAGCAGGCGCAGCCGAAACCTTGGTTGTCTCCCCCTGCGGAGGGTGAGCCATGCAGGAGACACGCGCCCGCGTCCTCGACCGGATCGCGGCGGGTCCTGTCGGCGGCCCGCAGATCGCCGAGGATCTGGGCATCTCCCGGGCGGCGGTCTGGAAACACGTCGAGGCGCTCCGTGCGGCCGGCTTCGAGATCGACAGCGCCGAGGCGGGGTACGAACTGATCAGCATCCCGGAGTTCGGTGGGCCGGCAGTGGAGTTCGGGCTCGACGCACCGTACGAGGTGGAGTACCACGAGACGATCGACAGCACGAACGCCAGGGCGCGCGACCTCGCGGTCGACGGCCGGGCGAACGTGGTCGTCCTCGCTGACGCCCAGACAGGCGGTCGGGGGCGGCTCGATCGGGGTTGGTCCTCGCCGTCGGGCGGGATCTGGCTCTCGATTTTGAGCAGACCTCAGGTTCCGCCCGCGCAGGCGCCCGCCTACACCCTCGCGGCCGCGGTTGCGACGACCCGGGCCGTCCGCGAGGCCGGCGTCGACGCCTCGATCAAGTGGCCCAACGACGTACTGGTCGGAGATCGCAAACTGGCGGGCATTCTCACGGAGATGGAAGGGGAGGCCGACCGCGTCTCCTGGCTGGTAGTGGGCATCGGCATCAACGCGAACGTCGACGCGGCCGATCTGCCGACTGACCGGCCGGTCACCACCGTCCGGGAGGAGGTCGGTGACGTCGACAGGCGCGAACTCACCCAGAGCCTGCTCGCGGCGTTTCACGAGCTGACGGTCGATCTGCAGCAAGTGCTGCCCGCCTGGCGGAAGCTCTCCTCGACGCTGGGACAGCGTGTCCGGGTCGAAACTCCGGGCGAGGAGATCGTCGGCGACGCCGTCGACGTGCGCTTCCCCGGCAGCCTCGTCGTCGAGACGGCCGAGGGCACCAGAGAGGTCACTGCCGGCGACTGTGAGCACCTCCGTCCCGCCGACCCCTGATCAGGAGTCGTCCTCGCGGTTCTCCGCCACGCGGATCGTCAACACGGGGACGCTGGAGGACCGGACGACCCGTTCCGCGACGCTACCCAGCAGCAGTCGGTTCACGCCCGAGCGCCCGTGTGTTCCCATGACGATCACGTCCACGTCGTTGTCCTCGGCGTAGGAGACGATCTCCCGGGCGGGCGACCCCTCGATCCGGGTCACCTCGACCGGGACGTCACGGGCCAGCTGTTCGACCTCGTTGAGCGCGACCTGGCCCTCCTGTTCGAGCGCCTGGCTGACGCCCTCCCAGGAGGACTCCATCGGGAGATCGGTCAGTGCCGCGGTGTTGACGACGTACAGGCCGTGGAGGATCCCGCCGTGGAGTTGGGCCAGCGAGACGGCGTGCTCGATGACGGTCTCCATCCCTGCCGAGCCGTCCGTCGGAACCAGAATGTGGTCGTACACTGTGCACCCTCACACGGACGTTACTCGACCCCCACCGATAAATCCAGGGGCGTTCAGGGCCTGATTACGTCCTTGATGTCGTCGACGCCGGCCCGCCGGACGACCGCCCGGCAGGGATCTTTCGCGCCGGAGAGGTTCGGCGAGGTTCCGTCGAGGACGACGAGCCGTGCGTCGCGGCCTTCCTCGATCAGCCCGCAGTTCAGGCCGGCGATTTCCGCGCCGTTGATCGTCGCCATCCGGAGCACGTCGACCGTCGAGACGTCGGTCAGCTTCGCGGTGAACGCCATCTCGCGGAACATCGAGGGGCTGTTGAGCATCACGTTGTCCGTCCCGAGCGCGACCGTCGTCGCGTCCAGCATGTCGCTCACCGGCGGCAGTCCAACGTCCGTGACCGCGTTCGACCGCGGGCAGACCACCACTGGAGTCCCGCTGTCTGCCACCCGTTCGAGGTGGAGGTCCTCGGCGTGGACCATGTGCACGAGGAAGTCCGGGTCCAGATCCATCGCGGGATTGATGTCGGAGCTGTCGACCTCGCCGGCGTGGATGCCGAACAGCTTCCCCTCCCGGGCGGTCGCGTTACGCTCCCGCGAGAACTCGCCGTCGTTTGCGCCGCTCGCGCCGAACCCGTCGCTGCGTTCCATCGCCTCGATCGATTCCCTGCCGAGGACGACCGATTCGACGTCGACACCGCGAAGCTTCCATGAACGAGAGGGTCTCGGCCATCGCGTCGACCAGTTCCGACCGATCGGCCTCCGCGAGCAGCCGGTGTTTGAGCCCGTCCGGCGGCGCGACGAGTTCCTCGAGGGTCAACCCCTCGCCCGCCTCCTTCGCGATCGAATCGCCGACGTGGGTGTGGGCGTTGACAAACGCCGGCAGAACGATGTCGTCACTGCGTGCATCGCTCTCCTCGATCGCTTCGATCCGGCCGTCCTCGACGACGATCCGGCCCTCGATCGGCTGAAACGAGCGCCCCCTGAGGATGGTCCCCTCGAGAAGCATAGTTCCAGTCTCGCCCCCCGAGCGTTTTAACGCACCGGAGGACATGCGGTAGCTGGTCGCTTCGTCTCATAGTGATTGTTATGATTATTTTCGCCACCATGTCGCAATAGCGGCGGTTTCACGGCCCGAAACTGGCGTCTGAGGACTACCCGGCGGTAACGAGTCACAACAATCACTATCACTATGTTCGTCGGGTTGACTACCACGTCGAGGATTCCCGGACGAGTCCAGCGGTGCTCGGGCTCGACGAGTAGCCGAGCGCGGTGTGTGGAGGCAGTGACGGTGCGGACGGCACACTCACGCCCTGGGTGGAGTTCGGCGCGAGCAACGCCGCTGTGGATTTAAGTAAATCTCCCGCGTATCCACACAGTGACGATCAACTGTGGGAGAGAGCTACTACGAGTTGCTGGGCGTGGACCCGGACGCGACAGCCGAGGAGATCCAGCAGGCTTACAGGGAGACGCTCAAGGAAACCCATCCCGACGTCAGCGACGAAGCGGACGCGAGCGAGCGGACCAAACGCCTCATCGAGGCCAGGGACGTCCTCACGGACGAGGCCGAGCGGACCCGCTACGACAGGCTCGGCCACGAGGCGTACGTGGACGCCGAGCAGTCGCCGGCCGACAGTACCGCGGGCACCGCCAGCGGTGAAGCCGACCGGACGGATCCCGCAGGGTCCGGACGTGGCTCGACAGGGCCCTCCTCGTCCGGCGGAGCGTCAACGAGTTCGACGGGGTCGGCGACCCCCGGTGGCGGGGCGGCGACCGCAGGGGGGTCCGGCAGCGGAGCGGCGAGTGACACCGTATCGGGGGCCTCGACGGCACCAGGATCGGCGAACGCCAGCAGCGCAGGGGGCACGGCTTCGGGGACCGACACCCGCCAGCGCAACCGGGGAGGTCGCGTGCGTGAGGACTCCATGTACGACAGCACGCCGGGTGATGGTGGATCCGACGGATCCGATAACTGGCAGGTGTGGGACACTGACGGCTCGTTTGCGGTCAACCGGGACGGCGACCGGTACAAGCACGGCCGGATGTTCGCCAGCCAGCGGGCGCTAATCCTGCTCTGTGTGACGTTCGCCGTCTACCCCGTCTTGCTGTTCGGGGCGCTGTTGCCGCAGTTCCCGCTTGTGGTCAACCTCACCGTCGCGATGTGCGTCATTTTGGTGATTGCGTTCCTCCAGAGCGTCCCCGAGGTGGGTATCGCCGTGTTCGGCATCTGGTCGGTGTTGCTCCCGCTGGCGATGTTCTGGACGGGGATCGAACTGCTGAGCGTCCGGGCGTTTTTCGTCATGGTGGCAGTGGTGTTCCCGCTCGGCCTCTCGCTGCTGACGCGGGTCGCCATCCGCCCCGTGAGCGCGGGCTGATGTACACGACCTGCAAGGCGCTACTCCCCGCTGAGAACGGCCTCGCAGACGGCCTCGTGGATCGCCTCCCTGCGGCGGTGACTCCGCTCGGCGTCGAGCCTGACCGACAGCAGGTTCGTCTCCCCCGATCCGACGGCGTCGGAAAATGCGGATCGGAACGGGGCGAGCGCCTCGAACTGGTCGACGGGGAAGCCGTACAGCGCGCCGGTCGGCGAGAACTCCAGGCCGTGTGGCGTCCGGAACTGCTCGGTGAACGGCGGATCGAACGACTCGACGGGGAGTTTGTGGAAGATGCCGCCGCCGTCGTTGTTCAGGAGGACGATCGTCGCGTCGACGCCGCAGCGCCGCAGCGCCAGCAGACCGTTCATGTCGTGGTAGAACGCCACGTCGCCGATAGCCAGGACGAGCGGGCCGTCGGCCGCGCTGCCGGCCCCCAGTGCCGTCGAGGTGATACCGTCGATGCCGCTCACACCGCGGTTACCAAGGGTGCGCATTGGCTCCGCCCGCGGTTCGCCGAAGCGGTCGAGGTCCCGCACCGGCATGCTGTTGGAGACGAACAGCGTCGTCTCCGGCGGGCACGCCGCGGCGACCGTGTTGAGCACTGCACCCTCGAACAGCGGCGCGTCCGGCTGACCCCGTCCGCCCCCGTCGCCGACCGATGTCGCTCCCTCGACTGCCGAGTCGATGGCGTCCCAGTAGCGGCGCTCCAGACGCTCGAACCGACCGCGGTAGTTCGTCGCGCCGCCCCCGTCCACCGCGTCGGCGACCGCGCTGGCCAGCCTGTCGGGCGCTGCAGCGACGAGATCCGTCGCGGTGAACTCCGCCTCCCGCCACCCGCCCGCAGTGTCGACGAGCACCTGCCGGGCGCCGGTTCCCGCCAGGTACTTCCGGAGCACCTTGGAGGTGGGCGAGGCCCCGAACCGGAGCACGAATTCGGGGTCCGGCACGGCGTCGGATGCGTCCAGATACGAGTCGTACCCCCCGCAGACTGTCGCGCCGTCGCGGTCGGTGTGCGCGCCGAAGCGGTGGCCCGACAGCGGGTCGGCGAGCACCGGAAACCCGGTCGCCGCCGCGAGGTCGCCGAGCGCGTCCCGTGCCGGCGTCGGACGATCAGCGGGGCCGGTGACGATCAGGCCGCGGTCAGTTGTCTCGATGGCGGCTGCAAGCTCGGATACCGGGGACGTCACCTTCGACGGGCGTCGGCTCCAGCGGCTTCCGGAACGGGACGTTGAGGTGGACCGGACCGGGCGGCGTCCCCGTCGCCTCCACAACGGCACGGGCCGCGGTGACGCGAAGCGACCGGAGCTTGCGTGGCTCGGGCTCCGGCTCGGCGAGCGTCCGGTACCACCGGACGGCGTCGCCGTATAGCTGCTCCTGGTCGGTCGTCTGGTTGGCGCCGCTGTCGTGCAGTTCGGGCGGCCGGTCCGCCGTCAGCAACAGCAGCGGCACCCGGCTCTCATCTGCCTCGAGCACCGCCGGGTGGAAGTTCGCCGTTGCCGTCCCGGAGGTACAGACGACTGGCGTGGGCGTTCCGGTCACGCGCGCCCGGCCGAGGGCGAAAAACGCCGCAGAGCGCTCGTCGAGATGTGAGAACGTCCGGATTCCGTCGTGGGCAACGAACGCGACGGTCAGCGGCGTCGACCGGCTCCCGGGGGCGAGACAGACGGCGTCGACCCCGGCTGCGGCCAGCTCCGAGACCAGCGTCTCGGCCCAGAGCGTGTTGCGGTTCGGTGCGGTCATTGCAGTTCGTCCAGCACTGGCCGGTACTTCAGTTGCAGTTCGTCCCACTCGACGTCGGGGTCGCTGTCGCGGACGATGCCCGCGCCCGCGAACAGGCGGGCCTGCGTCCCGCGCGTGACGGCAGACCGGATCGCGACGGCGAAGGTGCCGTTGCCGTCGGCGTCGAACCAGCCCACCGGCGCCGCGTACCAGCCCCGCTCGAACGCCTCGGTTTCGCGGATCGTCTCAAGCGCCCGTTCCGGCGGGAGCCCGCCGACCGCCGGCGTGGGATGCAACGCCTCGACGAGTGACAGCACGTGTTCCTCGTGGGGTAGCGTCGCGCGGATCGGCGTTCGAAGGTGCTGGACGTTCGCCAGTTGCCTGACGCCCTGCTCGCCGGTCTCGGTGTCGTCGGTGAGCGCGGCGAGCTGTCGCTGGATCGCCTCCACGACCAGTTCGTGTTCGTGGGTGTTCTTCTCGCTGTCGCGGAGTTCGGTCGCGAGCCACTCGTCTTCGGCGCGGGTCTCGCCCCGGCCGATCGAACCGGCAAGCGCCTCCGTCTCGACGGCCGTTCCGCGAACGGTCACCAGTTGTTCGGGCGTCGCGCCGAAAAAGGAGCCGCCTGTCGCTGGTTCGAACAGGAAGCGATAGCAGCTGGGGTAGACGTCGCCGAGGCGCGCGAGCACGTCCGCGACAGCGACCGGCTTTCCGAGTTCGATCGACAGCGACTGTGCGAGTACGACCTTTCGGAGCTGCCCCTCGCGAATCCGGTCGATTGCAGCCGCGACCTGCCGGCGCCAGGCCGGCCGCGAGGGATCGTACTCCCGGCTGCGGACACCCGGCGGCGACGAACGCGCGAACGTGGGCAGCGTGTCGAGACGACCCCGCCACCGGTCGAGTCGCGCCGCGGCCCTGGCGCCTGCGTCGGGGCCCGTCGCGGCAGTGGTCAGCCACGTCCCGTCGCCGGTGACCGACGCCTGGACGGCCGGCAGGACGAACTTCGCGGCCGGGAAGCCGCGCCACAGCCTCACGGCGTCGCTGTCGGATCCGCTCGCCCCGTGGTCGTCGGTGAAGGCGAAGCCGCCGTAGAACCGGGGCCGTGCCCCGTCGGGCAACGGGTCGGGCGCGTCGAGCTTCCCGAACACTGCCTGGGCGCGACGCGACACCGCTTCGAAGCGGTCCGCACCGGATGCGGTGATGACCGCCGCGGTCCCACCGGCGACTGTTGTCCCGTCCGCGTCGGCCCAGACCAGGCGCGGCCGCTCGAAGAGGTCCACTACCGTGCGGACTGGTACGGCGTCGACCCGACAGGCGCGGGCGGCTACCCGGTCGGGCCCCCCGCTGGCCGGCCGTCCCTCGCTCCGCGTCGAATCCATCCCGTGTCGGTTAGGACTCGCCCGGTATCAGCCTGACTATACCTGGCGGCCGTCTCGCTCCGAGCGCACGCGCGGCGCCCGGCCGCTGAGCGACGACGGTCGCCGCTGATTGCCGGCGATTCTACCGATTTCGTCCGGAACGTCCACTCCCCGTCAGGTTTAACTACCCCTCAATCAAACCCCTTCACGTTGCGATGCCAAAGGTAGAGATCACGATACCGGAACATCTCGAAATGCAGATCGCCCAACTCGTCGAGCAAGGCGAGTTTCTCAACCGCGAGGAGGCGATCGAGGACCTGCTGGCGACTGGGTTGAAGGCCTACAAGACGAGTGGCCCCATGGACGACGAGGAGGAGCCCGGCTACGAGGACGACGGGATGATGGGCCACGACGACGAATACGTCTTCTGATGACTCTAAGGGGGATGCAGCGCGCCCACCGGTCCAGTGCCGCCCCGCCGACGACCAGTCCCGCTTGACCGCCCGCCTCGAGGGCGTCCAGCCCCCGGCGTAGCGATTGCGTTGCAAACATACTTAACCGGATACGGAACTAGAGTACAGGCATGCACAAAGACGAACTCCTTGAACTCCACGAGCAGATGGTCATCATCATGGAGTACTTCGAGGAACTCGAACAGGTCGACGAGGACCTCTTTGCGCAGTACGAGGAGATCGACGTCACGCCGGAGGACGTCCACATGTCGAAAAGCGAGCACAAACACGCCGTCTTCGTCCTGGGCAACGCGCTCGCCAACGCGATGAGCGAAGACGAGTTCTCCGACGCCGGCCGCGTCGGCAAACGGATGAAGGAACTGGCAGAGGACGCCGAGAACAAGCTGTAGCCGTCAGGAACGCCGCCCCGTTCCGAGATGGTTGTTTCGAATCCTGTCACCGCCGTGTTACCACCCGGGCTAGCTCATTCACCCCCGAACTCCGGCGTCCGGCGCTCGACGAAGGCGTTGACCCCCTCCGAGAAGTCGTCGGTGTCGAAGACGGCGCCCAGCGAGTCGACCTCCGCGCGGATCGCCCCGTCGAACGTCCGCTCGCCGCCCGCCTGCAGCAGCTGCTTCGAGCGTTTCAGCGCGACCGTCGGCCCGGTCACGACCTCCTCGATGACCGCCTCGCAGCGCTCGTCGAACTCCTCGGTCGGGAACACGCGGTTGATCAGGCCCAGCTCCTGCGCTTCGGCCGCGTCGATGAGGTCGCCGGTGTAGACGAGCTCCATCGCCGTCTTCTCGCCGACGACGCGCGGGAGCAGGTAGGAGGGCCCGGAGTCGATCGAGAGACCGATCCGCCGGAAGCCGAAGCTGATCTCGGCGCGCTCGCTGGCGAGCACCAGATCGCAGGCGATTGCCAGCGACCCGCCGGCGCCGAACGCGGGGCCGTCGACCTTCGCAATAGTCGGCACAGAACACTCATAGAGGCGCTGGACGGTCCGGTTGATCGGCAGCCCTACCTCCTCCATCAGCTCCTCGGTGTCGCGGTCGCTGGCGAGTCCCTCCAGCATCGACTCGATGTCCCCGCCCGCACAGAACGTTCCCTCCGACCCTTCGAGCACCGCGCACCTGACGTCGGCGTCCTCGATGGCGTCGATCGCCTCCTGGATGTGTTCGGCCGCCTCGAGCGTCAGGGCGTTGCGCAACGGCGGGTTGTCCATCGTGATCGTCGCCAGGTCGCCGTCGATCTCGTACTCGACTGGAGCCATACGGCCACCACGGCGACCGGCCGAATAAAAGCTAGTGGGCACGGCCCCAAACAAACGTGCTCGCCGTTTAATACTCGCGCTCGATCAGGTAGTCGGCGATGTCCGCCAGCAGCGCGTGTGCCTCGTTGTCGGGCAGTGTCTGGAGGTGGTGTTTCCCGCTCTCGACTAGCTCCTGTGCGGTCCGACGAGCGTACTGGATGCTGCCAGCGTCCTCCAGTCGGGCAAGCGCCTCGTCGATCTCGCGCTCGGTGACGGCTTCGACGGAGTCGCTGGGCACCAGCCCCTCCACGTCGACGCCCTGGTCGCGGGCGTGGACCGTGATCAGCGTCTGTTTGCCCTCGACCAGGTCGCTGCCGCGCTGTTTGCCCAGTTTCTCTGTCGGCGTCGTCAGGTCGAGCAGGTCGTCCTGGATCTGGAACGCGCGGCCGACGTCCAGGCCGTAGCTGTGCAGCGGGTCGACCGCGTCGTCGTAGCCGAGGATCACGGCGGGGATGCTCGCCGACGCGGCGTACAGCACTGCCGTCTTCAGTTCGACCATCTCCAGGTACTCGTCGGGGGTGATCGCCTCCCGCCCCTCGAAGTCGATGTCCAGCGACTGGCCCTCACAGATCTCCGTACAGGTCGTCGCCAGTTCGGAGAGCGCGCGGACCGACCGGTCCGGCGGCGTGCCGGTTTCGAGCATGTTCTCGAACGCCTTCGAGTACAGCGTGTCGCCCGCGAGGATCGCCGTCGAGAGGTCGTACTCGCGGTGGACCGCCGGGACGCCCCGGCGCACGTCGTCGTCGTCCATGATGTCGTCGTGGATCAGCGTGAACGACTGGATGATCTCGACGCTCACCGCGGCTGCGAGCACGTCCACGGGATCGCCGGTCCGCGACGGGAACGACCGGTAGGCCTCCTCGCCAGGGGAGACGCCTTCCAGCGCCTCCGCCGCGAGCAGGAGGATCGTCGGCCGCAGCCGTTTGCCGCCCGCTTCCAGGAGGTAGCGGGAAGCCTCGTACAGCCGCTCGGGGCGGTTGATCGGGAGGTCCTCCTGGATCGCCTCGTTGACCCGCTCGCGACAGTCCCGGATCGCCGCCTCGACTGCCTGCTGCCGTGTCATCTGCCTACTCGACCAGCTGGATCATGTTGCCGTTGCGCGTGACGTGGAGGTCACGGCCCATCTTGTAGCCGTTGTCCTCCACCAGGTTGACGTACGGCGCGAAGCCGCTCATGTCCTGGTGGGCGGGGATGACGTGCTGGGGCTGCAGCGCGTCCAGCATCTGGTAGTGGCCCTCGCGGTTGAGGTGGCCCGAGACGTGGATGTCATCGTAGATGCGGGCGCCCTGCATGCCAAGCAGCTTCTCGGACTGGTAGCGCTGCCCCTCGTTGGTGGGCTCCGGGATCACGCGGGCCGAGAACAGCACCTTGTCGCCGTCGTCGATTTCGTAGGGGGTCTCGCCGCGACCCATCCGGGTGAGCATCGCGCGGGGCTCGCCCTGATGGCCGGTGACGATCGGCAGGAAGTTCTCCTTGCCGTCGTTCATGACCCGCTTGAACGTCCGGTCGACGGACTTGCGGTGGCCGTACATGCCCAGCGGTGCCGGAGTACTTCTCCATCGAGCGACCCAGCAGCACGGGCTGGCGGCCGATGTCCTCGGCGAACTCGACCAGCGACTTCACGCGGGCGATGTGCGAGGAGAACGTCGTCGCGACGATGCCACCGTTGTAATCCTCGATCGAGTACATCACGTCGCGGAGGTGCCGGCGCGCGACGGATTCGCTGGGGGTCCGGCCCTTCTTGCCGGCGTTCGTACAGTCCTCGATGTAACAGAGGACGCCGCCGTCCTCGCGGCCGATCTCGCGGAACCGCTCGAGGTCGATCGGATCGCCGATCACCGGCGTCTCGTCGATGCGCTTGTCCAGGCCGTAAACGATCGACCCCTCCGGCGTGTGCAGGACGGGGTTGATCGCGTCGATGATCGAGTGGGTGACGTTGACGAACTCGAGTTCGTTGTGGTCGCCGATCGACATCGTCTCGCCGGGGTCCATCTTCACGAGGTCGTTCTGGACGCCGAACTTCTCCTCGCCCTGGATCTGCTGTTTGACGAGTTCGATCGTGAACGGGGTCGCCACGACCGGCGCGTCGTAGCGGTGGGCGAGCTTCGAGATGGCGCCGATGTGGTCGAGGTGGCCGTGCGTCGGCACGACTGCCTTCACGTCCCCCTCGAGTTCGGACATCACCCGGTCGTCCGGGATCGCGCCCATGTCGATGAGATCGAGCGAGTGCATCCGCTCGGTCTCGACGTTGTCGTGGATCAGTACCTTCGAGAGGTTGAGGCCCATGTCGAAGACGACGACGTCGTCGCCCGCACGGACGGCAGTCATCTGACGCCCAACCTCTTCGTATCCGCCAATCGTTGCGATTTCGATTTCCATAGTATCACGCCGAGACGATCGCCCCGCGTGACGACCGGCGACCCGCACGCATGACCGACTCTTGGGCCGCGTGCACGTCCGACTCTGTCAGTCGGCCGCCGTCCAGTCCCCCAGCCCCCGGCGATACCGAAGGCCGACTGACTGTCATCCGGCGACACGCCGGTCGCCCACTCCGTCCCGGGGCGACCGCGTACTCGGTTACATCTTACTCTAACCGCAAGCGTTAAAAACACGTTGATCGCCGTCGACTGGGCACTGTACCGGGCGACGTGCCGCGCGTGGCCCCGCCGGTCACCCCGGAGGGGGCCTCGTGGGGTCGATGTCGATGAACGCTTTTTCGGTGCTCAGTTCCTCGAGCGTGGCGTCGACCTCCTGCTGGAGTTGGTGCAGGCGGTCGGTCAGCTCCCGGTACTCGGCGGACTGTTCCCTGCCGGCGGTCTCCAGTGTTGCCTTCTTCGCCGCGAGCTGGAAGAACTCCTGGCTGCGCTCGTCGTACGCCGCCCGCTTCAGCAGGACGTCCACCAGCGCGAGCAGTTCCTCGTTGTCGACGGGCTTGGTGATGTAGTCGTCGAACGACAGGTCGATGATGTCCACCTCGGGTTCGACGGCGGTCAGCATCGCTACCTTCGCCGTGATCCCGCGCTCGACGAGCTTTCCGAGCATCTCGTCGCCGGACATGCCCGGCATCCGCCGGTCGAGTAGCACAACGTCGACGTCGTGGTCGACCATCTCCAGCCCTTCCTCGCCCGTGGTCGCGATCCGGACCTCGTGTTCGTCGTCGAGGATCACCGCGTATGACTCCGCGAGTTCGACTTCGTCCTCGACGATGAGCACTGTGGCTGCGTCAGGTCCTGCCATGGCTCCCTGCGCTCCCCTGTCCGGTCGGCTGTCGTCGCCGCCACGCGTGCATGATTGTTACGACGGGGAGACGCCTAAAGTAGCTTTTCCCCGAACTGGTGTGCGACTCGTCGCCCGTCCGAACCTCTTTGTTTTAACTGTCGCCACACCGTACCTGCACGTACCCATGGACTCGAAACGGTTAGCCGCGGTCGCCGGCGGTCTGGGAACCAGCGTCGGCGTCGGGATTGTCACCGTCATCCCGGTCGGCGATGTGGTCGGGACGGCCGTCGCTGCCGGCGTGGGTGGAGCCCTCGCGGTGGCGCTGTTCTACGCGGGTCGGTTCGTCGAGGGCGGATCGCCCGACGCCCGCTCCCGGTAACAGCTCCGGACCGTCGGCCGTCGTCGGTTCGCCGCGCGCAACGGGGCCGCGCTCGGTCTCACGGGGTTGCGAGCCGCGGGAGGAACGTCGTGGAGGTTCAGGATGTAGTGGTCGACCACGCCGTCGAAGAGGTTGAACGCACCCGCGCCGACGAGTGTCGCTCCGACCAGCCGAACCATCGGCTGTGTCGCCTCGGTGCGATTGAGGTTTCGCCAAACGATGCCGGTACCCGCAAGCATGACCCCGAGCATCGCGAGCGAGAACACGCCGTCGGCGAGGAGGTTCCGTCGCAGTCCGTCCAGCGTCGACGGGTCGACTCGCGCCGACAGCAGGTGGTGCCACTGAAGGACGTGGTGAAAGAGCGCGACGTCTCCGACTGCGCCGAGACCGAATCCGAAGATGCCGCTGCCGAGCAGGATCCGCTCGTGGTCGTCGAGCTGCATGCGCATTGGTAGGGGGTCGACGGCTAAAAAAGCGGTTCCGACAGCGAAAAATTTGTTCGAGGGGTTCCCGCAGCGAGCGAAGCGAGCGAGGAAACCCCTCGGAGAAAAAGGTGGGTTAGAAGTAATCGACGGTTTCGGGGAGTTCGAGCTTCATACCCTTGCGCTCGCGGATCTCCATGATCTTCTCGCGCTGGAGGTTGTCGGCCATCACCTGGAAGCCGGCGTTCTCGGTGTTCCAGGACGCGCGGCCCTCGGTCGCCGAGCGGATGTCGCTGGAGAAGCCGATCATCTCCTCGACCGGCGCGACGCCCTCGACGACCATCAGGTCGCCTTCCTGGTACATGTCGTCGACGCGGCCGCGGCGGCCCTGGACTTCGCCGCTGGCGGCGCCCATGTGTTCGTTGGGGACGTCGATGCGGACCTCCTGGATCGGTTCCAGCAGGCGGACTTCGGCGTCGATCAAGGCGTTGTGCAGCGAGTTCCGGACCGCCGGAATGACCTGGGCCGGACCGCGGTGGATGGCGTCCTCGTGCAGGCGCGCGTCGTGCAGGCGGATGAGCGAGCCCTGGACCGGCTCGTTGGCGAGCGGGCCGTCGTTGAGCGCCTCCTCCATCCCCTCGATGACCAGCTCCATCGTTTCGTTGAGGTGCTGGATCCCTTTCGTCTTGTCGACGATGATGTTCGAGCCGTGGATGTGCTCGACGTCCTGTGAGGTCTCCTTTTCGAGGCCGGCCTCCTGGAGCGCCTCGCGGCGTTCGAGTTCGGGCATGTCCATCGTCGCCTTCCCGCGGGTGATCGCCTCGACGACGTCCCCGTCGAGGGGCTGGACGGTCATGTAGAAGCGGTTGTGGCGGTTCGGCGAAATGCCCTCGACCTCGCGGCTCTCGGCCTGGGGCGCCTCCCGGAACACGACGATCGGCTCGCCGGTCGTGACTGGGATCCCCTGGTTGCGCTCGATGCGCTGGGTCACCACTTCGAGGTGGAGTTCGCCCTGCCCGGAGATCAGGTGCTCGCCGGTGTCCTCGTTGATCTCGATCTCGATCGTCGGGTCCTCCTTGGCGACCTGCTGGAGCGTCTCGATCAGCTTCGGCAGGTCGTCCATGTTCTTCGCCTCGACGCTTTTCGTGATGACGGGCTCGGAGATGTGCTCGATCGACTCGAACGGCGTCATCTCCACGCTGGAGACCGTCGAGCCGGCGATGGCGTCGTTGAGGCCCGTGACTGCGGCGACGTTTCCGGCCGGGACGCGGTCGACCTCCTCGCGCTCGCCGCCCATGAAGATGCCGACGCTCTGCAGGCGGTTCTTGCCGGCCGTCCCGGAGACGTACAGCTCCTGGCCCTTCTCCAGCGTCCCGGAGAACACGCGGCCGGTCGCGATCTCGCCCGCGTGGGGGTCCATCGAGATGTCAGTCACCATGAACACGATTTCGCCGTCCTCGTCGACCAGCCGCATGGTCCCGGCGACGTCCGAGTCGCTGTCGCCGCGCCAGATCCGGGGAATACGCCGGGGCTGGGCGTCGACGGGGTTCGGGAAGTGCTCACAGACCATGTCCAGCACCACGTCGGCAAGCGGCGTCCGCTCGGCGAGTTCCTGGCGCTTGTCGGCGCGCTCGAGTTCGATGATGTCGCCGAAGTCCATCCCCGTGCGCTGCATCGACGGGAACGAGACGCCCCACTTGTACAGCGCCGACCCGAAGCCGACGGTGCCGTCCTCGACGGAGACCGTCCAGTCGTCGTCGATGTCCTCCATCTCCTCGGTCATGCCGCGGATCAGCTCGTTGACGTCGCGGATGACCGCAGTCATGCGCTCTTGCATCTCCTGGGGCCCTTCCTGGAGTTCGGAGATCAGGCGGTCGACCTTGTTGATGAACAGCGTCGGCTTGACGCCCTCGCGCAGCGCCTGCCGGAGGACGGTTTCAGTCTGGGGC
>PXSF01000099.1 GCA_003022845.1 Halobacteriales archaeon SW_10_66_29 | reverse complement strand
GCAACAGCCTCTACCGTCGCTCGGTAGACAGATTTTGTGACCGGTTCAGTCACCAATAATCACTGCACCAGCGGCATCGAGAAACTCCGTTCGCGCTCGACAACGGTCTCCCAGGTGAGTTCACAGTCGCAGGACACCTGCTCGAACACCGACGGGTCCTGCCGGAGGTTGAAATCCTTGATCGCGCGCTGGACGCGGTCGTCGCACTCGCCGCAGTTGTGGGGGCCGCGGTCGCTGCCGTGGCCGACGGGGTCCGACACGACGATGACGTCCCTGTCGGCAGTCGATTCCAGCACCTCGGCGACGCTCCAGAGCCACGGCGGTCGGTAGCCGTCGTTGTAGTACAGCTCCTCGACCATCGTGTACTTCTGGACGTTGGTGGGGTTCATCGAGACGGTGTGACAGCCGTCGACGCCGCTGCAGCGCCGGACGGAGCGCTGCATGTCGTCGATGGCCTCCGACTCGGAGAGGAACGGCGGCTTCAACAGGAGGTACGCCTTCACGCCAGCGCCTGCCGCCTCCGCGTCAGCGGCCGCGCGCTCGAACTCGGCAAAGTCGAAGTACTTGTTGACGCAGTCGTGGCGGATCCGGTCGGTGGCAGTCTCCAGCCCCACGGCGATGTCGGTCTCGATGCCCTGCTCTGTGAAATCCGCGATCTTCCCCTCGGCGACGAAGTCCGGGAGCGATTCGACGACGATCCGGTCGCGGTCTGCGAACCTTGCGGCAATCGCCGCCCGGGTCTTCGGCGGGATTTCGCGCTCGTCGAGGAAGGAGCCGGAGGTGTAGATCTTCACCTGGCCCGCCCGCTCCTCGGCGTCGTCGGACTGTGTCCGACTGCCCGGTGAGCTTTGCTCACCGATGTTCTCGGCCTCGTGGTCCAGGCAGGCGTCGATCTGTGCCAGCAGGTCCTCGTGGGCGACCGACCCACCCTCGACGCTCTCGGCAACGTAGCCACACATCGTACAGCCGCCGGCGCGGGCCCACCGGCAGCCGCCAGTGTTGAGGATGATCGTCAGCGAGTCGTAGACGCCGTCGGGCGTCCGGTCCTCGTCCAGCCAGACGCGGGTCGGCTCCCGGGGATCGTAGCTCGCGTCGTTGCGCGCCCGGATCTCCCGCATCGCCTGGTTGTGGGCGTCCATCCCCCGCCCCTGCTCGTACACTTCGGGATCGGGTGTGCTCATTAGCGCCCTGTAGCGGGTGGACCAGCATGAGCCCTGCGTTTCGTGCGCTGCAGCACACTCGTTACGCGGCGTCAGCGCTGGTCGTGCTGCTTCTGGAGGGAGCAGCAGGGACCAGTCACCGGTTCGCGTCGAGCCGCTAGATCTGCCAGGAGGGGGTGTACTCGTCGTCGCGGTTCTGACTGGACTGGCGCCGCTGAGGAGTGCGCTCCTGGGACCGCTGACTCCGCTGGCTCCCCTGCTGGGTGCTCTGGCCGTGCTGCGGGCTCCGCGTCGCCTGCTGCCCACCGGAGATGCCGCTCCGACTGCCGGACCGGTGCTGCTCGCCGCGCTGGACGTGCTGTCGACCCGCCTGGCTGCGGTTGCTAAACCGGGTTTGCTCTCCGCCCCGCTCGCTGTGGCCGATCCCGCCGCGGCCCTGACGACCTTGCTGGCCGCGCTGACCCTGCTGCTGGCCGCTCCGGTCGTGCCGACCCTGGAGGTCGCTGCGACCCCGGGTCAGGCCCTGCTGGTGTTGCCCCTGCTGGTGACCGCTCTGGAGACCGTGCCCGTGGCCCTGCTGGCTGGGACCCTGCTGGAGCCCATGCGCCTGGTCCTGCCTGTTGCGTTGGCGGTGACCGGCCTGCCGACCGCCGCGCTGGCGACCCTGGTTCTGGTCGCCTCCCATCCCTGGAATTGCCCTGCGCACCTTGTCGGTGATTCCCCCGTCGTCGCTGTGCTGGCGCTGCTGGCTGGACTGCTGGCCGTGAGCCTGGCCGGTCCGACCCTGTGACTGGCCCAGATGCCCCTGCTGTCCCTGCTGGCCGCGACTGCCTCGTCTACCCCGGTGGCCGTGTTCGCCCTGCATGCCGAACTGGCGCTGGCCGCTGCTGCCGTGCTGGCTCTGTTGTCCCTGCTCGCGGCCCCGTTCGCCCAGGCTGCCGCCCTGCTGGTAGCCCTGCCGGCTCTGATTGCTCGCGTGGCCCTGCTCGTGGCCCTGCTGGCCGAGTCTGTCCCCGCGGGCCTGCTGGCCGTAGCCGGCGTCCTGCTGGCCGAACTGCTGTCGTGATTCGTTGTGCTGGTCCTGCCGTCCTGGTGAGTACTGTTGATCTCGAACCATAATTGAACTTGGGGCCCACGAGTCGCTCCGGGTACCCGTCAATCACTTTCAGGCCTATCTGTATTGTAATAAATTCCCTTCAACCCCGGCTGCGTAGGTAGCCACACCTTGTCTTTCCCGAGGTCCTGGTCGTAAAGCGCGGTCACGAGGTACGCCGACCCATCCGAATCAGAGGATCGAGTAACTGGAGATTTCTCCGATCATTCGGTGCGCTCAACCGCGCTGCTGCAGCCGCAACACGAGCAACCGCTCGAAGGGGTGCGATTCCTCGGCGACCACGCTCGTCTCAAGCCCGTGGGCTGTGGCTGTCTCCCGTACCTCGTCGGGACCAGTCAGCGTCGAGATCAGCAGGAACCCCTCGCCGTCGGGTTTCAGCACCCGGCCGACGCCGGCCAGGAACGGATCGACGACCGCGCGACCGTCCGGGCCGCCCGACAGCGCCCGCTCCATGGGGTCGTCCCACTCCCGTTCGGGCGGCGTCGGCAGGTACGGCGGGTTGCAACACACCACGTCGAAGCTTCCGTCCCGGAACGGCTCGAACATGTCCGCCCGGACGACCCGGAGCCCGCTGTCGGCGGCCTGTCGGCAGGCGTCTGGATTCAGGTCCGATCCGACGACGAACACACCGGCCTCGGACTGCAGGCGGACGCCGACGTATCCGGAGCCAGTGCCGACGTCGAGCACGGCATCCTCAGCCGAAACATGTTCCAGGACCGCCTCCGCAAGCAGGCGCGAATCCTCCGCCGGCCCGTACACCGTCTCGACCTCGCGCAGTTCAGCCAGGCGCGGTTGTTGATTGTCGCTCTCCCCGTCCTCGTTCGACTCTTCGTCCCGGTCCGGCACGACATTGACATCCTCCACACGGCTGAAGCCGTGGGATTCCTCGCGTTGGGGGTCTGGCATCAGTACCAGCCCCCACGGAGGCAACGTTCTCCTACGCCGGCCGTAGGATACTTCGGTCTGTATGCTCCTCGTTGGGACTTTCGTGAGAGCGTGGTGACTCCGACCAGTTGTGGTCGTCCCACTTGAGGCATACGGGCCGTGCCATCGGCCGTGGTACGTTCGATTCGTGACGCCGGAGGAACGTCTCCGACGCGGTGAGGTCCGCGTGGCCC
>PXSF01000098.1 GCA_003022845.1 Halobacteriales archaeon SW_10_66_29 | reverse complement strand
CGAGATCGAGTCCGACGAGATCCCGGGGCTGTGGAACGACAAGATGGAGGAGTACCTCGGCGTCCGCCCCGAGACCGACGCCGAGGGCTGCCTGCAGGATATCCACTGGACCTCCGGGTTCGCCAGCTTCCAGACGTACACGCTGGGCAGCGTCGTCGCCGCACAGCTCGACGCCGCCATCCGCGACGACCTCGACGTCGACGGGCTCGTCCGCGAGGAGCAGTTCGAGCCGATCCACGAGTGGATGACCGAGCAGGTCCACCAGCACGGCCAGCGCTACACGACGCCCGAACTGATCGAACGGGCCACCGGCGAGGAACTCAGCGCCGAGCCGTTCGTCGAGTACCTTCACGGGAAGTTCGAGGACCTGTACGATCTGTAGGCGACGCCGCATCGCTCCGTTTCAGTTCCAGATTTGTTTCCGCCGGTGAGACTGGCCACCGCGTTTCTGCCGATCGATCAGACAGCGCCCTGGCGGACTGAAAGGGCGAGGATCGGTCGATCCCTCCCGGCCGACGCAAGCACCACAGCGAAGCGAGGAGCGCAGCGAGGCCCGGAGGGTCGAGCGAGCCGAGGGCTTTCGTCGACGTGTTACTGAAATTCCCGCTACGACGCTCTCGTCGGCACTCTTAAAGCCGAGAGGAGCGAGAGACACGGACATGACGCGGGGTGCACGCGAGGAGTTAGCCGAGAAGATCGCCGGCGAGATCGCGCTGAGCGGCGACCCCGGCGGCACGCTCAAGAAGTGGCGCACCGACTTCGGGATCGCCCAGTCGGCCCTCGCCGACGAGCTTGAGGTCTCCCCGTCGGTCGTCTCCGATTACGAGAGCGGCCGGCGGGACAACCCCGGGATCGACGTCGTCACACGGGTCGTCGCCGCGCTGTTGGACATCGACGAGCGACGGGGTGGCGAACACATCCGCCAGTACAACCGGGTCATCTCCGCCGGACTGGACAGCGACGTCATCCCCGACCTCCGGGAGTACGCGGCGAACATCCCGCTCAGCCGGCTCTACGATGCGATCGACGCCACCGAACTCACCGATGGCGACTGGGACACCGCCGCCGGCCACACCGTCATCGACTCCATCGAGGCGATCCGCCGGCTCTCCAGCACCGAGTTCTACCACCTCTACGGCGAGAGCACCAACCGCGCGCTCGTGTTCACGAACGTCACCCGCGGCGAAGGCGTGATGGTCGCACTCCGGGTGGTCAAGCCGACGCCCCACGCCGTCGTCCTCCACGGGATCAGCGAGGACGACGTCTGGGAGCACGCGACCGACCTCGCGCGCATCGAGGGGTTCTCGCTTGCCGTCACCGACGCGGACTTCGACGTGATGCTCGACGGGCTCCGGGAGTTGCCGTAAAAAAGTCACTCCACGTACGTGTACTTGCGCTCGCCCATGCGGCCCCAGCCGTCGAAGGCGAACTCGCCCTCGGGCGTCGTCAGCGGCTCCAATTCGATCGTCTCGTCGTGGTTGTGGACGTCGTGGATGTCCTCGTACTCGGCGAACGTGATGTCGTGGCGGTCCTCGATCTGGTCGAAGATGTTCAGCTGCCCGATCTCCTCCTCCCAGCCGGGCTGGACCGTCTCGGCGTGGATCTCCGCCTGGGCGCCGCTGCCGTAGGAGGCCACGAGTAGCTGGCGGCCGGCCAGTTCGCGGTCCGTTTCGGCGGCCTCGATCAGCCCGGCGGCGCGGGCGATGTGCACAGAGCCGGTGTACCAGTTGCCGACGTGCCGGGAGATCGAAAGCGTCGGTTCGATCGTCTCCTCGTACCACTCGCTGTAGGCGTCGGTTTCAGTGAGCTTCTCGGTGTACTCCTTCTGGGCCTCGAGGAATTCGTCCTCGTCGTCGAACGCCTCGGGGCGGGGCTGGCGCCCGAGCTCCGCGGCCAGTTCCTCCTCGATCTCGGTGCCGCGGATGCAGTGGCGAAAGCCCAGCGCCGCCGCCTTCCGGACCATGCCGGGGAACGGCGTGTGGAACGGGATCAGCGCGAAGTTGTCGGGGTGGGTGTCGCCGCCGTTGCGCTCGAAGTCCTGCATCGCCTCGCGCATCCGGGCGAGATACACCTGCATCGAGCGCTTGCCGTCGACGCTGGGGAACTGCTGGTTGGGCTTCAGGAAGTCGGTTTCGTCGGCGCTGCCAAAGCCCTGCGCGTCGCTGAACGACACGAGGTCGGGGTTCTCGTCGATCAACATTGCGACGGCGCCGGCGCCCTGGGTCGCCTCGCCGGGGTCGTCGCGCTCGTACAGCGCCGTGTCCGTCGCGATCACGAGCGCCTTCCGGCCACGGCTGCGGCCGGCGCGCACCCAGTTGAACGCGTCGTCAAGCGCCTGCGTCCCCGACACGCAGGCGAACTTCCGCTCGCCCTTGTTGGCGTGGTGGAGGTTGCCGTCGAACACCTGCTCCAGACAGCCCGCGACGTACGTCGAAGCCGGTTTGGACTTGTCGAAGGCGCTCTCGGTCGCGACGTCGATCCGACCGATCCCGTCCAGACTCACGCCCTTCCTGTCGAGCAGTCGCTTCGAGGCGTTCGCCCCCATCGTCACGATGTCCTCGTAGACATCCGGTAACGAGGACGCGTACAGCCCCAGGCCCTTCGTGTACACTTCTGCCATATCTTGGGGTGCGTCGATCAGGTATAAGTTTCTGTCGACTAGTAGTTCGTCAGTTGTCGAAATGAGGGCTCGTGTCAAAACGCCGTAGCGGTGAACGTCAGTGTACTACCATCGCTGAAGACGAGCGTGACGGTGATGTCTTTGTTGTTGTGGTTCCTGCCGTTTCCATTGCTGTCCCGGAACTGTTCGAGTGAGAACGTCTCAATGGTTCCAGCACTGATAGTGGCGGTCTGGTCGAGCGGTGTGGCGTCGCTTGCTCCAATTGTGATTCCGCCCGCAATGTTCACATAGCCACCAGCGCCCGCAAACTCACGGTTGCCGTCGTTGTCGACCGTCGTCGCCTGCGGCTCGGAGGATGCGTTAACGACGATCCCGCTGATCTCCACCGCATCGCGACCAGTATTTCCGAGATAGAATTCGATATTGCCGTCATTCGTGGTGTCGACAGCAGTACCTGAGACGTACGTCCGATCGGCCATCGGCTCGGTGACCTCGAACGACCAGCTCTCCGTGGTGGTGTTGTCGACCCGATCCGACGCCTCGACGGTCACGTCGACCTGGCCCTCGGCGTAGGACTCGCCCTGTGCCGAAACGTCGATCGTCAGATTCTCGCCGTCGTAGGAGATCCCGTCGGTGCCCACCCCAGCCTCATCGAACGGATTATTGCCCTCTGAGTCCTGGACCGTCACCGCGATCGACGCCGGATCGACGCCGGAGTCGCTGTCGGTGACCGTCACGTTGATGATCTCCTGGTCGTCGCTGGTCACGTCGCCGTCCTGTGGGTCGACCGGCGTGATCGACGGCGCGACGGTGTCGGTCCGGAGGTCGAACGTCGCCGCGGCCGTGTCGGCAGTGGACCGACTGAAGCCGGCCTCGAAGGTGGCGTTCGAGCCGTCGAGCTCGGCGTTGCTGACGTCGACGTCGATCTCGACGGTGCTCGGCGGGCTGGTGTCGGGGGCCGTGTAGATGACGTACGCCTCTTCTCCGTCCACGTTCAGACTCGCGCTCCCTGCACCGTCGGTCCCCGCGACGCTGTCGTAGACGACCCGGTTCGAGGCACTGGTGCTCTGGGCGTCCGAGAGGTCGATAGCGACCCGTTCGCCGCCCTCCAGACCCGGATCCGGCGTGAACTCGATCGTCTGGGTCTGGGTCTCGCTGTACTCGTAGAGGTCCGACAGCGAGACCGCCGTGAGGTTCGCGGTGCCGCTGCCGCGGGCGACCTGGTAGCTGTCGGTCAGCGTGCCGCTGCGGTCGCTACGACTGAACGTCGCGTCGTACGTCGCCGTCCCGCCGTCGACTTCGAGGTCGTCCGCGCGAATATCGATCGTCAGGCCGGCCGCGTTCTCGCCGCTGGCGGTGTAGGTGATCGTCGCCATGCCACTGTTGGTGTTCAGGCTCGCCGACCCCGAGGACCCACTAACCACCTCTGCACCGCCGCCGTAGTTGATCAGATCGCCCTGGGCACCGTCGAGGCTGATCTCGACGGTCTCGCCGTCGGGCAGCGGCTCCGTCAGCGTGAACTCGAACCACTGGTCCTGCTCGTTCGCGTTGGGGACGACATCGGTCGCCGACACCGACGAGAGGTCGGTCGGCGACTCGACGGTCACCTCCGTCAAATCGCTATCATTTTCGCTGAAGACGGTCACGTTGCCGGTCCCTGTGTCGCCGTCGCTGGTCGGCCACTCCAGCGTAATCGAGTTGTTGTACGCTCCGGGCGCGAGCGAGACGTCGACCGTATCCTGCTCGGCGCTGGTGAATCCGGTGTCGGTCAGGTTCAGCGTCTGCGTGTCCGGGTTGTCACCCGTGTTCGTGACATTCACATCGACTTCCAGCGTCTCACCCTCCGTCACCGGCGAATTCGTGCCGGTGATCGTCACGTCGAAGAACGGCGGTTCGTTGACCGTCACGTTCTCCACCACACGGTCGTCATCGCTGAGCACTTCGAAGTCGATGGCCGACGCGTCGCCGTCCTGAGTCGTGTACGTCAGTGTGACCGACTGGGACTCGCCGGGATCCAGCGTCCGCGTCTCGTCGTCGGCGTCGATACCGAACGATCCGTCCTGGTCGTTGTCGACATTCAGGTCGATCGTCTGGGTGTCGGTTTCGGACCCAGTGTTCTCGATAGTGACGTCGACGGTGACGTTTTCACCCTCGGTCACGGGGTCGTCGAAGTCGTCGACGGCCACCTGGAAGCCGCCCGGCTGGTACTCGATCACCTCGATCTCGATCGCGTCCCCGCTGCCGCCGCTCCAGGCGTAGACGTTGACGGTTCCGTTGTCCTGCGGCCGGAACGTCGTCGTCGCCTGCCCGTCCGAGCCGGTGGACGGCTGGGTGGGGTTGACCGTGCCGACGCTCCGATCCTCGACGCCGAAGTCGACGCGCACGTCATCGGCGGTCGGGTCCGTGTTCGCGGTCAGGTTCAGCGTAGTGGCCTTGCTGTAGTTGAAGGTACAGGTCTCACTGTCGCAGGCCTCTGTCCCCGGCTGGCCGCTGGGATCGAGCCAGGTGGTGTTGTACGCCACTGGCCCGCCGCCGTCGTCCTCGGCGGGCGCTTCCACCTCGACGAGCATCGTCACGTTGCGCGGACTCCCCGCGTCGTGCGCCCCGGACGGATTGTGGGCCGGATCAATGGTGAAGTTGACGCGGTTCGTCCCGGCTTCTGTCGGCTGGTACTCGAACGACGCCCGCCCCTCGTTGTCGGTCGTTTCGGTCGCGCCGCCGGGGATCGTCCCGTTCTCCGCTGCCGCAGTGACCGTGACGCCCGACTCCGGCCCGTTGAAGCGGTCCCGCGCCTCGACGGTGACGGCGTCAGTGCCGGTCGCGCCCGTGCCGACGCCGACTTTCGCCAGTTCGAGCTGGTAGCGCTCGCCGGCTTCGAGTGTCACCTCCAGCAGACCGAGCCCCCCCGGCCCGCCGGGAGAGACGGAGACGTTCTGGATGTGGCCGCCGTTGGCGACGAGTTCGTCCTCGAACGTCTCGTTCCACTCCCCCTCGCTCATCCCCGTCGGCGTGCGCAGCGTCACCGGTTCGGCGGTGCCGTTCAGCTCCACCACGCGCGTCCGCGTGCTGATCGGGTCCACGTCGAGCGAGAGCGTGTCGACTCTGTTTTCGGTCAGCGAGCCGTCGAGCGCGATGACGGTGATCCGGCTGCCCTCGACCAGCGTTTGCCCGGCGACTGCCTGGGTGACGTTCTCGCGCTCGAAGGCGTTGTACAGCACGCTGTGCTCGTAGACCGTCCGCGGCGCCCCCTGGTAGAGGTTGTACCCCGGCCGGTACTCGATCGCGCCCGTCTCGAACGACAGCGCCGTCCCGTTCCAGAAGTCCCGGGTTTCCCCGGCGTCGTCGACCGCAGACGCGTTCGTGATCGTCACGTTGACCCGCGAGTTCTCGGTGCCGACAGTCCGTAAGGTGCCGCTGGCCGGCCCGGGATTGACGAAGATGGCCCGCGAGGGGTACCGGACGCCGAGATCCAGCGACGCTGCCCGCGTCGAGGTGCTGCCGGGCATGAGGATGACGGTACTGCGCAGCTCCGTCAGCTGCTGCTGGAGCTCCTCGTTGTGGTTGAACTCGATCTCCTCGTTCTGGTCCGGGACGACAACGGCCTGGTACAGCGAGAGAAAGAGGATGAGAATGCCGAACAGGAGCACGGCCCCGATCTGGATGGCCTGCGCCCGTTCGTCCGTCGGAAACTCCATTGCACGTTGGTTGCAGATTGGTAGTTAAAAAGCTGTTTGCGCCATTCTCGATTCTTTGACTTCCTCCCCGCGCTGAAGCGCGAGGCTTTCTCCTCACACTTCCGTAACTCGGGGACCGCCAGCGTGGTTGCGGGATCCAACGTATCGAGGCCGGACCCGTTTTGCCTACCCCACGACGTGCGTCTCCTCGTGGAGCACCGTCTCCGAGGGGGTGTGCACGACGAACAGCGTGACCTGTCCCGGGTCGAGCGTCACCGATGTCTCCCACTCGCTGCCGGCCTCGAAGCGGCTGCCGGGCGTCGCGTCGAAGTCGGAGAGGGTGATCCGCCTGGTGTCGTTCCCGTCGCGGACGACCACCTCGACGTCTGCGGCGGCGAGGCTGTCGCCGCCGGTGTGGTCGATCCGGACCCGGTCGACGGTCGCGTTGCTCTCGACGCTGACCAGCGGGTCGTCGTCCTCCTCGAACCGCTCGGAGAGGACGATCGCGCCCGCCACGCTCACCAGCACCACGATGACCGCCGTGAGCAGGACGATGCCGATGACTTCCGACTGTGCCCGTGAGCGTCCCGCCACACTCCCTGTGGGTTTCGAACCGACGTAAAAATACGTTCCGGCAGAACGGGGCTGCGAGCGCGGTCCGCCCTGCCCCCTCCCCATCGACCAGAGTCCGGGATGAAACAGCGACGGCCACCGTGGCGAGAGCCGAGCTAGCCCTCGTCTTCCTCTTCGACGACTTCGGGGTCTTTCATCGCCGTCTGGAGGCTGTCGAGGCCGTTGACCCACTCGGCGACGAGCCCGAACTCCAGTCCCTCGGCGAGGCTGATGTCCATCTCCTCGCCGTCGACGATCAGCGTGCCGGCCTGGACGCAGTAGCCAAGCGCCGCGTCGAGGTCGTCCTCCGCTTCGGCGTCCGCGGCCGCGGTGACGTACTCCTCGATGGTGCCGTCGTCTGCCGGGCCGCCGACGACGTACTCCTCGGCGCTGTAGAACACGCACATCAGCGACGTCTGGACGCCGTCGATCAGCATCGCCTTCTCCTCGTCGTCGAACTCGACCTCCGAGAGCACGATCTCCTGGATGTCGCCGAGCTCCGCCAGCGTCCCCTCCTCGCCGAGGTCGCCGTCCTCGTAGGCTTTGATGATCTTTGCGACCGCGATGGCGGTGTCGTCCTGCAGGTTCAGGAGTAGTCGCGCCGAATCCTCCTCCTCCGGATCGATCTCCTCCTCGCGTAGCCGGTCGATCCAGTTTTGCCAGCGTTCCTCCGTGTAGAACTCTCCCGGCTCGTTGCTCATACTCATCGGTACACGCCTCCGGGGTTATTACTTTCGACACT
>PXSF01000097.1 GCA_003022845.1 Halobacteriales archaeon SW_10_66_29 | reverse complement strand
CGGATTGGTTTCGGCGATTGAGTTGCCGGATGTTCGACCCCGCCCGGCATAAATCCGTGGCAAGTGGAGTGAAAGTGAACGCGAGTCACGCCCGGCGTGAACGCCGGGTCTCTCTCGCTGTAACAGGTAGCCGTCGCGGATTCGGGCGGGCGTGCCGGGTGCCCTGATACTGTCGGACGTGAGTACGTGGAAATTTCCACCGCGGAACCGTGCTGAAACGTGTGCATACACCGGTTTGCGTGTCTTGCCATTCCACAGAGTCACGTCCGACAGTATGAGTCCTGCCTGCGGCTAGAGTCCGGCCCGCGGCCAGAGTCCGGATCGGGTTCAGCAACTTTTTACTCCCCCTCCCAGTAGCGACGCCATGGACCGACTCAGGGAGTCGCTCCTCGAGGCGCCGATCGTCGAGAAGGACGGGTATCACTACTTCGTCCATCCGATCAGCGACGGGGTCCCGATGCTGCGCCCGGAGCTGATGCGCGAGATCGTCATCGGGATCATCCGGAAGGCCAACCTCACAAACGTCGACAAGATCGTCGCGCCGGAGGCGATGGGCATCCACATCTCGACGGCGGTGTCGCTCATGACCGACATCCCGCTAGTCGTGGTCCGGAAACGCCAGTACGGCCTGGCGGGCGAGGTCCCGATCTCGCAGGTGACTGGCTACTCCAAGGGGGAGATGTATATCAACGACATCGACGCGGGCGACCGCGTCCTGGTGCTCGACGACGTGCTCTCGACGGGCGGGACCCTCGCCGCCCTGCTCACAGCGCTTGACGACATCGGCGCCGACATCGTCGACACCGTCGCGGTGATCAAGAAGGTCGGGGACGGCAACGAACTCGACGGAACGACGTTCGAGCCCAAGACGCTCATCAACGTCGACGTGGTTGACGGTGATGTCGTCATCGTCGACGAGAACGGCGACGGCTAATCCGACGCCCGGAGACTGCCTGTTTTTCCCGGTCATACGGTCGTGCGTGATGCGGTCAGTAGCGGTAAGAGTCACGAACGACCGTATCATAGTGATTGTTGTGACTATTTACTGCCGGGCATTCGTCAAACCCTAGTTTCGGGCCGTGAAACTACTGTTAGTGCGATGCAATGCCGAAAAAACTCACAACAATCACTATCAGTCATTGAGCGGGGTGTGATGCATATCGGACGGGACCGACGGGTATAATCGGCTGGATGTTCGACTGTAGGACAACGATGCACGTTCGAGACTGGGACGACATACTGCAGGAAGTTGTCCAGAGCGACGCTGATCCGGGCGGGTGGCGCGCAGTCGGTGGCGACAGGGCAACTGGCATCGGCGAGGATCTGTACATCGCCCACCCCGGCGTTGGCGCGTTCCAGCTCAAGACGTACGCGAAAAACCCCCTCCAGGTCGAGGGAGTCGGGACGCAGGTCGCCCGCCGGATCGACGACGAGCTGGACCCGCTGTTCCCCGACGAGGACACCGGCGGCCTGTTCGGCGTCCAGGAACCGATCACGGACGAGGACACCGCTGAACAGCGGGCCAACGAGCTCGAAACGGTCGTCGAAACCCACGCCGAGGCGCCGACGACGCCGGACGCCCTGTTCGAGGACATCATGGACGCACTCGACAGTCCCGCCTACGGGCCGATGGAGTTCGACCAGTACGACCGTCCGGACGACCTCGACGACCTCACCGAGACGTTCGAGGAGGCCGAGGAGCTGCTAGAGGCCGAGTTCGAGGACATCGTCGACGAATCGGTCGAACGGGGCTTTCACTGATGGACGTTCCGGACCCGCGGGAGCGTGGGGCCCAGCGGCGCCGGCTGTACCGCCAGCTGAAAGCCGCCTGCGTCGCGCTGGTCGGGCTCTCCTGCGGACTGATCGCGCTGTACGCCGGCGCCCCGACGCTCCAGATTCCGCTCGCAGTCGGTGCAGGGCTGGTGCTCGGGGTCGTCCTCGTTGTCGTCGTGTTCCCCGGACGGGACTACATCGACACCTCCGACTCCCGCCGGGGGAGCTGACAGTTGCCCGGTCGGTTCCGCTCCGGCTGCGAACTCAGAGGATTTGATCCCCGAGGGCGCTCGCGGCGAGTTCGCAGGCAAGCTCCGCAGTGCGGTTGTGTTCGTCGAGGATCGGGTTCACCTCGACGACGTCGAGTGCGCACATCTTCTCCCCGGCTTTCTCGTACATAAGCTCCATCGCCGCGTGCGCTTCGCGGTAGGAGGCGCCGCCGCGGACTGGCGTCCCGACGCCGGGCGCCTCGTCGGGGTCCAGGAAGTCCATGTCCAGGCTGACGTAGAGGTTGTCGACGCCGGCCGTCGCGACGTCGACGGCCTCCTCGACGACGGTCGTAATCCCGCGCTCGTCGATGTCCGTCATTGTGTAGGTGGTGACGTCGGTTTCGCGGATCGCCGTCTCCTCGCCTTCGTCGAGCGTTCTGATGCCGACCTGTGCCACGTTTTCGGCCGGAATCTCGGGGGCGTGTGCCCACGATAGCCCCTCGAAGGGGCCGAGGCCGAGCAGCGCGGCGACCGGCATCCCGTGGACGTTCCCGCTGGGGGTCGTCTCGGGGGTGTTGATGTCCCCGTGGGCGTCGAGCCACAGCACGCCGGTCGAGCCGTCGTGGCTGCTCCCGTTCCCGGTCCCGATGGCGATGGAGTGGTCGCCGCCGAGGATCAGTGGGAAGTTGCCCGACTCGCGGATCTCCGTGACGCGTTCGGCGAGCCGCTCGCAGACGGTTCTCGTCTCCGTGAGGTACTTCGCCGTCCCGCCGAGCTGACCGCTGGCGTCGGGGTCTCTGCCTTCCGGCCGCGGGACGGTGAGGTCGCCACCGTCCCGGCAGGCGAGGCCGATGCTTTCGAGCTGGTCGGCGAGGCCGCCGTACCTGATCGCAGAGGGGCCCATGTCGACGCCGCGCCTGTCGGCGCCGAGGTCCATCGGAACGCCGACGAGTTCGACTGGTCTGTCCATACGCTGGCTTCGTCAGCCGCCGGGTTAAAGCTACCAGCTTCCCGCCCGGCCGACGCGGCCGCGAGCTACCGGATCCCCTCGACCATGACGCGCTTGCCATCGACGACGACTGTGGGTTCGGGTGCCGACGGGACGAGCACCGAGGCGAGCTCGTCGGCGTCCGGGACGGCATCTGCCGACTCGAACACGAGCCCGGACCGGGTGACACGACCGTCCTCGTGGCCCTCTGCCGCGTGGAGCATGGCGGTCGCTGGGCCGATCAGTTCCTGGAACGCGCTGATCGTCTCCTCGTCGGCGTCGCTGAACTCCGTCAGTAGCCCCTCGCTGCCGTCCGTCTCGTCGGCGGCGCCGCCGTAGACGAACGCGCCGTCGCCGCAGTGTTCGAGCAGCCACGCGACGTCTTCCGGGAAGCCGCCGCTTGATTGCAGCGCTGTGATCGCACCTTCGATCGGACCCGGACCGGACGTCTCGGAATCCACGCCGCTGGCGGCAATCAGCAGCCGCTGATCGTCTGCGGCGAAGTACTGGTCGCTTCCGGAGTTCGATTGGGTCGTGAACACCGTGAAGCCACTCGTCTCACCCTGCTGGCTGACCGTATCGAGCGCGGCCAGCCCATCCCGGTCGACCTGCCCCTCGAACTGGATGGCCACGTTCGTCAGCGTGACCTGCTCGAGTTGCATCACTGACTCCCGATTGGCTGCATCCCGGCCCTGCCAGGGGACGTCGAGGTTGGGCAGGAACGGGTACGCGCCCGTCAGCAGGCCGAGGATGACCGTGGAACCTATTCCCGCGGCCGTCGGTAGCTCCTCGGCGACGTCGCTGACCGCCGGGAACACCGTACCGCCACCCCGTGCCTGCGTCGGATCGAACTCCTGGATCGGCTCGTACGCGGCCACCCCCTCCACCTTTCCGAAGTTGGCTCTGATCACCGTCCAGCCCGGTTCGTTCGGCTCCACCATGTTTTCGTAGGGGGGCATCCCCGACGTCGCCGTTCTGAGGTCCTCGACGGTACCCTCGGTAACGGACTGGGCTGGCCCCTCTCCGTCGGGTGTCGGTGTCCCGTCGCCATTCTCGGGCGTACTCGTCTCGCCTTCGGTCGGCGTGGTGGTGGGAGTCTGATCCGCTGTGGGTTGGGTCTGAGTCGGAGTCGGATCGTCATCGCTTCCCTGACAGCCTGCCAGTGCGATGATCGACCCCACTGCGGCCAGCACCGTGCGCCGTCGCGTGCCACGTTGGTCCATGACCGGGCGTTGCCAGTCAGTTGTCATAGTCCTTCTGGGCTCTGTTTGGGGAATGTGGACAGGATTCACGGAGCGACACTGGGCAGGACGTGAGAATTCGACGCCCCTCCAGGCAGACGGGGTTTTCCTGTGACTTGTTAGGAGCACGTGCCAATCGTTCCCCCAATTTTCGGTGTGACCGTCGGGTTTAAGGAAGAACCAGTAGAATGATAATGCATGTCATCCATCGAACTCACGCCCAGCCAGAAAACCATACTGCAGGAGCTCATCAACCTCTATCGGGAGAGCGAAAACGCAGTAAAGGGGGAGGATATCGCGGCCGAGGTAGACCGGAACCCGGGCACGATCCGCAACCAGATGCAGAGTCTGAAGGCGCTGCAGCTCGTCGAGGGGGTACCGGGGCCGAAAGGCGGATACAAGCCGACTGCGACCGCCTACGACGCGCTGCAGATCCAGGACATGGACGAGGCGGCGGAGGTGCCCCTGACTCACGACGGGGCGCCGATGCCGGAGGCGAACGTCGAGCGCATCGACCTCGTCAGCGTCCACCATCCCGAGAACTGTCGTGCGAAAGTCAAACTCCGTGGCTCTATCTCCACGTTCGAGAAGGGGGATTCGGTCGTCGTGGGCCCGACGCCGCTGTCGAAACTCCGGATCGACGGGACGCTCGAAGGGAAAGACGACACCGACAACGCCCTCGTGTTGACGATCGACGGAATGGAAGCGCCTGTCGAGGAACCGGCCCACTGATAGTGATTGTTGTGATTATTTTCACCATCACATCGCAATAGCGGCGGTTTCACGACCCGAAACTGGCGTCTGAGGAGTACCCGGCGGTAACGAGTCACAACAATCAGTATGAGCGTTCGGAGGGGGGCGCCGCCGCGGGGGAGCGGCACGTCTCTGGGAATCCGATTGCGAAGACTTTGTATCGGAGAGTCCCTGAGCCCCCACTATGACGGAGCAGGTCGTCGTCCTCGGCTCGGGGTATGCGGGCGCCGGGGCGATCAGAAGTCTCGAGGACGCATTACACGGGGAGGCCGATGTCACCTGGATTTCCGACGTCGACTATCATCTGGTGCTCCACGAGTCGCACCGCTGTATCCGGGACCCGAGCGTCCAGGAGAAGATCACGATCCCCGTCGAGGAGATCATGGGGGACGCGACGACGTTCATGCAGGGTGAGGTCGCCTCGGTCGACACCGACGAGCGGGTCGTCCACCTCGACGGCGGCGAGGACGTCGCCTACGACTACCTCCTGGTCGGAATCGGCTCCAGGACTGCGTTTTTCGGCATCGAGGGACTCGAAGAACACGCCCACACCCTGAAGGGCCTCGACGACGCGCTCGGCATCCACGAGGACATCGGGCGCGCGAGCCGCGAGGCGACCCGGACCGACCCCGCCGAGGTGGTGATCGGGGGGGCCGGCCTCTCGGGGATCCAGACGGCCGGCGAGATCGCCGAGTACCGCGACGACCAGGGGGCGCCGCTCTCGATCACGCTGGTCGAGGGCCTCGACGAGATCTTCCCCGGCAACGACGACAGCGTCCAGACGGCGCTCCGGAAGCGCCTCGAAGAGCGCGACGTCAGTATCATGACCGGCGAGTTCATCGGCAAAGTCGACGAGGAGACCGTCTACATCGGCGAGGACACCGAACTCGACTACGACGTGCTCGTCTGGACGGGCGGCATCACCGGTCGGGACGCCGTCCGTGACATGGACGTCGACAAGGACGAGCGCAACTACCGGCTGAAAGCCGGCCAGACGTTCCAGACCGACGACGGACGCGTGTTCGCGATCGGCGACGCGGCACTGATCGACCAGAACGGCAACGATCCGGCGCCGCCGACGGCACAGGCCGCCTGGCAGGCCGCCGAAGTCGTCGGCGAGAATATCGTCCGGGCGATCCGGAACGAACCGCTCAAACGCTGGCGGTTCGAGGACAAGGGCACAGTCATCTCGGTCGGCGAGGACGCCGTCGCTCACGACGTCTACGTCGTCCCGTTCAAGGACACGTTCGGCGGTCTGCCGGCCCGGACCCTCAAGAAAGCCATCGCAGCGCGCTGGATCAGGGACGTCGCCGGCACCGGCCGGGCGGCGTCGGCCTGGTCGGACATGTAACTGCGTCCGTTGAGTACTGGTCGGACATGTAACGGCGACCTGCTCGGCGTCGACCTACTCGGGGTCGAGCCCCAACAGCGCGTGCCAGGCGCTCGCACCCGACTCCTCGACCTGCTCGTCCATGTCCGCGAGGATCGAGACCGCCTTGCTGGCGGTCTTTGCGGCGCGGCTCTCGCCGGTAACCTGAAACTCGCCGCTCGTGCGGTCGGCGTAGACGGTGCAGACGGCGCCGGCGCGGAGCCCGTAGATGCCCGCAAGCGTCAGGATGGCGCTGGCCTCCATCTCGAAGTTGAGCACGCCGGCCCGCTTGAGTTCCTCGATGTCGGCCTCCGCGTCGCGGGCCAGAAACCCCTCGAACCCCTCGCGACTCTGCCCCGCGTAGAAGCTGTCCGTACTGGCTGTCAGTCCCAGGTGGTAGTCGTAGCCGAGTTCCTCCGCGGCGGCCGCCAGCGCGGCGACGACGGCGTGATCCGCGACCGCGGGGTAGTCCTCCCGGACGTACTCCGTGCTCGTCCCCTCCTGTCTGACAGCGCCGGTGGTGATGATGAGGTCGCCGACGTCCGTCTCCGGCTGGATGGCGCCACAGGAGCCAACGCGAACCAGCGTGTCTGCGCCGACCCGCGCGAGTTCCTCGACGGCGATGGCCGCGGACGGCGAGCCGATTCCCGTCGACGTGACAGAAATGGGCGTCCCTTCGTGGGTGCCCGTCGCAGTCCGGTACTCCCGGTGTTCGGCCACGACCGAGTGGTCGTCCCACGTCTCTGTGATCTTCTCGACTCGTTCGGGATCGCCCGGCAACAGGACCGACGGCGCGACGTCGCCCTCGGTGACTTCGAGATGGTACTGGACGTCCTCCTGGGGGTCTTCGCTCCCCGACATCACTCCACCTCCAGGTGTGTGGCGGTGATGGTGTCGGGCAGCAACTCGCCGAGTTCGTAGCTGTCGGGTTCGCCCTCGGCGTCGCAGACGATTTCGAACTCCGACCGACAGAACTCCGCGAGCGTCTGGCGACACATCCCGCAGGGTGTCACGCCGTCGCGGGCGGCGGAAGTCACCGCGAGCCGTTCGAACGATCGATGCCCGTCGCTGACCGCCTTGCCGAGGGCGACTTCCTCCGCGTGGAGGCTGTTCGAGTAGTTCGCGTTCTCGATGTTACAGCCGGTGTAGACGGCGCCGTCGTCCGTCCGCAGCGCCGCGCCGACCTGGTACTCCGAGTAGGGTGCGTACGAATCGTCGAGCGCGTCCCGCGCTTCGCTGAGGAGTGCGTCCATGTCTCGGCTGTCGGCGGGCCCGCAAAAATAGCCACCGACTACAGCGTTTCCTCCGCCGGCCCACCGTCGCCGTCGCCAGAGTCGCCCCGTAGCGTTTCGTGGATGCCCAGGACGAGCGCCGGGACGACGAGCATGAAGATGTGCTCCTCGATGGGGATCCCGAACAGGTCAACCCCCGTCCGCATCGTGATGTCGAACACGCCGACCTCCAGCGTGTACCAGTCCCAGACGTAGGCGATGGGGTACAGCGCGACGATGGTTTTCGCCGCGCTCCACACCGCGTCGGCGTTGACCAGCAGCACGAGCGCCGTTGCGCCGAAAACCACCTCCGTCGCGAGGTACGTGTAGGGACCGAGCACAGTGATGTCCGGCAGGCCGACCGTTGCGAGGGGTTCGAACCAGACCGCGACCAGAAGCAGCGCGAGAAACACGTACGCCCCCCGGATCAGGAGCATCGTCGCGACGGTCGGTTCGGCGCGGTAGGCGAGGAAGGCGACCACGCCGAACGCGATCGCTGCCAGCGGCGATGACGGGGGGAAGCGCCCGTCCACGGACCCCCAGAGCACGCCCACCAGGCCCAGCAGCATGAGGCCCACCGCCAGCGTGCGCGCCCGCTGGCGCCCGAGCGCGACCGAGACCGTCTGTTTCTGGATCGAGCGGTCGTAGTCGTAGTCCTGCTCGTCGTCGATGATCTTCACGCCCGCGAGTGTCACCAGAAATACGAGCGCGAAGCCGACGATCGAGGGAGTCAGCGTCGAGGTCTGGACGTAGAACCCACCCAGGATCGCCAGGGCAATACCGGTCGGGTACCCGAGCGTCGTCGTCACCGGGTTCGTGTCGAACTGCGGCGCGTGCAGGTAGCCGATGAACCACGTCGGCAGCGTGATCAGCGCCGCGCCCGGACCGACGGCGAGAAACAGCGCGACTAACACACACGCGAAGCCGACGGTCGCCCCGGCCAGCGCGAGCCGACACCCCCGGATCGTCATCGGGTGGTCGTCGTCCTCGCCGCGCTTGTAGAAGTCAATATAGCCGTCCTTGACGTGGGCCGTATACACCGCGAAGAACATCGCAGCCATGTGTGTGAGACCGATCCCGAGGACGAACTCGCCGGCGACCACCGCGCCGAACCACGAGGCTGCCAGTGGCGGGAGCATGAACACCGGATGGACCTGGGAGGCGAGGGCGCGGACGTCTGCCCCCACCCCGTCTGCATGACGTGCGATTGCCACGTCCCCACAAAGGGGAGGACGGTGTTAACTGTACCTCATACACACCACCCCGCGAACTGACAGCGGAAACGGCCGACACAGTTTTTTCTCACCGTGGAGTAGACCGGACAGAGTCGCCGAGCCATGTTCAGTTACACTGTCGACGTCCCGCAGGACGGTGAACGGGGTATTCGCGTTACCTGCGAGGAACACGGGGAGTCCGAGGAGTTCCAGTCCGGTTACAGCACCGTCGCGTTCCACTGCGAGCGCTGTGGGTACGAGATCGAGATCACGGCCCACGACCTCCACGAGTGGCGCGATTTCGGCGAGATGTGCTGATACGGTCGTGCGTGACTCTTTGCCCCCGGGTATTCGCCAGACTCCAGTTTCGAGCCGTGAAACTGCCGCTACTGCGACGTGGTGCCGAAAATACTCACGAACGACCGTATCAGTATCAGTCAGGGGCGAAGGGGCTCGGCCGTGCCGTCCAGTCCCAGCCCGGGAGGCGCGTCTGGAACCCCGCAGCCAGCGCCGCGTCCAGGTCGTCGTGGCCCGCGTCGTCGTCAGGTTCTCCGTGCACGTGGACATCCGCGAAGTGGAAGGTGGCCTCGCCGAGCAGCCGCAGGGGCTGTTGGCCGGCGAGCATCCCGGCGAGTTCCCGGCCAAGCAGTTCGTCGACGACGAACCCGGGGTAGTCGTCCTTGACGTCGAGTTCCCGCAGCAGGACGACGAGCGCAGCGACGTTTACCGCCAGGTCGCCGTCGGCGAACACGTTCTCGACAGCGGCCTCGTACTGCTCGGTCGTCACCGGGTCGACGTCGGTCCCGAACACCGTGCCCAGCTCCGATCGCACCGAGTTGATGATCGGGACGATCCGGTCCGATCGGTCGGCGATCCACGCCCGTTCCCGGGCCACCGCGTCGGGAGTCAGCTGCATGCCCGACCCGAGTGGCTCCAGGGTGGTGGGTCTTTGGCTCCCATGGGGCGTCACGGGCACGCTCGGGCTGACAATCGGGGGAAAGCACCGGGTAACTGGCAGTAAGCGGTTTTGCGAAGGCTTTTATAACCGCGAACGACAAGAAGGTCACATAACGGTTTTCCGGGCAAGATGTCCGGACTACAGCCCCGACAGCTACATCGACAATGACTGGTCCTACTAGAGACAGCCTACGCCGCGTGCGACGCGGCAGTTGGCGCAGTGAGGTCGCGACAGAGAACTCATGAGTAGCGTACAACACCGACTCGAGGAGATGCGAGCAGAGATCGAGAACGAAGTGCCGGCGGACATCACAATCACGGAAGTCCGGTACGAAGGCCCGGAACTGGTCATCTACACGCGGGACCCCAAGCGGTTCGCCCGCGACGGCGACCTGGTCCGGAAACTCGCCTCGAAGCTCCGCAAGCGGATCACGGTCCGGCCCGATCCGGCAGTGCTCTCGAAACCGGACGACGCCCGCGAGCAGGTGCTCGACGTGATCCCGGAGGAGGCCGGCGTCACCGACCTGGACTTCCACCTCGACACCGGCGAGGTGGTGATCGAGGCGGAGAAGCCGGGGATGGTGATCGGCCGCCACGGCGCGACGCTCCGGGAGATCACCCAGGAGGTCGGGTGGACGCCCGAGGTCGTCAGGACGCCGCCGATCGAGTCCTCGACGGTCAAAAACGTCCGTAACTTCCTGAAACAGGAGCGCAACGAACGGCGGGACATCCTCGAACGGATCGGGCGACAGATCCACCGCGAGGAGATGTCCGACGACGAGTGGGTCCGCATCACCACGCTGGGCTGCTGCCGCGAGGTCGGCCGTGCGTCGTTCATCATCTCGACGCCCGAGACGCGGGTGCTCGTCGACTGTGGCGACAAGCCCGGCGCGGAGGACGAGGTACCGTACCTCCAGGTGCCGGAGGCGCTGGGGTCCGGCGCGAACTCGCTGGACGCCGTCGTGTTGACCCACGCCCACCTGGACCACTCGGCGCTGATCCCGCTTTTGTTCAAGTACGGCTACGACGGCCCGATCTACACGACCGAGCCGACGCGTGACCTGATGGGCCTGCTGACGCTGGACTATCTCGACGTCGCCGCCAAGGAGGGACGGACGCCGCCGTACGAGTCGGAGATGGTCCGCGAGGCGATCAAACACACCGTCCCACTGGAATACGGCGACGTCACCGACATCGCGCCGGACATCAAGCTGACGCTGCACAACGCCGGCCACATCCTCGGCTCCGCAATCGCACACTTCCACATCGGGGATGGCCTGTATAACGTCGCCTTTTCCGGGGACATTCACTACGACGATACGCGCCTGTTCAACGGCGCCGTCAACGAGTTCCCCCGGGTCGAAACGCTGGTACTCGAATCGACCTACGGCGGGCGCAACGACTACCAGACCGACCAGGAGGACTCCGAGCGGAAGCTGAAACACACGCTGCGGAACACGCTCGAACGCGGCGGCAAGGTCCTGGTGCCCGCCTTCGCTGTCGGGCGCTCCCAGGAGATCATGCTCGTCCTCGAGGAAGCGATGCGCGAGGGCGAGATTCCGGAAGTCCCCGTTCACCTCGACGGGATGATCTGGGAGGCGACGGCGATCCACACGACGTACCCGGAGTACCTGCGCGACGACCTCCGCGAGCGCATCTTCCACGACGACGAGAACCCGTTTCTCTCCGAGCAGTTCAACCACATCGACGGCGGCGAGGAGGAGCGCCAGGAGGTCGCGGACGGCGGCCCCTGCATCATTCTCTCGACGTCGGGGATGATGGAGGGCGGACCGATCCTCTCGTGGCTGGAACTGATTGCGGACGCGAACGATTCGACGCTCGTGTTCGTGGGCTACCAGGCCCAGGGGACGCTCGGCCGCCGGATCCAGAACGGCCGGCGGGACCTCCCGCTGGGGAACGGGCCGCGCTCCAGCAGCGTCACCCTGGAGATGAACGTCGAGACGGTCGACGGGTTCTCCGGCCACGCAGACCGGCAGGGCCTGGAGAACTTCGTTCGGACGATGAACCCGCGGCCCGAGAAAGTGCTGTGCGTCCACGGAGACGAATCCTCGACAACCAGACGTGTCATACGGTCGTTCGTGATTCGTTACCGCTACGATGTCACAGTCCGTCCGTCATAGTGATTGTTGTGACTGTTTACCGGGTCGACCGCACGCAGTACCGCGGTCGATCCCGGAACGACTCACAATAATCACTATGATACGGTCGTTCGTGACTCGGTATCGCCTTCATCGCAAGTCGATGATTCGGTACCGGTTTTCCAGCAGGCCGTAGCGTCGCTGGCGGTCCCGGCTCTCGTTCCGTGGTGACTGATGACTCACCGTTTGTACAACGAGTGTGCGCTAATACTGACAATCCAGCCAGAAATATCCTGTTCTGGATAGCAAGGGTAAATTATTTACATCTTTGACTGGAACGTAAGTGCGCCAACGTACCAGTATATGTTGACCTGTACAGTTCCCGAGTACCGCGACATTCCGACTCCCCGGGGGTTCGAAATTGAGGATGGGGAGTGGCGATGCGATCCCGAGATGTACAGGTCGTTTCTGGAGAGGGTTGCAGGCGGCACGCCGCCGTTCGGCTGTGGCGGGGACTGCTACGTCGTAGGGACCCGTATCGAGGGGCTCATAGAACGGCACAAAGCCAACGGTGAGTGGACCGACGAGCTTCCCGACCGGTACCCGGACGTGGAGTCCCGCGACGAGATCGAGGCCCTGGCGGTGTTCCTGCGTGCCTGCGAATCAGATCACGGCCCGTCGGAGGAGACGGCCCTGTGGGCCGGCACCCAGCAGCCGTAATTAGCAGGCGGGCCGAGCCAGTAGCGGGGCACAGCTCCCCGGGAGAGTACCACCTGGGGCGCCGCGACGGGAACATCCCTTACCGTTCAGTAGCCGTATCTATAGCTATAGAAGGGTCATAGCAACCCACTTCAAGGATGCCCACGCTGGGTTCCGTATGCGACCAGCGAGTCCCGGTGTGTCCGCCAGGGATGCGGGCGATCACGCCGGCGGGGCGGTGCCGCCGCCGACGCTGGGGGAGGAACTCGGGAAAATTCACCGGCACATCGACGTCAACCGGCACGAGAACATCTACGTCGTGGGCGACGTTCACGGGTGCATCAGCGAACTACACGACCTGCTGGCCGAACTCGAGTTGGAGGAGGATGATCTGGTCCTGTTCGTCGGGGACCTGGTCCGGAAGGGGCCGGACAGCCGGGGTGTTCTCGAGGTGGTCCGCTCCTCGGGCAACATGCTCAGCGTCCGCGGGAACAACGAACAGAAATTCCTCGACGGCGAGGAACCGACCGACCAACTCGGCGACGCGGTCGGGTACCTGGAGTCGATGCCGGCGGCGGTCACCTTCGGGGACGCCATGGTCGTCCACGCGGGCATCGACCCGCGGCGGGCACTGTCGGAGCAGACGCTGCGTGATCTGCTCGAAACTCGCGCGGTTCCTCCGGAGAACGGGTACGACGGACCGTTCTGGTTCGAGTCCTATACGGGACCGCCGCGGGTGTTCTTCGGACACACGGTGCTATCGGAGCCGTTCGCGACCGACTGGGCCGTCGGTCTCGACACCGGTTGCGTCCACGGCGGCGAACTCACCGCCTACGACTGCGCCGCCGAGGAGTTCGTCCGGGTTCCAGCCAGGGAGACGTACCGGCACAGAGATCCAGCTGACATCGTCGACTACCGGGCCGACCAATGAGCAACGGCGAAGCCGAAGAACCCGGTGACAACGGCGGCCTCGACGGGTCGGATGAGGACGACAGTACCGACGGGCCGGGCGACGACGACAGCCCGAATGGAACTGTCGTCGACGGCGGAGCCGCGACCGGGACGGAACCGGAGGATAGCGGTGCCGAACGGGACAGGGCGGCCGGCGAGGTTGACCTGGCGGATCCCGGGTGGTACCTGAACCGCGAGCTGAGCGAGCTAGCGTTCCAGCGTCGAGTGCTGGCGGAGGCCAGCGACGACCGGAACCCGTTGCTCGAACGGGCGAAGTTTCTCGCCATCGTGACGAAAAACCTCGACGAGTTCTTCATGAAGCGGGTCGGCGGGCTGAAACAGCAGATCGCCGCCAGCGTGTCGGGCCGGACCCTGGACGGGATGACACCGCGCGAGCAGTGGGAAGCCGCCTTCGAGACTGCCGAGCCGATGTTCGAGCGCCAGGACCGCTGCTGGCGGACGGAGGTCCGGCCGGCGCTCGCCGAGGCGGGTGTCGAGGTCGTCGACCACGGTGGCCTCGCGAGCGACGAGCAAGCAGCGCTCCGCGAGCAGTTCGAAACGACTGTGCTCCCAACCTTGACGCCGCTGACGTTCGACCCTGCCCACCCGTTCCCGTTTATCTCCAATCTGAGCCTCTCGATGGCGGTCCTGACGCGCCGGCCGGGGGAAGACGAGCCGACGTTCTCCCGGGTGAAGATCCCCGAGAACCGCTCCAGGTTTCTCGAAGTCGGGGACAGCCGGTTCGTACCCGTCGAACAGGTCGTCGCGGCCAACCTCGATCTCCTGTTCCCCGACGTCGAAATCGTCGATCACGCCATGTTCCGCGTGACGCGCAACGCTGAGGTGCGGCGTAACGAAGAGGTGGCCGAGGACCTCATCGAGGCTATCGAAGGCGTTCTCCGTGAGCGACGGTTCGCGACCGTCGTCCGGCTCGAGGTCGCGGAGGGGATGAGCCAGCGCGCCCGGAACGTCCTCGTCGAGCAGCTGGACCTCAAGCCTGCGGAGGTTGTCGAGCGGACGGGACTGCTCGATTATCGTGACCTCTTCGAACTGGTCGCGCTGGAGCGGCCGGAGCTCAAAGTCGAGAACTGGACGCCACAACCTCATCCGAGGCTGGCCAACCAGGGCGAGGAGGAGTCCGTCTTCGATGAAATACGGAGCGGTGACATTCTCGTCCATCACCCGTATCACTCGTTCGAGGGAACTGTCCAGCGGTTCCTCCGGGAAGCCGCCCACGATCCGGACGTCCTGGCGATCAAGGCAGCTATCTACCGGACTGCAGAGGATTCGAGCGTCATCGAGGCGCTCATCGACGCCGCAAAGAACGGCAAACAGGTGGCGGTGATGGTGGAGCTGAAAGCCCGGTTCGACGAGGAGAACAACCTCCGGTGGGTCCGCCGCCTCGAAGAGGAGGGCATCCACGTCGCCTACGGTACCATCGGGCTGAAGACCCACACGAAGACCTCCCTCGTGGTCCGCGAGGAGGGTGATTCAGTCCGACAGTACGCGCACGTCGGCACGGGTAACTATCACTCCGAGACGGCCAAAACGTACGAAGACCTCGGGGTACTGACTGCAGATCCCGGGATCGGGCACGACCTCGTAAAGCTGTTCAATTTCTTTACCGGCCACGCGATGCACGACTCCTACCGGAAGCTGCTCGTCGCCCCCGAGAACATGCGCCGGCAGTTCCGTGAACTCATTCAGCGGGAAGCCGACCACGCCAGAGCCGGCGAGACGGCGCACGTCGTCGTCAAAATGAACCGTCTCGAGGACCCCGATATCATCCGGGAGCTGTACGAGGCGTCGCAGGCGGGCGTTCAGATCGACCTGATCGTCCGGGACATCTGCAGGCTTCGCCCCGGGGTGCAGGGTGTGAGCGAGAACGTGTCTGTCCGGAGCATCGTCGGCCGCTTCCTCGAGCACTCCCGGATATTCTACTTTCGGCACGGAGGGGATGAGCAGTTCTACATCGGGAGTGCCGACTGGATGACCCGGAACCTGGACAACCGCGTCGAGGCGGTTACACCGGTCGAGGATGAGAAGCTACAGGAGCGCCTTCGTGGCGTTATCCGGCTGAATCTGCGGGACAACCGGCGTGCCTGGGAGATGCAGCCCGACGGGAGCTACCGGCAGCTACGGCCGGACGGGGAGCCGACCGTCGACACGCACGCGTGGTTGATGCGGGAAGCCAAGCAGTCTGCCGACAGCGCCGGGGCGGCCGACGAGCCGGACGTCGACTTCGAGGACTCTCTGGACCCGGACGAGTTCTACCGCTGACCCCGGGGGGAACTGTAATGTAGCCGGGTGCTGAACGGCGACGTATGCGTGTCGTCGTCAACGCCGCGATGAGTGCCGACGGGAAGCTCTCGACGCGTGAGCGTCGGCAGGTCGACATCAGCGGCCCGGCGGACTTCGAGCGGGTCGACGAACTCCGGGCGGAGAGCGACGCGGTGATGGTCGGCGTCGGGACGGTCGTCGCCGACGACCCGTCGCTGACCGTCGACGGCGAGGAACGCAGGGAGCGCCGGCGCGAGGCGGGACGGAGCGAGCAGCCCGCCCGCGTCGTCGCCGATTCGCGGATCCGCACGCCGCCGGACGCCGCTGTCCTCGACGACGCAGCCGAGTCGTACCTGCTCGTGAGCGAGACGGCACCGACCGATTTCGTCCAGCAGATGGAGGAGGAAGGCGCGACCGTGATCACCGCAGGGGAGAACAGGGTCGACCTGCCGGCCGCGCTCGAACAGCTCGAATCACACGGCGTCGATCAGCTGCTGGTCGAGGGCGGGGGCGAAATCATCTACTCGCTGTTCGAGAGCGACCTCGTCGACCGCCTCTCGGTGTTCGTCGGCCCCGTCGTGATCGGCGGCCGCGACGCGCCGACGCTCGCCGACGGGGACGGATTCGTCGACGAGTTCCCGGCGCTGCGGCTGGCGGAGGTGCGCCGCATCGACGACGGGGTCCTCCTGGTGTACGGGGCGGCCGACGAATAGCGGTCTCCGTCATACTGATTGTTGTGAGTCGTTACCGCCGGGGAGTCACAATTCGTGGGCTTCAGTGGTTGTGCCCGGTCACGTCGGCGTAGCTCTGCCCGAACCGCTCCTCGAACAGCTCCATCGTGCGCTGCTCTGCCGCTTGCAGGTCGTCGTCGACCTCACCCTGAGCGTGGTGGACGATCCCGTGTGCCTGCTGTGCGACGCCGAGCATCACGAGGTCGCCGACGACGCCCGCCGGCTCGTCGCCCTCCTCGCTCAACAGCTCCAGCACCCGGACGGGCACTTCGAGTTCGTCGCTGGAATCGTCCGTCTCGATCCGTACCGTAGTGGTCTCGCGTGTCATACCTGTCCTTGGTGTGGTTCACGTAAATGGTCTTGCGTCGACCGGGCAAAAACACCGTCTTTCGCTCGCGGGGTTCAGTCGTCGGCCGCGCCGGTCGCGACGGTTTCCGTGTCCTCGATCGATTCGAGGTACTCGTCGGCGTCCATGGCAGCTTTACAGCCCATGCCCCCGGCGGTGATCGCCTGCTGGTAGTGGTAGTCGACGACGTCGCCCGCGCCGAAGATCCCGTCGACAGCGGTTTCGGTCTGCCCGCCGCCCTCGCCGCCCGCGGTCTCGAGGTAGCCGGCCTCGTCCATCCCGACGCCCGTCCCCTCCAGGTATTCGGTGTTGGGGGTGTGGCCGATGGCGAGGAAGACAGCGCCGACATCGTGGTCGAACGTCTCGGTCTCGGGGTCGTCGAGGTTGTCCTTGGGGTAGCCCGACTCGTTGCGGGCCAGCGTCACGTGGCTGACGCCCTCCTCCGGGGAGCCGTAGACCTCCAGCAGCTCCGTGTTGCGCATGATCTCGATTTCACCCTCGTCGGCTTTCTCCTGGACGCGCTCGATCCAGTAGTCCTCCGCGCGGAACTCCTCGCGGCGGTGGGCGATGTAGACGGTGTCCGCGAACTTCGTGAGAAACGTCGCCTCCTCCATTGCCGCGTCGCCGCCGCCGACGACGAGCATGTCCTCGCCGCGGAAAAAGGCGCCGTCGCAGGTGGCACACGTCGAGAGCCCGTAGCCCATCAGTTCGTCCTCGCCCGGAACGCCCAGCGTGCGGGCGCTCGCGCCCGACGCGGCGATGAACGCGTCGCAGGTGTACTGGTCGCCGTTCGAGACCGAAACCTCGATCGTACCGTCCTCCCGCTTGGTGACGTCCTCGACAATGCCGTGGTCGAGCTCCGCCCCGAACTGTTCGGCCTGGTCTTTCATCTTCTGGACCAGTTCCGGCCCGCCGATCCCGTCCGGGAAGCCCGGGTAGTTCGCCACGTCGGTCGGATCAGCCGCCGGTGGTCGACTGCCTCGGTTGTCATATCCTGGGATAGGGCAAGGCACCGTTTGTAGGTTGCGCTGTCTTGCTGGCGGGACTCACGACCGCCTCGCACCGGACCCCGCAGAGGCGGCTCACGGACAGTCGACGGCGATCGTCTGCGGCCGAATGTCCATCCCGTCGTCCTCGATGCGGATCACGAGCTGGATGCAGTCGGTCTCGTCGTAGTCGTAGTAGCGGTCGTCGAACTCGCCCGACTCGTAGCTTCCGGTCGTGCCGGCGGCCTCGACCGTGAGGTCCCACTGGCCGTGCTCGCCCATCCAGTCGGCGACGACGACCTCGCGGTTGGGTCCATCGCCGGAGAGGCCGGTAACCGTCGCCGTCGTCTCGTACTCCTGGCCGTCCTGCGTGAAGATGAGGGTCACGTCGCTCGCCGCCGCCAGGCGGTTCTCCAGTACGATCTCGCCGATCCCGGGCGGGGTTTCCTCCGCCGACGTACAGCCGGCGAGCAGGCCGGCCGGGATCGACGCCAGAAGCGCCCGGCGACGGAGGGCACCCGAACGCGCTCCCTGCATCTACTCGAACTGGACGGCCGACCACTCATATATCTGTGGTCCCGAGGTGGTCGCATGACCGCAATCGAGCCCAAGACCGACCAGTACGAGGACCTCCTCAGCGAGGCTCTCGATGCCGCAGAGATCGCAGCACCGCCGGACACGCCGCTCGCGGCGGCAGCCAGCGACTGCGAACAGATGGCCCGCTCCTACCTGGAGGACGGCCGCCATTTCCGGGCGGAGGACGACCTCGTGAACGCGCTGGCTGCGTTCTCTTACGGGCACGCCTGGCTCGACGCCGGCGCACGCGTGGGGCTGCTCGACGTCCCGCGGGAGGGCCACCTGTTCACGATCGGAGCGAGAACTGATACGCGATCGAAACGGGCCCGGGACGGGTGATACTGGTGGCTGTACGTACGTGAACACTCGAATTGAGAATCCAGGCGGAACGGGTCTGTCTCCGCAGATAGCAGAGACTGGTGAGTAAAAGAATTACAGCCACCAGTATGAATTCGACAGCGAACGCGGCGCCTGGAGGACCGCAAGCGTGCTCGCCGTTGGAGGCGCCGAGATCCGACGCAAACCTTTTTGACGGTGCCGGGTGTGGTACTGAGACGCATGGAAGAAGCCCACGTGCGCTTGCTCTGTCCCGAGTGTGGGAAAGACTGGCAAACGAAGCCCGGCGAGCTCCCGGAGGCTGCCCGTACCTTTCACTGCCCGAACTGTCACGCGAGCCGGCCGCTCTCCGAGTTTATGCGGACAGAACATGACCTCAACACGCTGAAGCAGCTCGGGTGACTACGTCGGCGACTGCGCCCCGCAGGCCGTACAGCGCAGTATCTCCGCGCCCTGTTCGCGGTCCAGTTCCGTGTCCGGCAGCCCACACTCCGAACACAGCACGTAGCGGTCGGTGTAGGCGTCGACGGCGTCTTTGATCCGGCCGTGGTCGAACTCCCCCGTTAGCCGGGCGCGCTTGCTCTCGTCGATGTGGGCACTGGTTCCCAGTTCGTCCTGGAGGAACCCCAGCAGGTGGGCGTCCTCCCGACCGAGGTCGCGACAGACCTGCTGGAAGTTCTCGAACACCGTCGCGTGACCCTCCTGTCGAACGTCCGGGTCCGGGACCTCGAACCGACCGGGACTCGAATCGATGTCGGGCGTCTCCTCGATCCCCCGTTCGAGCATGTCGTCGTAGTCCATACCTGACCGTACCTGCCGGAGTGTAAAATTTCTCTCGCTTTTGTGGAACCCGGCGCTGCAAGCAGGACGTATACAGCAAGCGGTAGCGCGGAGCCTCCGTCCTCAAGCGCGAGCGAAGCGAGCGGTAGGGCGGGGTAGTTTACATCGCCATGACGACCACGAGGAACGTCCCCAGCCCAGCAAGACCGATCAGGACCATCGGCGCGGCCGCCCGGGACCGCATTTCGTCGTTGACCCACTCGACGAGTACGATCTTCGAGGTGAGGCTGGCGGCGATGCCCAGCAGGACCATTCCCGCGGCCGCCTGTGCCCCCACGCCGCCGTTGGATAACACCGTGGCGGCCGTCACCGAGACGGCGGCCGAGGAGATCAGCCCCCCTGCGAAGGCGGTGGCGTACAGGCCGATATCGCCGGCGACCTCCTCGCCGCCGACCGAGACGAGGAGGATCGCGATGTAGGCGACCGAGAACTTCGCGGCGGCCCGGAACGAGAACGGCGAATCCAGGTCGATGTCGAACTCCTCGTGGGTCTCGCCGTTCCACCAGACCAGCCCGGCAGCGGCCAGCGTCACCGCCACCATCACCGCCGCGGGGGCCGAGACGGTCCAGAGGATCGGGTACGCGAGCGCGACCGCGATGCCGACGTTCCGGAGGATCATCGTCAGCGTCGCGAGCAGCAGCGCGAACGACGCTGCAGTCACGGCCTCGCGGGACTGCTTGGCCAGCCGAGCGAGCACGCCCGCGGCCGCAAAGGAGTTCGCCCCGCCGGCGAGCAGCCCGGTCACGGCCAGCCCGCGCGAGCCCCCGAGCTGTGCCATCGAGAGGTACGCCGCAAACTGGATCAACAGCACGAAGATCACGAACAGGAGCACGTCCTGGAGGACCACCGCGTCGTAGGGGTCGATCGGCTCCGAGGGCAGGATCGGGTAGAGGATGAACACGAGCGCGCCGAGCTTCAGCGTGTCCAGCAGCTCCTGGTCGGAGAGGCTGTCGACGTACCTGTGCAGGCGGTCGCGCTCGGCGAGCACCAGCACCGCGATGATCACGATCGAGGTCGACTCGAAGTACCGTTCGTAGCCGATGAGAACCCCGAGCAACCCCACGAGAAACACCGTCACCGACGTGGTGAACCCGATGTCGGCCTCCTCCAGCGAGAAGCGGATCAGCACCACTGACAGCGCCACCGCCGCGGCGAGGACGAGGTAGATCCCCAGGAATAGCCCCAGGATCGCCGAACTGCCGTCGAGTTGGCCGACGTACACCACGACCGGGCCGGCGCCGCACAGCAGCGCGAGCGTCCGCAGGCCGGCGTACTTCCGGGCTGGAAGCCGCTCGCGTTCGAGCCCGATCAGTCCGCCGGTCGCTATCGCTACGACGACCTGCACCAGCAGTGTCGGAACCTCGAACAGCTCGTGCATGTGTCCTGAAACGTCCTCCTCCCGCACCGTCAACGGCGCACGATTCCAACTCTACGCACGACTAATAAAAGAATGTGGGGGGTACTCCCCGTCTCCCCGACCCGTAGTCCCGTCAACAGCCGAAAGCGGGTGCTACTCTCCGGACTGTTCCATGGAGGTCTCGGTCGCAGGGACGCCGGCGACGGTCGTGCCGGGGGGCACGTCTTCGGTGACCAGCGAGTTCGCAGCGACCCGCGCCCCCTCGCCGATCTCCACGCCGGGAAGGACGACCGCGCCCGCGCCGATCATCGCACCCTCCCCGATCACGACCTCGCCGGTCCGGTACTCCTCGACGAGGAACTCGTGACAGAGGATCGTCGCGTCGTACCCGATGACGGCGTGGTCCTCGACGGTGATCAGCTGCGGCCAGAACACGTCCGGCGTGGCCTCCAGCCCCCAGGCGACCCCCGCGCCGACCTCCATCCCGATCGCGCGGTACAGCATGCGCTTCAGCGTGAGACTGGGGGACACCCGGCAGATCAGCACCACGGCGTACTGGATCGCGACCCTGAGTGGGTTGCGGATCGTGTACCACTCATGCAGTGAGTTATGTGGCCCGGTCCGCGCGTGAACAGTCGTCCGATCCCGGCGGTCCGGACTGCCGCTGTCACTCATCGTCGACCACTGCCGTCACTCGCCACGGAGTTCCGCCATGTGGTCGATGCGCTGCTGGACCAGTTCGGGCTTGCCGATGTCGTGGCGGACCCGCAGCCCCGACCCGCCGGCGGCGATCGCCTCCTCGGCGGTCTCCTCCGCCGTCGTGATGGATTCGGCGACCCCGACGACTGCGAACGATCGCGAGGTGGTGGTGTAGACGCCGTCGTCGCGCTCCTCGACGCTCGCGTAGTACAGCAGGGCGTCGCCGGCGCTCTCCTCGTCGATGTCGATGCGGGTCCCGCCCGCCGGATTCGTCGGGTACCCATCGGGGACGGCGTACTTGCAGACGGTCGCCTCGCGGCTGAACCGCAACTTCGGGAGCGACTCGCCCTCGCGGGCGGCCACCAGCACGTCGAGCAGGTCCGTCCCCATCACCGGGAGCGTGTTCATCGCCTCCGGGTCGCCAAAGCGTGCGTTGAACTCGACGACGTTCACGCCCTCGGCCGTCAGCATGAACTGGCCGTAGAGGACGCCCTTGTACCCGTCGAGTGCGTTGACGGTCTCCCTGAGGACATCTACCGCTTCCATGTACTCCTTCTCGGTCATGAACGGCAGTTCGAGTGCGGCATCGCTGTACGACCCCATGCCGCCGGTGTTCGGCCCCTTGTCTCCCTCGTAGGCACGTTTGTGATCCTGGACCGCTGGCGTCACGCGGAGCTGTCCGTTCGCGACGAACGCCTGGACGGTGAACTCCTCGCCGATCAGCCGTTCCTCCAGGACGATCCTGTCGTAGTCGGACTCGCGGATGTACTCCTTGGCCTCCTCGGCAGTCACCTGGTCGCCGACGACCCGGACGCCTTTGCCGCCGGTCAGGCCGGCCGGTTTGACCACGAGATCGCCCTCGTAGGAATCGATGTACTCGCAGGCCGCTTCGCGGTCGTCGAACGTCTCGAAGTCGGGACAGCCCGGGATGTCGTGCTGTCGCATGAAGCGCC
>PXSF01000096.1 GCA_003022845.1 Halobacteriales archaeon SW_10_66_29 | reverse complement strand
ACCCTGAGTACCGAACTGCGCGACCTCGGCGTCGGGACAGTCGTGTTGACGCTCGGCGGCGACGGCGCACTCCTCGCCGACGGTACCGAGCGCGTCCGCATTCCCGCACCGGACGTCGAGGTGGTCGACACGACCGGAGCGGGCGACGCCTTCAACGGTGCGTTCGCCGTGGCACTCGCCGAAGGAGCGACGCCCGAGGAGGCGGTACGATTCGGCTGTGCCGCCGGCGCCGCGTCGGTGACCACGTTCGACGTGATTCCGTCACTGCCCTCTCGTGGGGATTTCGCCCCCGTTTAGCTACAACTCCCGAAACCAATATAGGTATGAAAAAAATATGAATCCATATGTCTGACCACAAGCGAAAGGTGGGCGAACGCGGTCAGGTCACAATCCCGAAAGAGTTCCGTGAAGAATGGGGGATCAAAGGAGGGGATGAAATCGAATTCACTGAGCAAGGGGATTTGATTGTAATTCAGCCCCCCACCGATGAGGAATATCTCGCTGAGGGGTACAAGCAACGGGCGGAACGATCAAAGCGACTTGCTGAGGAAATGGAAGTGGCGTCTTCGGAGGCAACAGACCGGCTCGGTGATAGCCCCGAGTGGAGCGAATGAGTGACAGCGTTCGGCGTGGGGATATCGTTATTGTGGACTTGAATCCAACACAGGGGAGTGAGCAAAAGGGATCAAACCGCCCTTGTGTGATTATTCAGAATGACGTCGGAAATCAGTATTCTCCGACAACGATTGTTGCGCCGTTCACGACAAAATATGATCCGACTGATATTTATCCGTTTGAAGTAGAAGTGAAGGCTGCAAACTCGCCACTTGATCAAGACTCTGTAGCCGATCTGAGCCAAATACGCGTTGTTGATATCGATCGACGTATTAAAAGAAATATTGGGTCTGTTCCGGCTTCTCATATACCTGCGATTGATCGAGCAATCAAGAATAGTCTGGGGTTGTGATTCTTCCGGAACAGCGCCCCGAGCTTCGGATGATACAGCGGATCGTCTTCGCCGATATCCGACCGCAGACGGGGGAACTCCTCGCGATCGGCGGCCGAACCGAACTGCGACCGACTCGGCACGGCCGCCCACCTCCTACTTAAACCCCGCGACTTTATCCCACACTGGCAGCGCAGAAATTTGACTCAGTAGGGTCTGAACTGCCAGTAATATCCATCCCGGCGGATGTGTAGTGGGACCGCCGAGATTCGAACTCAGGTCCGACGCACCCCATGCGCCGAGGATACCGCTACCCCACGGTCCCGCATCTGGCGAGAGGATGCTGCCGGGATTAAGCCCTTCGGTTCGGTGGTGTCGGGGATGAAATGCGAGACGGACGACAACAGTTCGTTTCAGAAGGAAGACGACCTCCTGACCGGGAGGGATTAGACCAGCACGCGCTCCAGATCCACCACTGTCCCGCTGTCGGCGTCCGGGTCGCCGACGAGACGGCCCAGACAGACCGCCGCGCCGTTGGGCGTGTAGCACGCGACCAGCGCATCGTCGGTCGGTTCTCCGCCCCCGCCCTCCGCCGGCGCGACGTCGATCACGCCGGGGGCGTACACTGGCGCTCCCTGCGCGACCTCGCGAGCGGCGCTGGGCGCGATGGTCACCCGCGGCAACGTCACCAGCGCCCGCTCGGCAGGGTCGACGACCGCCTCCAGCGGCTCGGGGTCGTCGTCCTCGACCCAGAACGCCAGCGCGTCGACGAACTCCTCCATCGTCACCAGCGTCGTGTCGTCGAACGTCCCGGTAGCGGTCCGTCGGAGGTCACCCATGTGCGCGCCGGTGCCCAGCGCCAGCCCGATGTCGTGACACAGCTTCCGGACGTAGGTGCCGGATTCACAGCGGATCCCCAACAGTGCCTGCCGCTCCCGGCGCTCTATGACGTCGAGTTCGAAAATCTCGCGGACGCGGAGCTGCCGCCTGACGGCACTCTTGCGCGGCGGTTTCTGGTAGATTTCACCCTCGAACTCGGCGACGATGGCCTCGAAGTCCGAGGGCGGCGGCCCGTGGAGTTCCAGCACTGCGACGTACTCCTTCCGGCTGTCGTCGAACACCTGCGCCAGCCTGGTGGCGTCCCCGAGCATGAGCGGCAGCGAGCCGGTGACTTTCGGATCCAGCGTGCCCGCGTGCGCGACGCGGTCGACGAGCGCCGGGGGGTGTCCGGCGCTGTCGGCACCATCCAGAGCATCGCTCTCCTGCCGGTCCGCGAGCGCGTCCCGGGTGAGTTCCCGGACCCACTCCGCGACCTGGTGGGCCGACGGCCCGGGCGGCTTGTCCAGGTTGACGAGGCCGAACGGGAGCAGGGCGGCGGGCGATCGGTCCCCGGGTGGGTCGCGGAGCGTCATCGGCGCGTCACTCGAACTCGTAACTGACGCCAGTCACGGGCGTCTGTCCCTCGTCGCTGGCCGGTTCGTACGCCGTGACGGCCTCGAGGATGAACTGTCGTTCGCCGTCGGGACTCCAGCGGGCGGTGTTGACCACCAGGTCGTAGATGCGCAGGTCCGCAATGTCGATCCCGTAGTACTCCTCGTAGCGGAGTGCCTCGCTCTCGCTGCGTGCCTGGGTCTCCTCGCGGGCCGTCTCGACGGACTTGTCCTCGCGGTCGGCGATGCGGGTGACGCGCACGTCCAGGGGCGCGTCGAGCCAGAGACGGAGGTCGGCGTACTCGCCGGCCATCCAGCCCGCGAGCCGGGATTCGAGCACGAGGTCGTCGCGCTCCTTCGCGACCGACCGGAGCCGCCGGTCGAGGTCCCGGTCGATCCCGTCGTCGTCCTCGGCCAGGCGGTTCAGTTCCAGCGGCGTCAGGTCGCGCTCGGCCGCGATCTCACGGAAGATGTCCCCCCCGGAGACGTGCTCGTAGCCCAGGCGGTCAGCGAGGGCGGCGGCGAGCGTTGTCTTCCCGCTGCCTGCCGGGCCGGAGACAGTAATCAACATTACGCTAGGTGCGTGTGAGGGGGTAAAAGAGGTTGCGAGTTCCGCCGGCGGGCCAGCGGGCCGGCAGTCGGTCAGCTCGTCGGCGACGTCTGGACGTTCATCGCCTTCCGGAGGATCTGGGTGAACCCGAGCGAGCAGATGAAGTACCACAGCAGCCAGGCCTGGAACGGCCCGAAAACGCCGACCTGCCAGCCGCTGATCTCGCCCACCAGCGGCATGATGATCACCGGATCCAGCGCCGCCTCGACGGTGTGGTCCCGGACGACGTAGTACATCCAGAGGAACACCGGGATCGTCAGCGTCATGATCCAGACCATCGGACGGAACTGCGCTTTGAACACGCCGAGGTTCTCGCTCATCATCTCCATCTGCTCCTCCTGGATCCGTTCGAGCTCCTCGTCGTCGCCGCGCTCCTTGGCCTTCTTGCGGCGCTCCTTGAGCTCCTTGCTCTTCTCCTGGTAGTCGCCCATCACGTCCGTGTTCATCAGGTTGTCCTGCAGGAACGTCGAGAACACGCCCGTCAGGATCGCGAGCACCATGATCACGAGGTAGAACGGCAGGAACTCGCGGAGCGGCCCCAGCAGGAGGTCGATCACGCCGCCGATCTGCGACCGGACCGAGGAGAACGCGTACCCGGCGAACATCCCGACGACCGTCAGCGCGGCTATCTTGTCGTAGATCGTCCATGAGAGGTCGTCGTCACCGGAGTCCGCGGGGTCGGCGTCGTCCAGAGCGTCCCTGACCCCGTCGGGGTCGTCGAGGACGAACCCGTCGCCGCCGGCGTCGACGAGCAGGCCCTTCTCGATGAGCCGGCCCCACTCGCCGCTGGAGATGTCGTCGCTGACGTCGCTCCAGGTGACCGTTCCCTGCTCCTCGGCGACGGTGAGCACCGTCCCGAGGGCGTCGGTCATGTGCTCGCCCTCCTCGGCGAGCTCGTCTACCTTCCGTGCGGTGCGAGGCATCTGGTGTATGTAGTACGGCCAACCGTTATGAACTTTTTACTCCCGATCCGTGGTCCGTCCCCGCCGGTGCTCGCGGGGCTCACAGCTCCGCGTGCTCCCGGATCGCGGCGTCGACGTCCGCCCAGACTTCGTCGGGCGCCTGCTCGCCGTCGATTTCGACGAACCCCCCGTGATCCCGGTAGTGCTCGATCACGGGCGCGGTGTTCTCCTCGAAGACGTCCAGCCGGTTCTCGACAGCCTCCCGCTGATCGTCTTCACGCTGGATTAGTTCGCCGCCGCAAACGTCACAGACGCCCGCCTCCTCCGGCGGGTCGAACTCGACGTGGTAGTTCTCGCCACAGTCCGAACAGACGCGGCGGCCCGTCAGTCGCTCGATCAGTTCCGGGCGGGAGACGTCGATCGAGAGGATCACGTCCAGGTCGGTCATCCCTTCGAGTTCCTCCGCCTGGTCGAGGTTGCGAGGGTAGCCGTCGAGGACGAACCCGTCGGCCTCCGACAGCGCCTTCTCGACGATGGCGTTGACGACCACGTCCGGCACCAGGTCGCCAGCGTCCATGTACTCCCCCGGCGTGTCGTACTCGAGGTTGTACTCGCTGATGTCCATCTCCTTGTTCGACCGCAGCGCATCGCCGGTCGTGACGTGCTCGACCCCGTACTCCTCGGCGATGTTGCTGCTCTGTGTCCCCTTCCCTGCGCCGGGCGGTCCAAGGATGAGAATTCTCGGCCGTACTCCTCGGCGATGTTGCTGCTCTGTGTCCCCTTCCCTGCGCCGGGCGGTCCAAGGATGAGAATTCTCGGCGCGGCCATACGCGTATTTTCCAACGGGCAGTTAAATGGTTGTCCAAACCCGGCCATTCTTACGTCGAGGCGGCGCTTCCGACCGGCCGATCCCCGGGAGCACGCCTGTCGCCGGAATTTGATAAGTGATCCGACAACAGCGTTTTCAGTGTGTAGCCGATGGATTCACCGTATGGAGCAGTCAGAACCCGAGATCCCGGTGACGGTATTGAGCGGCTATCTGGGTGCGGGGAAGACGACGCTCGTCAATCACGTGCTGTCGAACCAGCAGGGGTACAGCGTGGCAGTCATCGTCAACGACATGGGCGAGATCAACATCGACGCCGACCTGATCGCCCGCGAGAACGACGACGAGGGGATCATCGACCTCTCCAACGGGTGTATCTGCTGTCGGTTGCAGGGCGACCTCCTCGCGGAGGCCCAGCGCCTGACCGAGCTGCGGGAGTTCGACTACCTGCTCGTCGAGTCCTCGGGGATCAGCGAACCCATCCCGGTCGCGAAGGTGTTCCTCGAAGGGACCGACGACAGCGACGTCGATCCGACCGAACAGTTCCGGCTAGACACGATGGTGACCGTCCTCGACACGTACGGGTTCTGGAAGGAGTTCGACGCTGACGAACCCCTGCCCGGCGACGGGAGCGACGCCGAGCGGCCGCTCAGCGAGGTGTTCGTCGAGGGGATCGAGTTCTGTGACGTCCTCCTGCTCAACAAGTGCGACATGGTCCCCGAGGACGAACTCGACGAGATCGAGGCCGTCGTCGCGGAACTGCAGCCGCGGGCGGAGCGGATCCGGACGACCTACAGCGACGTCGATCCCGACGTCGTGCTCGGCACCGGGCGGTTCGACTTCGCGGAAGCGAAACGCTCCCAGGGCTGGAAGCGCCACCTGGCGAAGGAGGGGGCTGACGACCACGCCGCGCACGGCGAGGGGGAGGGCGACGGTGACGGCCACACCCACACCCACGGGCCTGGTCAGCACGCCGCGGACCGCCACGGCGTCTCCTCGTTCGTCTACCGGTCGGAGCGGCCGTTCCACCCCGAACGGTTCGCCGACTGGATCGAGGAGTGGGGCGGTGACGTCGTCCGTTCGAAGGGGGTCTGTTCCGTTGCGGACCGGGCGGAGGTCATCGGAATGAGCCAGGCGGGGCCCGCGGTGCAGGCCGGCCCGATCGGCGAGTGGGGGCCCGACGACGAACGCCGGACACGCCTCGTCTTCATCGGCCGCGAGATGGACGAGGCGGAGATCAGGGGCGCTCTCGACGCCTGTCTGCTCGAGGAGGGCGAGTCGGCCGACGTGGAGACGGATCCGTTCCCCCTCCGCGTCGAGTAGCACGGTTCAGATTTCGAGTTCGTCCTGCAGGTCGTCCCAGGAGTCGTGGAAGCCGTGCGTCGACTCCGTTTCTGCCGCGCCTCCCATCACGTCCTGATAGACGTCGTCGTACTCCAGCAGCTCCCCCCAGCCGTCGTGGAAGGCCCAGTTGCAGTACTTGCACATGGCCAGTAGTTGGCGGGTCGACGTATTAGCCCTCCCGGTTCCTATCATCTCGGATACTGTTGTCCTGGCCCCGCTCCTCCGTCGGTCGAGCTTTCGAGGTGACCAACTTCCGGGCCCGGAAAACTGAGATTATCCGTCTACGTCGGGGTCAGCGACAGGTTGATCCGGACAGACCGGCTAATAAACCCAACTGGATCGATATGGTATGAGCCGACGACGACGAGGCGGCTACGTCAGGGACGGATCTGACGTGGTCGAGCGAGGCTGTACCCACTGTGACTGGTCCGCCGTCGCGGACTCCTACCCCGAACTGGTCGAACAGTACCAGCAGCACCTCCGTGCCGAGCATCCGACGGCGTGGCTCCGCACGTGAGACGCAGGAAAAAAGCGTTCGTGTGGTTGGGCCGCCCGTGCGTAGCCGGGTGTCGCTCCCCGGTGTCCCAGTAGCCCTTACGGCTCCAGCAGGACCTTCGTGACGCCTTCCTCGCGGTTGTCGAAGCGTTCGTACATCTCGGGGGCGTCCTCGAGGTCGACCCGGTGGGAGACGACCCAGGAGGGGTCGGCGCGGCCCTCGATGATCATGTCCCGCAGGTAGCGGTTGTACGACTTGACGTTACACTGGCCGGTCGCCAGCGCCTGGCCCTTCTCGAACAGGAGGCCGAAGTCGATGCCGAGCCGGCCCTGTGCGGCCATTTCGTCCGGCGCGCCGGGATCTTCCGGGACGTAGAGTCCGGGGATGCCGAGTTCGCCCGTCGGCCGGACAACCCGGATGAGGTTGTTGATCACGACCGCCGGGTTTTCCTTGGCAGGGTCGTACGCGAAGCTGTCCGTGTCCTCGTCGACGTCGTCGGGGTCGGTCGCCTGGTAGCCGACGGCGTCGACGCCCTTGTCGACCTCGCCGCCGTGTTCCGCCTTGATCTGTTCGACCGGGTCGCCCTCCCGGAAGTCGATCGTGTGTGCGTCACAGTTGTCCTCGGCCAGTTCCAGCCGGCTCGGCACCTGATCGACGACGTAGATCTCGGAGGCGCCCTGGAGTTTGGCGCTGTAGGCGGCCATCAGTCCGACCGGTCCGGCCCCGAAGACGGCGATCGACTCGCCGGGCTTGAGGTTCGCGAGCCGCGTCCCGTGCCAGCCCGTCGGGAAGATGTCCGCGAGCAGCGAGAAGGCGTCCTCGTGCTCCCGTCCCTCGGGCAGTTTCAGCGCGTTGTGGTCTGCGTACGGGACCCGGAGCTGTTCCGCCTGTCCGCCCGGGTACGGGCCCATCGCGACGTAGCCGTACGCGCCGCCGGCGAACCCGGGGTTGACGTTGGTACAGAACCCGGTGTACCCTTCCTCGCAGTTCTGACAGAACCCACAGGAGACGTTGAACGGCATCACGACGCGGTCGCCCTCCTCGAGGGTCGAGACGGCGTCCCCGGTTTCGGAGACGATGCCCATGTTCTCGTGGCCGAAGACGATCCCCGACTCGGCTGCTGTCCGCCCCTCGTACATGTGCAGGTCCGACCCGCAGATGCACGATGTCGTGATGTCGACGATCACGTCGTTCGGATGCTCGATTTCCGGTTCCTCCACTTCCTCGACAGCGACCTCGTACTCGCCCTTGTAGACGACGTACTCCTCGGCGATGTTGCTGCTCTGTGTCCCCTTCCCTGCGCCGGGCGGTCCAAGGATGAGAATTCTCGGCGCGGCCATACGCGTATTTTCCAACGAGCAGTTAAATGGTTGTTCAAACTGGCCCAAAATTACGACTCGGCCCGGGTGTATAACACGAAATGCTTAACGCTCGCGGGGAGAACCCTTCACCGATGGAGAACCTCCTCGTCCGTGCTGCCCGCGGGGAGCGAACGGAGCGCCCGCCGGTCTGGCTGATGCGGCAAGCCGGCCGCCATATCCCCGAGTACCGCGAGATCCGCGACGCCTACTCCTTCCTCGAAGCGATCAAGACGCCGGAGGTCGCCGCGGAGATCACCCTCCTCCCCTGGGAGTACTACCGCCCCGACGGGCTGGTGATGTTTTCGGACATCCTGACTGTCCTCGAACCGCTTGGGTTCGACTACCGTATCGAGAGCGGCGTCGGCCCGGTTGTCGAAAACCCCGTCAGCGGGCCCGACGACGTCGACCGCGAGCCCGGCGACGTCGCCGAGGAGATCAGCTACGTCGGCGAGCTCCTGGACCGCCTGGACGAGCGGGTCGGCGACGAGACGGCGCTGATCGGCTTCGCGGGCGGCCCGTTCACGCTCGCTTCCTACGCCGTCGCCGGCGAGCCGAGCCGGACACACCTGCCGCTGCGGAAACTCCGCGCCCGCCACCCCGAGGCGTTCCGCACGCTACTCGCGGCGTTCGCCGATGTCGTCCGCGAGTACCTCCAGTTCCAGATCGACCACGGCGCCGACGTCGTCCAGCTGTTCGACACCTACGCCGCGACGCTCTCGCCGGCCGACTACCGGGAGTTCCTGCTGCCGCTACACCGCCGGATTCTGGCGGACCTCGACGCGCCGAGCATCGTGTTCGTCCGGCGGATGAACGGCCGCCTGGAGCAACTCGAAGCGACGGGCGCGGACGTGATCGGCCTGGACTGGACCGTCGAGATTGGACAGGCCCGCGAGCGACTCGGCGACCGACCGGTCCAGGGGAATCTCGACCCCTCGTACCTCTTCGGCGACCCGTCGTTCGTCCGCGAGCGCACGCGGGAGGTCATCGAGGCTGCCGGGCCACGGGGCCACATCCTCAACCTCGGCCACGGCGTCGACAAGGACACCCCCGTCGAATCCGTCGAGGCGTTCGTCGACACCGCGAAAGCGTTCTCCTGGGATTGATGTCCCTCCGATGGCGACTCCCCAGGGCCTACTGGCTGACCGTGGTGTCGGCCATGAGTTCGTGGATGTCCGTCGAGGAGACCATCCCGACGTAGTCGCCGTGCTGGTCCCGGACCGGCAGGTGGCTGATGCCGTAGGTGGTCATCATCGCCGCGACTTCGTCCATCTCGAGGTCCGCCGTCACTGACTCGACGGGAGCGGTCATCACTTCCGAGACGGCAGTGTCGGTGGCGCTGTGGCCCGCCGCGACCGTATCCATGACGTCGGTGCTCGTGACGATCCCCATCTCCGACCCCGGTACCAGCAGCGAGTTGATGTTGTGCTCGCGCATCGCGTGTGCCGCATCGCTGACGCTGGCGTCGGCGCTGATCGTCTCGACTGGCGACGCCATGACGTCCTCGACCGTGACTGTGTCATCGATTGCCATACTTACAGTCCTCGTTCCGGCTGTTTGATTCTTTCTGTCCCCGAAGATTTCGCCAGCACTGACCGGTGTGGACGACACAGGCGGCGTCGTGCACTATTCCGAGTCGGTCATTCCTCCTGTCCGTGACCGTCCATTCGAGACGGCGGATCCGGGCTCCGGTGTCGGGATGGATTGGAGTTGGCCGCTGCTCGATCGTCCCCGGTCGGCAGGAAGTCGCGCCATGGCCGACACACCGCCCGGCCCGACCGGGGAGCCGGTGCTGGGATCGGGTCGCCGGTACGCGGACGATCCGTTCGCCTTCATCTCGGCGCTGGAGGAGAGCTACGGCGACATCTCGCGGTTCGAGATGGGACCGATCCCGACGTACCTGGTGACCGATCCCGACGCCATCGAGCGGATCCTGGTCTCGGACGCCGACCAGTTCTCCAAGCCCGAGTTCCAGGGCGAGGCGCTGGGTGAACTGCTGGGCGAGGGGCTGTTGCTGAGCGAGGGCGAGACCTGGCAACGCCAGCGCGACCTCGCACAGCCGGCGTTCAGCATGCGCCGGCTGCTGGGGATGGCCGACCGCATCACCGACCACGCGACGGCGATGACCGACGACTGGACGCCCGGGAGCACCGTGGACGCCGAACTGGAGACGGCACGCGTCACCCTCTCTGTGATCCTCGACCTGATGATGGGCGTCGAACTCCCCGCCGAGCGCATCGACACCGTCCAGTCACAGCTCGAACCGCTGGGGCGGCGGTTCGAGCCGGAGCCGTTGCGCTTTGCGATGCCGGACTGGGTGCCGATGCCCGGCGACGCCGAGTACGAGGCCGCCATCGAGACGCTGGACGACGTACTCGACGAGATCATCGAGCGCCGGCGAGGGACTGAGGGCGACCCGTCGGGCGACGACGGGCCGATGGACTTCCTTTCGGTGCTGTTGCGCGCACAGGGGCGCGGCGAGCAGTCCGCCCAGCAGCTCCGCGACGAGATGATGACGATACTGCTGGCGGGTCACGACACGACCGCGCTGACGCTGACGTACACGCTGTTTCTGCTCTCGGAGCACCCGGAGGTCCGCGAGCGCGTCGAGGCGGAGGTCGACGAGCAGCTCGACGGCGAGGAGCCGACGGCGGCCGACGTCCGCGAGTTCGAGTACCTCGAGTGGGTGATCGACGAGGCGATGCGGCTGTACCCGCCGGTGTTCGCGCTGTTCCGGACGCCCGACGAGCCCGTCGAGCTGTGTGGCTACACCGTTCCCGACGACGCGTCCGTGATGCTCCCACAGTGGGGCGTCCACCGGTCGTCGCGGTTCTGGGAGGACCCCGACAGCTTCGACCCGGAGCGGTTCAGCCCCGAGCGCGGGGCGGGCCGTCCGCGGTTCGCGTTCTTCCCGTTCGGCGGGGGGCCGCGCCACTGCATCGGCAAGCACCTCGCGATGCTGGAGGCCCAGTTGATCCTCGCGACGGTCCTCAGCCAGTACCGCCTCGAGTTCGAGGGGGAGACGCCGCTCGAACTCTCGCCGTCGCTGACGATGCACCCGCGCCAGGAGATGACGATGCGGATCCACGAGCGGTGACGGCAGGTTCGGCGACACTGACCCGCGTCGGCTCCCGGGGTGGAAATCTCCACGTACTCACGTCCGACAGTATCAGTTCTGGACGCCGATCAGTCGTCGGCAGTTGCCGCGAGGGCGTCCGCCGACTCGCTTGCGGCTCCCTCGGCGAGCCGTTCGGCGATCCCTCTGGCCTCGCGGACGCGGCTCGGGATCCCCATCCGGGCCGTGTAGTTGGTCGCGAGCGTGACGCCAGCCGGGGTGTCGAGGTTCTCCAGGTTCCACCAGGACTGGTCCCAGGCGGGGAAGCCGACGTCAAGGCGGGCGACGTCGATCACCGACGCCCCGGCGCCCATCACCCGCTCGAACTCCTCGCGGGCGATTGCAGCCAGCCGGTCGTCGGGCTCCTCGACCAGCTCCGGTTCGTGCATCCCGCCAAGGAATACCGTCTGGACGCCGTTGCGGCCGAACATCCGGCCGTTCCAGGAGACGCCGAGGGTGTGCAGGTCCTCGCCGTAGCCCACCTGGTACCCCTTGCCCGTCCGCTCGTGGGCTGACTCGAGAAACACCAGCGCGAGCGGGTTGTACAGGAGGCCGTCGAGCCCCTCGGCGCCGTCCGCGATGCCCGACAGGAGGTCGCTGGCCACGCTCGCCGGCGTGGTGACGACGACGTGATCGACCTGGTGGGCCCCCTCGCTTGTCTCCAGTACGTAGGGTCCGTCGTGGTCCGGCCCCCCTGCACCCGCCCCCCCTGCACCCGCCCCGAGCGGCGTGACGTCAGTCACCGGCGTCTCCAGTTCGATCCGGTCGGCGTGGGCGGCGTAGATCGCTTCGGGGAGCTGCTGGTTGCCCTCGCGGAACGTGATCGGCGGGGACTCCTGGCCCGTGCCGACGCGCTGGCGGAAGGCGGCGAGGAAGCTCCCGGCCTCGCGTTCGCGTTCCAGCAGCCCTTCGAGCGCGTACGCCGCGGGCATCCGCGCGGGGTCGGAGCCGTAGATACCGCCGTACAGCGGCCCGATGAACCGCTCGTAGGCTTCGCGGCCGAACTTCCGGACGAACAGCCCCTCAGCGGTCTCGGCTTCCATCCCTTCGCGGGTCAGGGGTTCGGCGAGCATCCGCGCCTTCCCGCGCCACGAGAGGAGGTCGGTTTCCAGGAACGCGTCGATCGAGAGGGGTGCCTTCCCAAGGTCGCCGTTCGCGTAGACGTACAGGTCTTCCTCCCGGGCCTCGATGATATCGTCGGCCACACCCACGTCCTCCGCAATGGCGGCGATGCCCGGTGTCTTGCGCATCCGCTGTGGACCGACTTCGAGGACGCGGCCGTCGACGTGCCGGGACTGGATGACGCCGCCGGGTTCGGCGCTCGCCTCGAACGTGACGCTGTCGACGCCGTGCTCGGCGAGGTAGTGGGTGAGTGCGAGCCCCGTAATGCCGGCGCCGACGACGCCGACCGTCGCCCTGTCCTCGCCGGCAGAGCCGTCCCCGTCTGCTGTCGTTGCGTCCATTGTTGCTGTCATCGGTCGCTCTCACTCCCGCGGTGCGTTCAGACACATCGTCCCCGGGTCGTCACGACACTGACACTGCCGGAACTGGTAGTACTCCGGCTCGAAGTCGGCGACGAACGGCTCGACCAGGTCGGCGAACACCTCGGGGACGCGCTCGTCGTCGTGTGGGATCGGCACGCGGTAGAACTCCAGATCTTCCTCGTCGGCTTCCTCGGAGAGTTCGATGTCGAGTTCCGACAGCGTCTCGCTTTGCTCGTGGAGGAAGCTGATCGGGTCGACCACCACCCGGTCGGCGTCCACCTCACCGATCAGGTCCTCGACTTCCGGCTCCGTCCAGGGGATGTCGCGGTTCTCGTGGTTCTGGTAGCCGATGCGGTACCCGGGGACGCCCAGAAGCGAGGAGACGACGTCGCAGTACTCCTCGACGTAGATGTCGTACCGACTCCCTTCCTTCAGATAGTGTTTCGGGGTGCCGTGCGCGGAGAACACGAGCGCGGTGTCGTCGGCGGTGAGGTCGACGCCGTGCTCGCCGGCGAACGACTCGATGGCCTCGGCACGCAGGCGGTTGTACGTCGGGTGTTTGTGCCAGCCGGTGATCGGCCGGAACTCGGGGTCCCAGCCGAGGTCCCCGACGGCGCTCTCGAGTTCGTCCAGCGCCAGGACGTTCGTCGAGGGGCCACACAGCGGGTAGATCGGCAGGCCGATCAGGCGGTCGACGCCGTCGGCGTGTGCCTGCTCGGCGACGTCCTCGATGAACGGCTCGGTGTACTGCATCCCGAGGTAGGTGGTGACGTCGTACCCGCGGTCGGCCAGCGCCGCTTCGAGGGCCTCCGTCTGGGCGCGGGCCTGCTCGTTCAGTGGCGAGCCGCCGATCTCCTCGTACTCCTCCAGCAGCCCGGGCGCACGCCGCTGGGCGAGCTTTCGGGCGCGCTCGCGGGCGGCGTCCTCCGAGTCGGCGTCTTCCAGGTCGGCGTTGGCGTAGAAGATCCGTTCGAGGTAGTCGACGACCCGGTCGCGCTCGGGCTCGGCCGGCTCTCCGAAGTTCAGCAGGGCGACGCCAGTGTGCATATCCGGGCGTTAGCCCATAGAAAGGTATGCCTGTCGTTTGTTGCGCCACACTGGGAACACCGACCGGCCCGGCAGGCGCCGTCCCGCTGCGGTTTTGTCGGTACTCTGCGCGATATACAGCCAGACGTGACTCTGTCCAGTGCCAGGAAGTCCATCGGCTGTGTCATGGCCCGAACAACGGGGGTTGGGACGGCATGGCTTGAGTGAATCACGTCTGGCTGTATAACAGCCGAGTTATACGTGTCGAGTTCGTACGATGCGTCGAGATCATGAGCGAACAGGAACGCGGTATTCCGGAGCGAGAGGAGGAATGGAAAGAGATACTGACCGACGAGGAGTACGAAATCCTCCGGGAGGCGGGCACCGAGCCGCGGTTCAGCGGCGACCTGCTGGACGTCAAGGACGAAGGCGTGTTCACCTGCGCCGGCTGTGGCAACGAGCTGTTCCACTCCGAGCAGAAGTTCGACTCGGGGTCGGGCTGGCCGAGCTTCTTCGACGTCCTCGACGAGGGCAACATCGAGACGCGCGTCGACACCAGCCACGGCATGCGCCGGACGGAAGTCGTCTGTGCCCGCTGTGAGGGTCACCTGGGCCACATCTTCGACGACGGCCCGGAGCCGACCGGCAAGCGCTACTGCATCAACTCCGCGTCGCTGGCGTTCGACCCCGAGGAGTAGCCCGACCGCGACGGTGACCGGCGGCCATAGCGACGTAGGACCTGACGGGTGGCGCTGTCGCCCGTTCCCGGCTTCGAATTTGATAATTTCTGGGGAAGACTCATTAGCGGCACATCGCTGAGAGCAGGTATGGAGAGACGGACGTTTCTGGCGGGCGTGGCGGGCGTAGCGGCGGCGTCGTCGGTCGGCCTGGCCGGTTGCGTGGGCGACAGCGACGGCGGGGCGCCGGAGGACTGGATCCCGGGACCCGAGGTGTTCGAGGTCGAGGGGTACCGGGCGTTCTCGACGTCACCCTCGACGATCGCCGAGTACCGCGACAGTCTCACCCCCTCGGTCGTCGAGGAGTACGAGTCGCTGATTCTCGACTGGGAGGTGGCGGATCCGGGGCTGGACGACGTCGCCCGGTACACCAGCGGCGGGACGGACCAGGCGGGCTACATCGCCGTCGAGCACGGCCTCGACGAGGGGATGCTCGCCTCCAACCTCGAATCGGACGGGTTCGCGGGTGCCGGCGAGTACGAGGGGTTCGACGTCTACGAGGCCGGCGGCGGCGCGAGCGCCCGCGCGCTGGACGGCGACCGACTCGTCGCTGCCAGCACCCCCGACGATGGAACTGCGATCGTCGAGGGCGTGATCGACGCGGGCAACGGCGACGCTGACAGCTATGACGAGGCCGACGACGCAGTCGCGGACGTCGTGAAGACGATCGATACGACCGACAACTTCTGGCTCGAGGGGTACCAGCGGATCACGAACACGATCGCTGCACGGGGCGTGTTCACCGACTCGGTCGCACGGGGGTACAGCATCCTGCTCGACGACGAAACAGTGGAGGCGTCGCGCGTCGAGGTGTTCGTCGAGGACGCCGATGTCGAGGAGTCGGCGATCACCACCTACACCGAGGAGAACCCGCTGTTCGACGGCGCCCAGGGGCTGGACTGGCGCGTGGACGGACGCATGCTCGTGATCGAGTGGACGGCCGATCCCGGGGCGCTGTCGTTGCGCCAGCTCGGGTAGCGCGATCTACATCCCGGCCAAGACGCGCAAACAATTAAGGATCGGCGTGTGGTACCAGTGGGCATGGAAGGGCTGGAGAAGCCGTCGTTCGATCACAAAGATCGGCGGGACATCTACGAGCACGTCGAACGAAACGGCGCGATGCGGCCGGATGACGTGCGGACGGCACTTGGCATGGACGCCCGGCAGTTCGGGCACCACGTGGCGATTCTCAAGCGCGACAACATTCTCGAGGAGCGGGATGGCAAACTCCGCATCGCCTACGAGGCCGGGGCCGAAGAGGAGTACGAGACTGACGACATCTCCTTTACGATCAGGCAGGCTCGCGAGGAGGACCTGACCGGGCTCGTCGGTGCGATCCGGCAGGCGATCGGCAGCGGCGAGTACGTCCGCGCAGAGACCGTCGCGGACGTGGTCGACAACGAGGGCGTGTTGCTCCGGCACAACGAGATCGAGTCGCGCATCTTCTTCGTCGCGACGGTCGACTCGGAGGTGGTCGGCTGGGTCCACCTCCGGCACGTGGACCTGGACAAGCTGAGCCACACCGCGCAGCTGACGGTCGGCGTCCTGGAGGAGTACCGCGGCCACGGCATCGGGAGCCACCTGCTGGAGCGCGGCCTGGAGTGGGCCAAACAACACGGGTTCGAGAAGATCGAGAACGCCTTGCCGGCAACCAACGAGAAAGCGATCGAGTTCCTCGAGGAGCGCGGGTTCGAGGTCGAGGCCGTCCGGGAGGACCACTACAAGCTCGACGGCACGTACGTCGACGAAGTGATGATGGCGACCAAGCTCTAGTTGCTCGCGCCGTCCGGCAGCTCCTCGTCGGCCGAGGCCAGCGGATCCGCGACGATCCCGTCTTTCTGCCCGTAGACTCGCGCGTGCCCGGCACAGACCCGTCTGTTCTCGGCCCACGGAATGTACAGCTGGAAGGTGGCTTCGCTCTCGCAGCCTTCCTCGCTACACTCCATACTCGGGAGTACGCCGGAGGATGACTTATACTGATTGTTGTGATTATTTTCACCACCACATCGCAACAGCGGCGGTTTCACGTCCCGAAACTGGCGTCTGATAGTGATTGTTGTGACTCTTTACCGCTGTCGACCCATCAGACTCCGGTGTCAGCCCGTGAAGCTCCCAAAAATGCGATGCGACTCCGAAAATAATCACAACAATCACTATGAGGAGTACCCGGCGGTAACGAGTCACAACAATCAGTATTAATGATGTCGCTCGCCGGAGCTGCTACTCCGCCGTGGTTCCGACCCCGGTGTATTCGATCAGAAGATGCGGAACGAGCACGCCGGCGAGGAACACCGTTCCGAAGACGACTTCCGAGGGAAGCTCGGTGAATTCCGAGAGACCGAACAGCAAGCCCATCGCCAGCAGGACGAAGATAGCGATGATTTTGTTCTTCGGGGTCACCAGCCCCTCCTGATAGACGACGAGCGCGAGGGAGACGAGGATCACGCCCAGGATCCCCACGAGGACGGCAGCGATCAGCGTGATCGAGCCGATCGCCAGGCTGGCGAACAGCCCGACGCCGACGAGGAGGTAGGCGACCCCCAGAATTGGCGGGAGTACGCCGTCGGTCAACGTCGCTTCCGATTCGGAGCGTTGCTCACTCATAGTTTTGCCGTCAGGTGATGCTTCAAAAAGCTTTGTGCACGGTTTCACTCCTGGAGACGGACGGTCGGTCAACCGCAGAAAGCACAACGCTACCTCCAACTCTGCTGACCCCGCAACGGAACCCCCACGGCAAAAATAACGTCGGGGTTCCTGATAGTGATTATTGTGAGTCGTTCCGGGATCGACCGCGGTACTGCGTGCGGTCGACCCGGTAAACAGTCACAATAATCACTATGAGTGGCCGAGGATAGGAGTAACCGCAGTTTGGCACTGCCAGCAGCCCCACCCGTCACAGCCCACGAGCTTCTCGCCCTGTGTCTTCGTCTCGTCGTCGCAATCACCAACTACGAACGCGAAGACAATCCGGGAAGCACTATCATCACGGTGTGAGAAGAGTTCTATGACACCCTCACGGTGTTCTAAAGGTCGTTCTCGCCCTCAGCCAGCGCCTCGCGCTGTTCCTCGCGCCAGTCCAAGTACCGCCGGATGGAGCCGACGGCGTCAGGGGCGCGAATCACCCGCTTGTAGCCGCGGCCGCCAAGCGAGAACAGGTCTCCGAGGTCGCGGTAGACAGTGAGTTCGTCCTCGAGCTTGCCAAGCAGTACCCGTAGCTCTTCGACGTCCTCGTCGGACAGGGAGCTCTCCTCGACGGCCTCGGCCACCTGCTCAAGCGCGTCGGTGTCGTCGCTCATCGGTCAGTTGAACGGGTTGTCGGCCGTTTCCAGCCGCGTGATGCCGTCAAGCGTGTCGAAGTCGCCGTCGAAAGAGTACAGGTACTCGATGCCCTCCCGCTGCATGTACGCGGCGATGGTCGCGTCCCCGAACGACAGCCCATCGTAGGTCTGGAACAGGTCGACGGCGCTGGGGAAGTCCTTCTGTGCCGCGTGGAGTACCTCGAAGCCGGCGGACTGGTTCAGCCGCTCGTAGGTCTCGACGGCCTTCTCGTGGCGTTTCCGGTTGTGTATCCAGTTGAGGGTTTCGAGGACGATGTAGTTCGTCACTCGCCCCGTCGGGAGGTCGCCGTGATCCATCTCATGGACGATCTCCATAGCTGTGTCGTGGTACTCATCGTCGGCGTCCGCCATCCCGATAAGAACGCCCGTATCGACAACTGCGACCGCCATCAGTTGTTCTCTGAGAACGTGGGGTCGTCCTCGTGGCCGGCGAGGTCGTGCGTTTCAGACCCGGCGCCACCCATCGGGACCGGCTCGAAGTCGTCGAAGGCACCGTAGCGCTGCTTCACGACCTCGACAGAGAGATCCCCCTCTTCGTCGATGTCCCACCGGAGTTTGTCGCCGGCCTCGATGTCGAGACGCCGGCGAAGGGACGCCGGGATCGTGACCATTCCCCGGTCGCTGACTTTCGTTTCTTCAGGGGCTTCTTCAGTTGCCATACACGCCAGTACAAGCTCCCTCAGTATACATGTTGCGCGGCATGTGGACTAACTTGACGGACCCGCTGGCACGAGAGATCCCCGGGATCGACGGCGTCCTCAGTCATGCGCTCTCACCGTCTTTGGGCCAGTGCCAGACGACCTCTCCGCCTTCGAACTCCAGGAGGTCGTCACGTTCGGCGCTCTGGTAGGCCGCCAGCAGCGGCTTGACTTCCTCTCCGCCCTGACGGGCGAAGATTCCTCCGTGGGTAATCCAGTCAGTCGATTACCCCGGCTGTGAACGTGCGGGTTTGCTGACGCTGGGTTGGTCAGGCGACCGCGACTGTTCCCCACACGCGGCGGGTGTCCAGTCGTGATCGTTCCACTGCCAGTACGCCCTATCCGTGGGTGCGTCCCTGCCGCGGTCAGCAGACAGGGCAGCAGGCCGAGCCATCGGCTCACGACCGCGGTCACGCTCCCGTTCAGCAGCCTGCTTGAGGTGTTGAACGAGCGCCGCAGCGTGCTGTCTTTTGACAAACGCTCGGTGGTCACGAGTCACAGCAACACAATCAGAGGAAGATCACGAGCAGCATCGTGACCAGTATCGCGACCGTCAGGAGGATCGTCACCAGTTTGTCGGCGAGGCGGGCCAGCGCGACCACCAGCGCCGCCTTCAGGCTCCCCAGCGCGTCGCGACCGCGCAGAAACTCCAGAATATAGACGGTTACCATCAAGCCGGCGATGAACCCCGCAGTGCCCCAGAAGGTCGAGAGAACGGCACCGACTGACGATCCGATCGCGGCGGACTTCGTCGCCACGCCGCCGACCCGCGAAACCACGACTGGGCGGATGATCCCGCCGGAGACTGCCAGCAGGCCAGCGAGCGTGAGCACGATCAGCGTGAGTGTTCCCGGTTCGGCGAAGCCGGTGTCCCACCAGTGGAGGTAGACGCCCGACAGCGACACCAGCGGGCCGGGGACCTTCGGAACTCTGTACGCACCGACGCCGGCGACGAGCAGCCCGATCACGAGGGCCGTGAGGAGTGACACCATGGGGACTTTGCCTCGTCACTACTGGCCGCTGTCACTTCGATCCTTCGGCGGGTTCGCGCTCAGGCTGATCCCCCGTCAGTGTCCCCCCACGCTCCCAGTTTCGCGCCCGTACAGCGACAGCAGCCGATCGATACACTCACCGAGCGCACGCATGCACGCCGAGGCGGACACGTAGTCCAGCTCAGCCGCGACCTCGTCCCACGGGTGGGCCTGGAGCGTCTTCCGAACCAGCAGCCGCTCCTGGCGGGGTGCGAGCCGCTCCTCAGCGTCGACGGAGCCGTCGGTCAGATACCGGAACGCGAGCAGTGTCACGGGCCCCGGAGCAGTGTCGAAGATCGCCGTTCCACTGGGAATGCCCTCCAGGATCCGCCACTCCCAGTCTGTCGGCTCGAACGCCGGCGTCCCGTCGATCGAACGGCAGACAGCCCGGACGTTGTCTGGCTCGATTTCCGAGAGCGCGTTTGCCAGCGTATCGGGGAACCGCCGCAGGAACCATCGCGTGTGGCGGTTGTGAAGCTGCTCACCTGTGGGTGAGAGCGGGTGGAGCATCACGACCGAGTGTTCGCCGCTCCGCTCGTTGCGGGAGATGCCCAGATGGACTGCGCCGTAGCCGTTTTTCCGCCAGAACGGGACCAGCTCCGGCCTCGCGCCGTAGCCGACGCCGATCCAGTCGAGATCAGTCGAGGCAGCCTGCTCGCGGAGCTCCGCCAGCAGCCGCGACCCGAGGCCGCGCCCGCGGACCGCACTGTGGGTTGCAATGCGCATCACGCGTGCGCCGACAGGCTCGCCAGCCGCTTCGTCGCGGAGCTGACTGGTCAGGAGGTCCGGGATCAGGTTCCCGCGGACGCGCTCGCCGTCGTAGATCCGTGACCGCAGGTCGGCCGGGAGGCCGCCCTCACGCGCCAACAGCGCGACAGAGACGACGTGATCGTCGGCCAAGAGCGCGTGGACGGAGACGTTCGGCGCGTCGAGCAGCCGCGCAAAGTCGTTCGGCTCTGTCCGGTAGTGGGCGAGCACGAGGAGGCCGAACACCTCCCGCAGCAAGTGTTCGTCGTCGAGTAGCGCCTCGGGATCGAGTTTGCGGTACTGCACCGTCTCAGGGGTGGCATCCGCGACCACCTGGTCCGGCGGCGGGCCGGCGTCGAGCCCCAGCGCCCGAAACGACCACACCTCGACCGGATCGGCCGGCGCGTACCTGATCGGATCCGAGAGCCACCGTTCCGTGACGGTGTACTCGCTCTCCGCGAGGTGATCCCGGAAGCGCACTGAGAATCCGCGACCGGCCCCCTCGTAGCCGTGGATTGTAGTGGTGAACGCGATGCTCGTGGCAGCAAGCAGCGATTCCAGCAGCCGTACGGGGAGGGCAGCCGCCTCGTCGACGATCACCCGGTCGGGGTCGCCCGGCAGTTCCGCCGCGGCGGTTGGCCTGCTGAACCGCACGCAGCCTGAGTCGCGTTCGGCCTCGACGTCAACCCGCTTTGGTTCGTTCTCGTCGTCGACGCTGTGTGTGACCGCCATCGTCTCGAGCAGTTCCACCGCCCGCTCGAACAGTTCGGCCGCGTTGCGGTAGCCCGGTGCCGTGACCAGTACGTCGTGTCCCTCGGCCGCGAGGCAGGCCGCTGCGATCCCAGCGGCGCTGGACTTGCCCCGCCCCCGGTGGGCCTCGACCACGACGGCCTGGCCCGGGTCACGGAGCTGTTCCAGGCCCTCGACTGCCTCCGCTTGATCCCCGGTCAGACACGCCTCGTAGGCGGCTGCGGGGAATCCAGATCCCTCCGTTGCATTACTCCGGTGCCTTGCCGGCCCCGACGAGTGCTCCCTGCCGACCAGCCGCGGTGCCGGGTTCGTCAAGCCGTCGCGTTCGACAGTTCCGGAATCCACGTCGACGATGGCGATTCCCCGGTGTACTCGGACTGTCTCGACCAGCCGCTGGCGGAACCGGCCGGAAACGTCGTCGACAGCAAACGGCGGGACTGCGAGCGTCTCGTCGAAGGCGTCCCGCTGCTCGGGCCAGGCGTCCAGCGGCGGTGTCAGCAGGACGAGCAAGCCGCCGCCGTCGACCGTCCCGGTGACCTGCCCGAGGACGTTCGGTTCACAGCGCTCGTGGCAGTCGAGGATCACAAGCTCCTGGGTGGTACCCATGAGCCGGTCAGCGTGCCGGTAGCTGACCGAACGGCAGTCCAGCGGGTCGTCGGGACCGACGTACGCCGCGTCAGTCGGCTCGACACCCAGTGCGTCGAGGATGTCGCTGCTTCGGGAGAGCGACTGCGAACGGGTGCCGGCGAGCACGAGCAGCCGGCGCTCGTTGGTCGGGAGAGCTTCCCGGCGCAGGCGCTCGGCTACCTCCATGTGCTCGCTCCGTGTGCGACGGGCATGGGGAGTGTCGACGCCGCAGTCTGCGACGGCCGCTTCCACGCGGTCGACGTACTCGGCGGTGGTGTTGACGTAGACGCTCGCGCCGGTGTCGACCGAGAAGTAGACCGGGACGTCCTCCTCGCTCCGGAGTTCGCGGACGGCGTTGAAAATCTCGATCGTCCGGGGCTGCCAGTACACCCACCCCGAGGGGCCGGTCATCGTCGTCGCGGCCAGCGACAGCGAATCGTGCTCGGCAGTCTCGAAAGCCCGGTCGAACTCGCCGCCCCGCAGCGCGTCCCGCACGTCGGCGATCTGGCCGTGGATGTGTGCCATCCGGGACTCGAACATGTGGCTCTCGGCGGCCTCGGCGTGTGCGGCTTCGGTCTCCTTGTAGCTCGGCACCATGCCGGCGACGATCCGCAGATTGGATTCCAGTTCTTCGGCGACGCCGATCCGCTCGGAGCGACAGTCGTGGTCGTTGAGGCCGGTGTGGAGGTGCGAGTAGCCGCCGGTGACGGCCCGCGCCGCCGAGGCGGAGCCGCGCCGTGCGATCGTCGATAGCTCAGGGTGGGTGCGATCCATCCCCGCTGCGTCGGCGAGCGCGACGGCAGCGGCGGCAAAGCCTGACGCCGAGGAGCCAAAGCCGATGTTCGTCGGGAAGGAGTTCTCCGACTCCAGGCGCACGCGGTGGTCGATCCCAGTGAGGTCCCGGACGTGGTCGACGACGGTCCGGATCCGCTCGGCCCCACGGCCGTCGACGACCTCGCCGTCGACGACGTAGCGGTCGGCGTCGCGGTCCGGGTCGAACTCGACAGTGGTCTTCGTGTGGCTCGGCGCGGTGCAGACGCTGATCGAGTCGTGGTACGGCATCCGGAGCTCCTCGTTGCGCATCCCGTGGTACTTGACCAGCCCCTGGATGGGGTGGGCCGTCGCCGTCGCCTTCATACCGGGTAGGTTTCCCCCGCCCCACTTGGCTGTTTTGAACTGGCAGTCGAGCGATCCCCGGAGGATAGTTTAAAAGGCTCTCGGATGAATGTTCATCCATGTCTGCATACGGGATCGAAACTGCGGGCCGCGTTCTGTTGTTCGAGGTGACCGGATCACTCGATCAGGACGGGTTCGCGACGGCGTTCGACGGGCTCATAGAGCGCATCGGGAGCCGCGACGTCGACGCGGTCGTCTCGGAAGTGACGACCGACGAGTCCTACAGCGTGGGCATCTTCCGCGAGTGGGAAGAGGCGGGACAGCGGGCGGCCACCCACGGTGTCGACCGGTGGGCCGTTGTGGCCCCCGGAATCAAATCCCTCTCGCTGAAGTCCCAGCTCGAGGAGTCGTCGTTGACTGTGACCGACGCCGACGACCGCGAGGCTGCGCTATCGTGGGCCCGCGACTCGTGACCAGTTCGCGAACGGGCTGTGACGCACGAATTGCGACACTGTAGCGGTAACGACTCACAACAATCAGTATCAGACCAGCATCTCGGCGGCCGTGTTCGCCAGATCGGCGACCGGACCGAACGCGGGCAACAGCAGCACCGTCACGAGCGCGGCCAGCGCGATGGCAGTGTAGAGTCCAGTCGGGTACTGCTCGATCTCCAGGTCCGCCGAGGGGTTCTCCGCCCAGATCGCCCACAGTACCCGGGTGTAGTAGTACAGCGAGACGACGCTGTTGAGGATCAGTGCGATGGCGAGCAGCGCCACCTCGCCCTCGATGGAGGCGAGCAACAGGTAGTACTTCGAGAGGAAGCCACCGCCGATCGGCAGGCCCGCAAGCGAGAACAGGAACACCGTCATCGCGGCGCTGGCGAACGGCGCCTGTGCCCCCAGGCCGTTGTAGTCCTCGATCCGGCGGCCGACGCCCCAGTACTCCGCCAGCGCGACGTACAGGAACGCGCCGGTGTTCATGAACCCGTACACGAGGAGGTGGGTCATCCCCGAGCCCAGGACGAAGGCGTGGTCGGCGCCAGCCGTCAGCCCGGCCAGGGCGATCAGGACGTACCCCGCGTGCCCGACCGAGGAGTACGCCAGCATCCGCTTGACCTTCTCCTGTTTCAGCGCCGCGAAGTTCGCCACGGTCATGGTGACGATCGCGAGCACCTGGATCGCGACCACCCAGTCGATCGTCGGCTCGACGAACTCCCAGGTGAACACGCCGACGAACACGCGGAACAGCAACACGAACCCGGCGGCCTTCGACGCCGAGGAGATGAACGCCGAAATCGGGGCCGGCGCACCCTCGTAGGCCTCCGGCGCCCAGAAGTGAAACGGGACAGCCGCGATCTTGAACGAGATGCCGCCGAGGATCATCAACACGCCGAGGCCGAAGATGCCGCCGAGTTCGCCGCCCTCGACGACGGAGGTGACGGCGTCGAACTGCAGCGAGCCCGCGGTGACGTACACCAGCGAGATCCCGTAGGCGAAAATCGCCGAGGAGAGCGCGCCGATCAGGAAGTACTTCAGCCCGGCCTCGACGCTGCCCCGGTTGTGTTTCAGCGACGCCACGAGCGCGTAGGAGGGCAGCGAGACGAGTTCGATCGCGATGAAGGCCGTGACGAAGCTGTTGGCGGCCGTCACCGTCGTCATGCCGGTGGCGGCGAGCAACACGAGCGAGTAGTACTCCGCCTGGTAGGGGTGGTCGTGCAGGTAGTCGTAGCTCGCGAGCACCACCAGCACCACGACGCTGGCGATGATCGCCGAGAAGAACAGCGACATTCCGTCGACGACGAGCGTGCCGTCGAAGAGGTCGATGGCGCCCGCACTCGACGGGTCGCCCTCGCCGGGCTGGCCGGTGCCGGCCACGATGTACCAGACGGTGAACGCTAACGACACCAGCGCGCCGGACAGCGAGAGGCCAGCCAGCAGTACCGGGTTGCCCTCCTCGGGCGAGACGGCGTCGGCGAGCAACAGCAGGAACGCCGCGGCGGCGAACGTCAGCGCCGGCGCCAGCGCCGCCCACTCGGGCAGCGTGGCGATTTCGGCCATCAGCGCCCACCTCCCAGGAGGACGCTCAGCGCGTCACCGCCCGTCCCCGCACGCACGAGCGGTTCGACGGCGTCCTGGATCGCGCCGTAGATGAAGTCGGGGTTGACGCCGAGCGCGATCACCAGCCCCAGCAGGACCGCCAGCGAGGCCAGGTCCTGCAGCGGCGCGCGCCCGATCTCGTAGTCCGTTTCGAGTTCGAACGGTCCGAACAGGGTCCGCTGCATCGCCCACAGCAGGTAGCCCGCGACGATGACGATGCCGAACATCGCAAGGGCCGTGAAGATGGGCGCGCCCTCGACCAGCGAGGTGTGGAACGAGCCGATGAACACCAGCACTTCGCCGGCGAACCCGCTCATCAGCGGCAGCCCCATGTAGCCGAACGCGCCGGCGACGAAGATGCCGGCCGTCCACGGCATCCGGTCGGCGAGCCCGGACATGTCGCCGACCATCCGCGTGTGGGTCGCGTTGTAGAACACGCCCACGGCCATGAACATCAGCCCGGAGATCAGGCCGTGGCTGACCATCTGGAACGTCGCGCCGCCGACGCCGTGGGCCGTCAGCGCGGTCAGGCCGATGATCACGTACCCCATCGAGGAGATCGAGGAGTAGGCGACGATCCGCTTGAGGTCCCGCTGGGCCAGCGCGAGCATCGCACCGTAGATGACGCTGACCAGGCCGACGAACATCAGGATCTCCGCGTTCCAGCCGTTGGTCAGTACGTCGTCGAGCATCGTGAAGTTGAACCGCAACAGCGCGTAGGTCCCCATCTTCAGCAGCACGCCGGCCAGGACCACCGACACCGGCGAGGGCGCCTCGACGTGGGCGTCCGGCAGCCAGGTGTGAAACGGCACCACCGGCACTTTCACCGCGAAGCCCAGGAACAGCAGGACGAACGCGGCGACCTTGATGACCTCGGGATCGAACCCGCCTAACTCCCCGAGTCCGCCGTTCTGGATCGCCGCGGAGATGTCGACCAGGCTCAGGGTTGCGAGGGTGTCGCCCAGCGCGAACACGAGCAGGAACACCCCGACGAACATCAACAGCGAGGCGAGGTTCGTGTAGATGATGAACTTCATCGCGGCGTACTCCCGGCGCGGGCCGCCCCAGATGGCGATCAGGAAGTACATCGGGATCAGGACGGCCTCCCAGAACACGAACCAGAGGAAGAAGTCAAGCCCGACGAACACGCCGAGCAGCGCCGCCTCCACGAGCAGCATCAGCCCGTAGAACTGCGACTGGCGCTCGTCGATCGGCGTCCACGACGAGAAGATAGCCAGCGTCGTTAGCACGGTCGTCAGCGCGACGAGCGGGAAGCTCACCCCGTCGACGCCGACGTGCCACTGCAGTGCGTAGCTCCCCAGGTCGAACCACTCGAAGCGGCTCTCGAAGGCGATGTCGCCGCCACGGAGGGCGTTCCCCGAGGCGTCGAACCCGGACCACATGACGGCCGTCGTCCCGAGCGGCAGGAGGCTGAGCCCCGCCGCGAGCTTGCCCGCGATGCGGTCCGGCGCCATGAACACCAGCAGCGCGGAAGCGACGGTGATCCCGAGGAGGAACTCGATCAGCATCTAGAACCACCCCCCTGCGAGGCCGAACACCAGGAGCAACAGCACGAGGCCGAGCGCGAGCAGGGCGGCGTAGTTGGTCACCACGCCGGTCTGGATCCTGCGGAAGCGCTCGCCCGCGACGACGCTCGCCGTGCCTGCGGCGTCGACGAGGCCGTCGATGCCGAACTGGTCGAACTTGTTCGCGACGCGTGCGACCGGCAGCGCCAGCCCGGTCG
>PXSF01000095.1:952-7262 GCA_003022845.1 Halobacteriales archaeon SW_10_66_29 | reverse complement strand
CTGACAAACGGTTAAATACGAGGAACCGACAACATAGTATCAACCATGGGTAACAAGAACAAGACGATCTCCTTCCGCGTGAGCCAGGAGAAGTTCGAGACCCTGCGCGACATCGCGGAGGAGCGGGACATCTCCCTCTCGGCGGTCTTCCGTGACTACGTCGACATGCTCGTTGCCCACGGCGGTCAGGTCGAAGTCGTTCCCGAGCACGAGGTCAGCGAGTCCGCCGACGGCACGAGCACGAGCGAGAGCTTCCCGCCAAAAGTGAACGTCCCCAAGAGCTTCGTCCGCGAACACGAGCGGCTGGAACTGGAGGCCGAACACCTGCGCGAACAGCTCGAAGAGCACAAACGCTACGTGACGAAACTCCGGCAGGAACTGGACGAGCACGACCAGGAGGACATCGTCCACCTCGACGAACTCGACGGCGACCAGGACGAGGAGTCGCCGTACCGCATCGGCTCTAGCTTCGACGAGTCGTCGATCTGAGCAGACGGGCGCGACAGTTACGATCGCGCCGCTGTGGCCGATCGACATCCTTTCGTCCGCGTCGGCCGTCGGACCGTCCATGTTCGAGGCGTTCGAGGTGATCCCGGCGGTGGACATGCAGGACGGGCAGGTCGTCCAGCTCGTGGGCGGCGAGCGGGGGACGGAGACGACGTACGGCGATCCGGTCGAGGCTGCGAAGGGCTGGATCGACGCGGGCGCGGGGACGCTGCACCTGATCGACCTCGACGGGGCGTTCGACGGCGAGCGCGCCAACGCCGACGCGATCGACGCCGTCGTCGAGTCCTCCCCGGTCGAGATCCAGCTGGGTGGGGGCATCCGGACCGCGGCCGACGCGGAATCTTTGCTCGCGCGCGGCGTCGACCGCGTGATCCTCGGGACTGCCGCCGTCGAGAACCCCGACATCGTGGCCGAAATCAGCCAGTCGTACGCCGGCCGGGTGATGGTCAGCCTGGACGCGAAAGACGGCGAGGTGGTCGTCTCCGGGTGGACGGAGAAAACGGGGCTCGACCCCGCGGAGGCAGCGAGCCGGTACGAGGAGCTCGGCGCCGTCGCGATCCTGTTCACGGACGTCGACGTCGAGGGGCAACTGGAGGGCGTGCGCACTGACCCGGTCCGCCGTCGAGGATGTCCTCGCACTCAGAGACGCCGGGGCGGCGGCGGTCGTGGTCGGGACTGCGCTGTACGAGGGAGCGTTCACGCTCGACGACGTAAGGGATGCACTCGACTCGTAGCTGACCGATCGGACCCTTCCGCTGGTCCCTGTTCCTCGATACTGGTTTCGCCCCAGTATCCCATCCGCTTGAGGACTTTATCAGGCAGGCAGCGAGAGCCGGCTGACGGGCTGTTCGCGCTCGGCGTCCCAGAACACGAGTTCCGTCGCAGTCCAGGTGATCGGTTCGATCGATCGGCCAGCCAGGCGTTCGGCTCGATCCAGCGATCCGCCGCGAGCGATCGTTATATGGGGGACGTAGTTCTCGCCCTCGACTTCCTCCACCGGGTCGAACGCGGTCGCAAGTGTCCGATGGACTCTGTGAAGTTCCGGCGACTCGACAGCGAGATAGACGACCGGCGACGGGCCGGACGCGGCCTCGCGGAACAGCCCCACTTCCGGGACGCGCAGTTCGAAGGGTGCCTGTCCCCGCAGTACGTCTCGTGCGCGCGCTTCGAGTTGCGAGTAGGGGGTGTCGGTGCCAGTACGCAGCCGTTTGAGCAGCAGTGTGTGTTCGCCGCGCACTCGCGCTCGGGCGTCCGGGAGTTCCCGGGCGATGTCGCTCGCGAGGCGGGCGACGGCAGCGGGGACGGGGACGTTCAGGCTGTACACGGAGCTAGATCCGGTCCAGGAGCCACAGGACGATGAGGGCTGCGATGATCAGCCCGAAGATGTTGGTGAACGGACCGAGCAACGCGCCGAGGAGCCCGAACGCCAGATCCAGAATCTCCAGGGTCAGCCACACCAGTATCAGCACCAAAATGACCTGCAGGAGGGTCTCGACTTCGATTTTGGCTCGCATGCCCGGTGCTGGCGCCCGCGCGGTCAAAGGCTTTCTGGCCCTGTCTCTCGCCAGAATCGATCAGTCACGTCGCTCGGTAACGGACTGCTACCGGTTGCTCGCAGGCTCCCGGGCTTTCGCTGCCTGTTCCGCCACAGTTCAGAATCATCGGCTACCCGGCCAACGTCGGATCGCTCTCTCGGGTCGCGGATTCATCTCACTAATGCCTTCTGGCCCGGCGACCACAGGAACACATTTCACTTTGCAGGTCGAACCTACCTGCAATGGAGTCGACTGGCGGACGAATTACACAGTTTCTACTGATCTGTCTTGTCTTCTCAGTGTTGGGGGTCGCATTCGTGGGAGTGAGCCTCGCGCAGGGGGCCGGCGGCGACAATGGAACCGTGGTATGGCAGACAGACAGCCAGCAGGTCCAGGACGGGGCTGCCCCGGAGATGGAGATCGACGCCGACGACATCACGATGAGTGCGCAGATCTACGAGAACGGCACCGCGACGCTGGAGATCGACTACCAGATCAGGCTCGACAGTGACGCGGACAGGCAAGCGTTCGAGGAGATCCAGTCGGAGATCGCGTCGAACGAGAGCGCCTACCTCGGTCCGTTCAGAGAGCGGATGAACCGGACGGTTGCAGCGGCGGAATCGGCGACGGAACGGGAGATGACTGCCAGCGGGTTCGCGGTATCCACCGACCGCGACAGCCAGCTCCAGGCCGAGTTCGGGCACGTGCGGTACCGGTTCGAATGGGGCGGGTTCGCGGTCGTGGACGACGGAACGATACGGGCAGGGGACGCTGTCGATTCGCTGTTTCTCGACGACAGTGAGAGCCTGGTGTTTCAGTGGCCGGACGGGTACGGCGTCGCGTCGAGCGAACCCGATCCGGAGCGAGTCGAGAACAACAGCATCGTCTGGCAGGGGCAGATCGACTTCGAAGCCGGACAGCCCAGGGTCGTGCTCTCGACGGACGCGGACGATGGGGCGGGCGACGGCGGGTCCGATCCGGAGGACCTCTCCGGCGACGGTGATGGCGGCACTGACGACGACGGCACCGACGACGGTGGCACCGACGACGGGGGCGCTGATGACGGCGGGAGTTCGAGCATGAGTGTCATGCCGATGTTGGGCATCGTCGGCCTCGTTTTGGTCGCCGGTGCGGGCGTCGCGGTGCTGGTCACGAACAGGGGAGAGCGGATGAAACAGAAACAGGTCGCGGAACAGCTCGACTGGACGGCCGCCAAGACGAGCCAGGTCGTCGGCGACCTGCGCGACGACGACGAGGTCGACTCGTTCCGGCTCGGTCGCGAGAACGTGCTCACTCTCCCCGACGTCGACATCGAGGGTAGCGCCGACGACGACTCGACCGGAGGAGGTGAGTCCGGTGCGGAGTCGAACGCGTAGCCCGGTCGTGTCGCTCGGTTCACAGGTGCTGGCCGTTCAGGCTGTTCCATCGGCGGTATCAGAGACCGAACCGGTGCCGGCTGGGGGGTTAATCCGAGTTAATCCGGCGCGAACGGCTTTGAGAATGGAGGGTTTATATGGAGAACCCGAATGAAGAGGAGGATACGATGCGACGAACGACACTCATTGTGGCCGTCACGATCGGGCTGGCACTGCTCGTTGCGGTGCCAGCAGTCGGGATGGCGGCGATGAGTGGGTCAGGTTCCGCCGACCAGGCGGCAAACGAGACGGCACCCGGTGAGCGGCTCTCGGCCGTCGTCGGCGTCCAGGAGGCAGAGATAGAGGCGGGCCTCGAACACCGCTCGTTCAGAATACGTCTCCAGCAGGCCAGGTCACAGGCCGAGCAGGCAGACGCTGTCAGCGAGCAGGTCAGAGACGTAGGGGCGCAGATCGGGGCGCTGGAGGAGCGGAAAGCCGAACTCGAAGCGATGCTCGAGGACGGCGAGATCAGTCTCGGGCGCTACCGGGCCGAGATGGCACAGATCGCAGCCGAGATCGAGACACTGGAGTCGCTCAGCAACCAGTCTGCACGAGCGGCGAGCGATCTCCCCGTCGAATTGCTCGAGAAACGCGGCGTCAGCACGACCGCGATACGCACGCTCCAGGAGCGTGCCAGCGAGCTGAGTGGCCCGGAAATCGCCGAGATTACCCGGGACATCGGCGGTGGGCCGCCCGAGGAACTCGGACTGCCGGTCAATCAGACCCGGGGTGCGAACAACGGAACGGGTCCGCCCGGCGAGGGGGAGGGACCTCCGGGCGATGACCCACCGGGTGAGGACCCGCCGAGTGACGATCCACCAGGTGACGATCCACCAGGTGACGATCCACCAGGCGATGACCCTCCCGGCGATGATCCGCCAGGCGATGATCCGCCCGGTGACGATCCACCTGGTGACGACCCACCAGGAGACGATCCGCCGGGTGAGGACCCACCTGGTGACGACCCACCAGGCGATGATCCGCCCGGCGATGACCCTCCCGGTGACGATCCGCCCGGTGAGGACCCACCTGGTGAGGACCCGCCGGGTGACGACCCACCTGGTGACGATCCACCAGGCGATGATCCGCCCGGCGATGACCCTCCCGGTAACGATCCGCCTAGCGATAGTGTTTCGGGCATACAGTTCAGCACGTTACAGGCTTGAGCTACCCACCCGTAAACAGTAGTTGCTGAAGTAGGCAAAGAGCCGACTTGACAGCCGTCGTTTTCTCGGTATGGTCGATTCGACGGAAGCAAAACAGGTCACGTCAGCAGCGTCCTCGCTGTTGTTTCCTGAGATTGAGATCGGTGTCGCGTCGAATGCAACCTTCACGAGAGAGGACTTCGACCCAGTCCTCTCTCGGATCGCTTTCGACAACGAGTTTGCGAATGCTGGTGCGAAAGCCTACCAGACTGCTCGTGGTGACGACGTTGCTATCGAAACAACCGCACGAAACCCGCTTGCGAGAGCCCTTCTGTACAACCTCCGTGCTCTTGATGCGGACGGCATCGACGACCAGTTCGATGCCGTCCGCGAAGAGATCCTCACGCATGCCGCGCGAACTCGCGTCTTCGAGAAGCCTGTTGACGTGGCAATCGACATCCACGACTGGCTGTTCTATGGTGACGGAGAGACACCGAAAGTCGCAAACACGAACCCTGATCAGGGAACGAATCTCGCCTACAAGTTCGCCACCATCTGTATCGTCGATCCAGACGTTCGGTTCACGCTCGATTGTGTCGTTCTCGAAGACGGGAGTACCGACGAGTTGGCGGCTGCCGTCCGCCAACTCGTCTCGACCGCACGTGAATACGTTACGCTCAGGCACGTCTACTGTGACCGTGAACTCTATCGCGTGCGGTTGGTTGAGACGTTCGACGAGCTTGGTGTCGATCTGGTGATGCGTGCGCCAACCAATCGCGGCATCCAACGTCGTATTGAGGAACACGACACAGATACGTTTATAACAGAGTACGAGATGCGGCGGTCGAATCCGCCGACCTGTTGCGTAGACGTCCAGTTGATCGTCGTCCCACACCGGACACGTGAAGATGACCACTTCTGCTTGGTGACCACCCGCGAACTCGACGCTGACGCAGTCGAGTTCGCGGAGCCGATGGCCCAAGCGTATCGGCGTCGGTGGGGGATCGAAACATCCTATCGGAAAGTCCGTGAGTTCCTTCCCAAGACCACGTCACCGACGTTCTCTGTTCGTCTGTTTTATTTTCTATTCGCTGTCGCTCTGTACAATCTCTGGATACTGGTGAATCTTCTGTTGATACAGCCCCACACCAGAGAGTGCAAGCCACCGATTCCAACAGCGATCTTTCGGGAGTTTCTCGGTGTCGTTCCATACGGGTAACGTAGCACTTGGCGGCTGACCTGGGACCCAGGTCAGCACACCCTTGCTGACTGGCAAGACTAGTCTCATTCAATTTGGGACAACGTCAAGAGTGTCTCGTCCAGCTCTCTCAGTTCGCACCCATCCGAAACTGGAGACGAATTGGCTGATGAAGTTCGTCAGCAAGCTCCTGACTCGTCCATATCAGCAACTACTGTGAAGCTCTGTCTCTCTTACTCACAACTCCTATCGCCGTAGTTCGTGGAGAATGACAGCAGGATGCAAAGCGGTCGACAAAGCTGGCGACCTGACGTAGACGGAGGGGAAATTACGTGAGACGGATCTCTCCGGCTGGATTCGCAGCGAATATCGATCAGCCGAGTTCGGTGACGAACGCCTCATACGGTCGATTGTAAGTCATTTCCGGGATTCACCGGACCGCCCGGCGAATCACCGGTAAAAAGTTACAACCGACCGTATCAATCGTCACGAGGTACGGCGCCGTCCCCG
>PXSF01000095.1:0-838 GCA_003022845.1 Halobacteriales archaeon SW_10_66_29 | reverse complement strand
GCAGGCGACGACACACCCGACGACGAGGTACCCGAGTACGTCATCCCGCCGGGCGGCGGCGTCCCGTGGATGGACTTCACCGACGAGGAGTCTCACCGCTCCGGCGAGCGCAACATCGCGATCACGGACGTCTCGACGATGGTCCTGCAGGCCAACTTCCAGTGGGGCATCGTCCGCGTCGACACCGACGCCGGGATCACGGGCTACGGCGAGGTCCACGGCAACGGCCCACAGGACCCCGGTCGACTGGAGGGCCAGAACCCGCTGGACATCGAGCGGGTCCGCGATGTCATGTGGGAACCCGGCCCTGGCGTCGAGATGGCGCTCTGGGATATCAAGGGGAAACTGCTGGACGTGCCCGCCTACGAGCTCATGGGCGGGAAGTACCGCGACAGCGTCGAGGTGTACTGTGACACCCACGGCGGCGAATCGCTGGGCGAGGCCCAGTCGGGCACCGTTGACCCCCGCGACGTGTACACCCCCGAGTCCTACGCCGAAGCCGCCCGCGAGGTGGTCGACGCCGGCTTCGACGCGCTGAAGTTCGACCTGGACGTGCGCACCCACGCCGACGTCGACACCGCCACGCGCCGCCTGGACAACGCCGCCATCGAGCACAAGACCGCCCTCGTCGAGGCCGTCCGCGAGGAGGTCGGCTACGACGTCACGCTCGGGTTCGACCTCCACTGGAATTTTACTGTAGAGACGGCGACCCGCCTCGCCGAGAAACTCGAACCGTTCGACCTGGCGTGGCTCGAAGACCCCGTTCCGCCCCGGAAGTACGACGCCCACCGGAGAGTGCGGGAAGCGACGTCCTGCCCGATCATGACCGGCGAGAACC
>PXSF01000094.1 GCA_003022845.1 Halobacteriales archaeon SW_10_66_29 | reverse complement strand
GGACATGCCTGTCTATCTGGGTCGCGACGGACCGAAAACCCAGATCGGGATTGAAACCACCGGCGCGAGCACGCCGGCGGCAACGACAATGCCGTCGCGACGGACCGAAAACCCAGATCGGGATTGAAACAACATCATCCGAGAGAGCGTCGACGTTATCGGGAGTGTCGCGACGGACCGAAAACCCAGATCGGGATTGAAACAAGAAGCGCCTGTTGCCAAGAATCGAATTGTCTGTGGTCGCGACGGACCGAAAACCCAGATCGGGATTGAAACCGGTTGAGGTCTTAGCGATTGCCGTTCAGAACGAGGGTCGCGACGGACCGAAAACCCAGATCGGGATTGAAACAGCGGCGGTTTCGGTTTCGACGAGCGTCCGTGAGCGCGTCGCGACGGACCGAAAACCCAGATCGGGATTGAAACCCGGCGAGACCGATCCCTACCAGCGGGCGCTGTTCCGTCGCGACGGACCGAAAACGTCGCGACGGACCGAAAACCCAGATCGGGATTGAAACCGGTACGTCTGGAGTTCGGACGGGTCCAAAAACCCAGATCGGGATTGAAACCGTGACCCTCGTCGACGGGACCGAGTTGTTCGTCGGGTCGCGACGGACCGAAAACCCAGATCGGGATTGAAACACCGACGACTACGACCTGACTGTCACCGACCTTGACGTCGCGACGGACCGAAAACCCAGATCGGGATTGAAACATTGCGAGGCCCCCGTCGAGCCGACAGAACTATCAGTTGGTCGCGACGGACCGAAAACCCAGATCGGGATTGAAACGTTTTTGCGCGGTTGATCGACGAGAGTGTCCTCGTGTCGCGACGGACCGAAAACCCAGATCGGGATTGAAACCCGTTGACGCGCCATTCGATGGGGTTGTCGAACTGTCGCGACGGACCGAAAACCCAGATCGGGATTGAAACCCCGAGTTCGCGCCGCCCGGTGGGTATCTTGACAACGTCGCGACGGACCGAAAACCCAGATCGGGATTGAAACCGGGTGCCTGTGTGTTCGCTGGAGCGAAGTGTCGTCTGTCGCGACGGACCGAAAACCCAGATCGGGATTGAAACGACGCTTCGTTCAGGATGGTGTCACCGGTCTCGGCGTCGCGACGGACCGAAAACCCAGATCGGGATTGAAACAAGACCCATCCCGAACGCCGCAGCGATGGCGCGGACGTCGCGACGGACCGAAAACCCAGATCGGGATTGAAACAGTTTGGTGTCGTCTCGCAGATCATACTCGTCGGGTGACGTCGCGACGGACCGAAAACCCAGATCGGGATTGAAACACATTGAATGTCGCGCAGGCTATGATGCCATCATCAAGTCGCGACGGACCGAAAACCCAGATCGGGATTGAAACACAGCTACAGCGCGCTCGCAGCGTTGCGCCGTCGAGGTCGCGACGGACGCGACGGACCGAAAACCCAGATCGGGATTGAAACGGGGACAGCGGTGTCCGCGGAGCCGAGATCCCTGTCGTCGCGACGGACCGAAAACCCAGATCGGGATTGAAACCAGATGGTATTTGACCTGCGAGCGATCATCGTTAGTCGCGACGGACCGAAAATCCAGATCGGGATTGAAACCATGCTCCAGCGAAGGACGAACCCGGGATCGTCGGGTCGCGACGGACCGAAAACCCAGATCGGGATTGAAACTTTGCGAGAACTGCAAGGGGCGCGGGAAGATTATGGGGTCGCGACGGACCGAAAACCCAGATCGGGATTGAAACGGGGACTTCCGGGAGGCGTGGGTCGAGATCAACGGGTCGCGACGGACCGAAAACCCAGATCGGGATTGAAACCAGCGGATGTTCCTATGGGAGCGCGTGCGAGATCGCGTCGCGACGGACCGAAAACCCAGATCGGGATTGAAACGAGTTTCGCCCGCTGGTTGTCGAACTTGCGTTGATAGCGTCGCGACGGACCGAAAACCCAGATCGGGATTGAAACATTTGAGCACCCCCTCCAGTGTCCGCTTGGTAGGGTCGCGACGGACCGAAAACCCAGATCGGGATTGAAACGGTATCTACGCAATCGGCCTGGCGGCGGTCAGCTTGCGTCGCGACGGACCGAAAACCCAGATCGGGATTGAAACACTACTCATCGCCGTCACCCTCCATGAAATCCGCCGGGTCGCGACGGACCGAAAACCCAGATCGGGATTGAAACCAGTATCGTCCGAGGACTGACCGGAATTACTATCGAGTCGCGACGGACCGAAAACCCAGATCGGGATTGAAACGGTCTTCTCGGCGGAGCGCAAGGACTCACGCATCCGTCGCGACGGACCGAAAACCCAGATCGGGATTGAAACTCGCGATGAGTGAGTTCGAGCACGGTCTGGAGGCGGTCGCGACGGACCGAAAACCCAGATCGGGATTGAAACCGGTAGCCATGCCGGGGCTGCAGGCGGCGGACATGGACGGTCGCGACGGGGAGAAAACCCAGCACGGGATTGAAACTCCACGTAGTCTTGCGTCCCGTCGGCGGGGTACTTCCGCGTCGCGACGGGGAGAAAACCCAGCACGGGATTGAAACTCTGGACTGCAACGTTGACCTCGGCGATCCTCAGCGGTCGCGACGGGGAGAAAACCCAGCACGGGATTGAAACCGATGCTCGTCCGACGCGGGGCCGACGTCCCAGACCGTCGCGACGGGGAGAAAACCCAGCACGGGATTGAAACGACGAACTCGCCGAGCGTGCTGTCCATCCGGAGGAGCGTCGCGACGGGGAGAAAACCCAGCACGGGATTGAAACACTATCTGGTATAAAGGTCGGCGGGGCCCGGAGTGAAAGGTCGCGACGGGGAGAAAACCCAGCACGGGATTGAAACTCGCATGGCCGTCGTTCGCGCCCGCGCACTTCGGGGGTCGCGACGGGGAGAAAACCCAGCACGGGATTGAAACGCTCTCGGAGACGACGGAGACCTGTGGCGGCTGACGCGAGCCGACGTCCCAGACCGTCGCGACGGGGAGAAAACCCAGCACGGGATTGAAACCCATCATCAGCGTACAGGGTCGCTCCGTGCTCACCCTGTCGCGACGGAGAGAAAACCCAGCACGGGATTGAAACATTGACTGGTCGGACCCCGGGGAAAGCCTCTGGGGTCGCGACGGAGAGAAAACCCAGACCGGGATTGAAACACTTCGGGTAGAACCTGTACGAGCGGTTGCCCTTCGGGTCGCGACGGGCCGAAAACCGGATAAGAATCGAAACTGACAGACTACAATCTCATCGTTCGTATGGATTCGGTTCGCACAGCGCTACACACCTACTTCAGAGCCGGCCGACGTTCTCGACGGAGACGCTCTCGACGCCGTCGACCTCGGCGAACGCTTCCTCGACGGCCTCGGTCCCGCCGGCCTCGTCGGGGACGACGACGGTCGGGATCAGCGCGACCAGGCCGAACGCGACTTCGTCGCGCTCGAACCCGTTGATCTTCGCACCCTCGGGCAGCACCTGCTCGAGGCGCTCCTGGAGCTGGTCCAGGTCGACCTCGGGGCTCTGGGGCATCACCTTGATCGCTGCGGCGACCTTCCCCATCTCAGGGCCCCCTGAACCCGCAGTCCGGGCACTCGTAGAGGTTGCTCTGCTTGCGACACTTCGCACAGCGGTAGATCCCGTGGCCACACTCCGGACAGTTGAACGCCGCGGCGCTCGTGCCGGCGATGTTGATGCCACACGAGATGCACTTGCGCCTGCTTTCTTGCCGGCTCTCGCTCATACCTCCCCTTTCGTGGCGCGCTTTTTAACCCTTGCCAAGTCGAGTTTCCGCCGCGGGCGGTGTGTGGCGGCCGACCACGCTCGACTACGCCGACCTCACGTGTCCGCTCTGCCGGTGACGCCGGGTCCGTCCGACGCGACCGGCCTGATCCGCCGGTCACTCCCGGGACGGATCGTCGAGGTTGGCGTCGTCGCGGGAGAGCGCCGGTTCGGGGAGGGCGGGTTCGACCGGCTCGCCGCCCTCCCAGTCGTAGACCCCTTCGCCGGCGTCCATGCCGGTCGCGCCCTCGGCGACGCGCCGTTCGAGCAACTCCGGCGGGGCAAAGCGCGGCCCCAGCGACGCCGAAAGCGCCGAGAGCGTCTCCAGGCGGTCGGCCAGCCCCGCCCTGTCGGCCTGTTCCAGGGGGCCGACCGGGTGGTCGTACCCCTGCCTGAGCGTCTCGTCGACGGCCGCGACGCCGGCGACGCCGTCGGCGACCATCCGCATTGCCTCGGCTTCGAGCGCGAGCGCGAGCCGCGTCGCGGCGTGGCCCGGCGTGTCCCCGACAGTCACGGCGACGGCGCCGAGGTCGTCGACGAACTGCCGCGCCCTGTCGGTCGCTGCCGTCGTCGTCTGCTCGGCGACGACGATCTCGACCAGCGGCGACGACAGCGGACGGTGAAACTGCAGGCCCAGCGCCCGGTCGGGGTGTCGGAGGCCGGCGGCTGCCGCGGTCACCTGGACTGTCGGCCGGCTGGTCGCCACGAGCGTCTCGCGGGCGACGTGGTCCTCGATCGCCGCGAACCGGCGCTGGAGGTCGCCCGCGTCGTCGAGCGTCGTCTCGACGACTACCCCGGCGTCCGTGACCGCCGCCTCCAGCCCGGTCGTTCCCTCGAGGCGGTCCAGGATCGCCGTCTCGTCCTCGGTCGTCTCCCCGGCGGCGACGGTGTCGTCCAGCCGGCGTTCGACGACGTCGATCCCGTCCATCACTGCCGTCGCGTCGTCAGCGTAGAGGCTGACGCCGTACCCCGCGAGCGCACAGAGTTGGGCGATCTCCCGGCCCGCTGTCGCCGCTCCCAGTACTGCCACGTCCATGGTCGTGTGGTGTTCAACAGCCGATTAAGCCTGTGGGTCCGCAGACGCGTTCGGGGAAACAGTGTGATACTGGTGGCTGTACGTACGTGAACACTCGAATTGAGAATCCAGGCGGAACAGGTCTGTCTCCGCAGATAGACAGCCAGACGTGATTCAGGTACGCCATGCCGTCCCAACTCCCGTTGGTCGGGCCATAACACAGCCGATAGACTGTCCTGGCACTGGACGGAGTCACGTCTGGCTGTCTAGCAGAGACTGATGAGTAAACGAATTACAGCCACCAGTATGAGCCCGGAACACGATCCCATAGTACCTGATGCATACCACGCAAGTCCCAAAAGTTCATGATAGACGCACAACCACATAGAAACCACATGGAGCGTGATTCAAATGGTATCCCGACCGGAGCCGGGCGACGACGTCCCTGACTTTCTCGTCGAGAAGTTCGAGACGGAGCCAGCGATGAAGCTCAGTGCCATCTCGGTGTTCGCCGAGGAGGAACAGCGGCGCAGCGCCGTCCCGCAGTACGTCCGCAACGCGTTCGCCGTTCAGGACGATACGGTCAGACGGGCAGTCGGGGAGTACGCCGGCGACCTGGCGGAATTTCTCGAAGCCGAGGGCCACGAGACGCTCTCGGACGTGCCCGAACCGGAGGAGGGGCCGCCGGGCGAGACGATGGGCAGCGCGTTCTACAACCCGGGCCGGAACCCGGGCGACGACGACGATGACGACGACGGGATGCTCGGCGGCCTGCTCGGTGACTGATCGCTTGCACGGCCGTATCACACCCCCAGGTAAGTCTGGCGGAGTTCGTCGTCCTCGCGGAGTTCCTCGGTAGTCACTTCCGCGACAGTCTGGCCCTCGTCGATGATGTAGTGGCGGTCCGCCACCGCCATCGCCATTGCGGCGTTTTGCTCGACGAACAGCACCGTGATCCCTTCCTGCTCGTTGATATCGGCGATGATGTCCTCGATGCGGCGGACGATGTAGGGTGCCAGCCCCTCGGACGGCTCGTCTAGCAGCATCAGCTCGGGGTTGGCCGCCAGCGCCCGCGCGATGGCGAGCATCTGCTGTTCGCCGCCGCTCATGTTGACCGCCCGCTTGTCCCGCATCTCCGCGAGTTCCGGGAACGACTCGAAGACCGTCTCCAGCGGCTTCGGGTTCCGGGCGTGGTTGATCGCGACCCTGATGTTCTCTGCGACGGTGAGCTGCGGGAAGCACCGCCGGTCCTCGGGGACAAAGCTGATCCCTTTGGCCGAGATTTTGTAGGCCGGCAGCCCGACGATGTCCTCGCCTTTGAACTCGATCGAGCCGGCCTTGTCGTTCGGGACCTCGGTCCCGATGATCGAGCGCATCGTCGTCGTCTTGCCGACGCCGTTGCGGCCCAGAAGTGAAACCCGCTCGCCCGGCATGACCTCGAGGTCGATGCCGAACAACACCTGCCCGGTCTCGTAGCCGGCCTCGAGGCCGGTCAGCGCGAGCAACGGCTCCGTGGCGTCGTTCCCGGCGGCCCCATCGGCCGCCTCGATCGAGTCGGACTCGGCGTCGGACCTGGGGCTCACACGTCCACCTCCTCGCGGAGCCCGCCGAGGTAGGCGTCCTGGACGTTCTCGTTTTGCCGGATCTGTTCGGGCGTGCCGGTCGCCAGCTCCGCGCCACGGTGCAGGACAGTGATGCGGTCCGAGATCGACAGCACGACGTCCATGTCGTGCTCGATGAGGACCACCGTCAGGTCGAGGTCCTCTTGGATATCCTCGATGAGGTCGGCCGTGTTCGCGGTCGCGCTGGGACTCATGCCGCTCGTTGGCTCGTCGAGGAGCAACACGTCGGGGTCGGTCGCCAGCGTCATGGCGATCCCCAGCCGGCGCTGGTCGCCGTGCGAGAGGTTGGCCGCTTCCGTGTCGGCCACCGACCGAATCCCCAGGAGGTCGAGCAGTTCATACGCGCGGTCCACGCAGTACTCCCGACCCTCGCCCAGCAGCTTCAGGGAGAACGTGCCGAGGCGCTCGGTCTGGGCCGCCACGCGGACGTTCTCGAGGACGGTTTCGTCGGCGAACAGCTGGTTGGCCTGGAACGAGCGGGCAAGCCCGAGATGTGGCCGCCGCTCCTCGGGGAGGTCGGTGATCACCTCGTCGCGGAAGTACACCGCCCCCTCCGAGGGAGTCAGGACGCCGGTGATGCAGTTGAAGGTGGTGGTCTTGCCGGCGCCGTTGGGTCCGATGATCGCGCGGAGTTCGCCCTCCGTGACACTGATCGAGACGTCGTCGACCGCAACCAGTTCGCCGAACCGCCTGGTGAGGCCCTCGGTGCGCAACACTGTCTCGCCTGCGACGGCGTCCCCGTCCTCGGCATCAGCCGCCGCCGACTGCGTCCGCGAGGTCATCTCACCACCTCCGAGACGCGGCCGCCGAGGCGAACCGCGGCTTTCTTGAGGAAGCCCCAGAGCCCGGTCCGCGGCGCGGCGACGATGATCACCAGGATGAACAGTCCGAGCAGAAACCTCCAGTGGATCAACAGCTCGCCCACATCGGCGCGCATCCCGAGGAGACCGAGCGTCTCGAAGTCCGTCAGGAAGTCCTCGACGAACAGCCAGACGAACACGCCGACGAACGGCCCCGCGAAGTAGCTCATGCCGCCGAGGACGGCCATCAGTACAGCGTCGCCGCTGACGCTCCAGTGGAACGTCTCCAGGACCGCTCCGGAGTCGTTGATCGCCAGCAGAACGCCGGCGACCGCCGCGAACAGCGCGCTCATGACGAACGAGACGATCTTGTAACGGGTCGTGTCGACGCCCAGCGACCGCGCGAGGGCGTCGTTTTCCCGGATGGCGATCAGCGTCCGTCCGAACGGCGACCGGAGGATCTGCCACAGCAGCAGGAACATCACGAGGACGATCCCTGACAGCAGGAAGTAGAAGTCGTTGGCAAACTCCGGCATGAACGTGACCGTCAGCTGTCCACGGTAGGTTTCGATCCACGTCGGGAGGATGTCCCGCGAGATGCCGTCGGACCCCTCGGTGAGCCCGTGGGGGTTGAAGTTGACGATAAAGAAGGCGGCCTGTGCGAAGGCGATCGTCAGCATGGCGAAGTAGATCTCGCCTTTCTTGACGATGAGCTTCCCGATCCCGTAGGCGACGACTGCGGTGAAGGCGAGCCCGATCGGCGCGGCAACGAGGAACGGCAGCCCGAACTTCGAGAGCCCGATGCCGATCGAGTACATGCCGAAACCGAGAAACATCGCGTGACCAAAGGAGAGCAGGCCGGTGAAACCGAACAGGAGGTTGAAGCCCGCGACGAACAGCATCCAGATGAGCATCGTGTTTGCGAGCTGCCCGTAGCCGGCCATCGCCGGGTGGGAGACGACCGGGCGCAGGAGCACGACCAGCAGGACGAGCGCGATCGGGATACGGTACCGGTACAGCGGGTACCCACGGTCGAGGTACCGCTCGATCCCGGAGACGACCTCGCCGCCGTCGGCCCGTTCCGCGTCGGCCCCGGTTCCGTCGCTCATTCGAGAAAGCCCTCCCGGCCGAAGAGGCCCCGCGGCCTGACGAGCAGTATGACGATCATCACCAGGTAGGGGACGAGGCCGCCGATCCCCCTGATCGCGATGGCCGGCTGACTCGTCACTTCGGCCAGCGTCTGGAGCATCGTCGGCACGGTGAAGCGGGCGACGCCGATCAACAGCCCCGCGACCACGCTCCCGAACAGGCTCCCGACGCCGCCGACGACCACAACGATGAACGCCAGGATGATGAACGACGTCCCGAGCTCGGGCTGCATGCCCACCTCACCGCCCCGCAGCACGCCGCCGAGGCCGGCCAAGGCCGCCCCAAGGAAGAACGTCGCAGTGAAGCGGATCGGCAGGTTCACGCCCAGGACCTGGGTCATCTCGGCGTCCTGGACGCCCGCCCGCACGTCGAGCCCGAAGTTCGTCCGGGTCACGAGCACGTACGTCGCGAGGACGGCGACCACGGCGACCGCGACGGTGAACAGCCGGTAGGCGCTGACAGTCGTCACGCCGAGCGAAACCGGCTGGCCCAGGATATCGGGCGTCTGGAACGACTGGGGGCTCGACCCCCAGATGAACCGGACCGTCTCCTCGAGCATCAGCGTCAGTGCGAACGTCGCCAGCAGGCCCACGATCGGCTCGGCCCCGTAAATGAACCGCAGCACCAGCACCTCCATGATGATCCCCACGAGGCCGACGACTAGCGGCGCCACGAGCAGCGCCAGCCAGAACGATATTTCCAGCCGCCCGACGACCTGCAACCCGATATACGCCCCCAGCATAAACAGCGCACCGTGGGCGAAGTTGACGACGTTCATCAGCCCCAGGATCAGCGCCAGCCCGAGCGAGATCATCACGAGAATCATTCCATAGACGATGCCGCCGACGAGGTTGTCGATAAACAAGCCCGTGTTGAGAACGAGCGTCAGCAGTGTGAGGCCCGCGAGGACGATTGCAGACCCGCCCCAGACGACGAGGGAACCGGTCGACCGTCGCTGGATGTCCGCACGAAGGGCGCTCACGTACGTTCGGCCTTGACTCATGTGTATGTTCCCAGTAGTGGACACTCCCGTGGGCGACGAGCGGCCACTCAGAGCCCACATCCCGAATCGGCGCGGGCTACCTCGTCACCTTCCTTGCGGGTGTTGTGTTGGTACCAGCTCTGGTAGGGGTCGTCCTGCATCTCCCCGACCGGCAGCGCGGTGATAGTGTCGACCGGCTGGATCAGCTGGTGATCATCGCGCCAGTAGTGATCGCCCTCCTTGATCGTGCGGTCGAGCTCGTAGCCCTCCAGTTCCGCCCGGATCTCGCCAGCGTCGGAACTGCCGGCCCGTAGCGCGGCGCGGACGAGTTGATCCATCGACAGGTACCCCATCTCGTGGCGCGAGAACGGGCTGGAGTCGAACTCCTCGACGATCTCGTCGACGAACTGCTCGCCCAGGTCCGTGTGGGGCACGCAGTTGGCGTAGGGGGTCGCCCAGACACCAGTCTCGGCGGCGATCTCCTTGTCCATCCCCCAGAAGACGGCCTCCTCGTGGAGGGGGCCGGCCATCTCGAACTCCTGGTCGAACCCGCCGTCGAAAAACTGCTGGGTGACGATCCGCTGGGTCGTCCCCGCGATCACCACCGCGAGCCCTTCGGCATCGAGGTCGGACGCCTCGTTGAGGTACTGGGTGTAGTCGTCGTTGGGGAACGGCGTCGGGATCGAGTCGACGACGGTCCCGCCGGCCTCCTGCAGCGAGTTCCGCACCGCTGCTTCACCGGTCTGACCCCACGTGTAGTCGGCGTACATGATGACCCACGAATCCGCGGTGTCGTACATCGCTTCCCCCATCGCGTTGGCCAGCATCGAGTTCGAACACGTCGGTCGGTACATGTTCTCTGCACACTGCTCGCCGGTCGTTGCGTCCGAGTGTGAGCCCGCGGCCATGTAGGCGACCCCGTTGTCCGAGGCCCACCGCCCCATCTGGATCGCTACTGACGAGGAGACTCCGCCCAACGCGAAGTCGACCCCCTCGCGGTTGACCAGTCGCTGCATCCGCTCCTGGCCCGTGCTCGGGTCGGTCTCGGTGTCCTCGGTGACGATTTCGATCGTGACGTTCTCCTCCTCCTCGAGGTGCTGTCTGGCGAGTTGCGCACCCTCGAACTCGGCCTCGCCGAGGAACGAGTACGACCCGCTCCTGGCCGTGATGACGCCGACAGTGAACTCCATCGAACCGCTGCCGGTCGTGCCGTCACCGTTGCCGTTGCCATTGCCGTTACCGTTGCCGTCACCGTTCCCGTTCCCGTTCCCGTTGCCGTTCCCGTTGCCGTTCCCGTTGCCGTTGCCGTTACCGCCGTCGCCGTCGTCTCCGGTACAACCGGCCAGGGCCAGCGCCCCAGACGCGCCGACACTCGCGAGGAATTTTCGTCTGTCGATGCTGTGCTGCCAGTTGTTCTGCCTCCGTTGTGGCATGGGTTTGGAATCATTTTGGCATCACTTATACTTTATTGTGATTCAATTACATGAGTTGGGAGTGTTTTGACCGGAAAGTGGCGAAATTTCCACTTAAAGATCGAGACGGTATTTCTGCAGTCGTATGACCCGTTGGTATCCGCGATCTAGACGCAGCTGATACGATCTCGGTCCGAATATCCGGTACAGAACATCCCACTGGAGGATATGACTACCTCTTGGGTATGGACTGGTCTTCGAACTCTGATACCACTGTAGTTCCAGATGTCACGGTGTGTGGGTTCACACGTATGTTCTTTTCTATACACCCGGACGTAATTTACCTACGTCATCTCGACACAACTCGGGACTGTCAGGGTCGATACTCGTTGATATCGTGTCCTGAGACCAGGCGACCGGGGGAGGATCGGGAGCGGGAACGGCAGTTGATCACGGAAGGTAACCCGGTCTGTCGCGCAGGAAAAACCTTATTTTCCTGTTAACGAAACTGCTGGGTATGACCCGGCAGGGTAAGCCTGAAGAGGAACGTCGGGCAGGCGACAGGATTCCTCTCGACGAGATTCTCCGGGTGTTCGAGCAGCGCGAGGACCGTGCGCAGCCGGTGACTGCAAGCGACGTCATGGATGCGGTCGACTGTTCGCGGCGGACGGCACACAATAAACTCAGCGAGCTGGTCGACCGCGGTATCCTCGAAACGCGCAAGGTCGGTTCGCGCAGTCGCGTGTGGTGGGTGCCCATCGAGGACGGGGACGAATCGGGGCCGGACTCGCCCGTTCTGGAACGCCGAATCGAGGATATCGACCTCCCGGGGACGGGCAAAACTCTCGAAGCGCGCCGCCAGGCGCTGGTCGCCGCCTACGAGTTCCTCCAGGACCACCCGGAGGCGAAGAAGTCGGATTTCCAGCAGGAGGTGTTCCCCGACAACCCCGCGGAGTACGAAACTGCGGAGGGGTGGTGGAACACCATCCAGCCGGCGCTCGCCCAGCTCCCCGGCGTGGATCCGCCCGAGGAACGGGGCAACATCTGGCACTTCATCGGCGGGTGATAGTGATTGTTGTGATTGTTTTCGGAGTCGCATCGAATTTTCGGGAGTTTCACGGGCTGACACCGGATTTTGATGGGTCGACAGCGGTAAAGACTCACAACAATCACTATGAGTGACCGCGACGGACCGTTACACTGACCGAACCCGTGTTGGGACCTCACTCACTGCTGGTGGCCACGGGGGACCAGCGTTCACGATAGTACTATTAAAGGGGGCCACGCAGGTTGGGCCACGTAGAGGAACCGGCCTGATCATGAGAGACGAGGGTGCCGAAGTCACCGACGATGATGTTTACGCCTCGGAGCAGGAGAGCGCGGAGTACCGGGGGAGCTCCTACGTTCCGACAGCGTACGACAACCTCGACATTGCACCGGAAGCCGAGGGCTATCCCGAGCAGGGCCGGGACCCCGATGGGGGGTTCCGGGTACTGGACCTGCCGAAGGTTCCCAAGCTCTCGACGGTGATCGGGCCGAGCACGATTATGCTCGGGGCGTCGCTGGGCAGCGGCGAGACCCTGTTCTGGCCCACGCTGATCGCCCAGCACGGCTGGGTCCTGTACTGGGCGTTTTTCGTCGGCGTAATCACGCAGTTTTTCATCAACACCGAGATCCAGCGCTGGACGCTGGCGACCGGTGACTCCGTCTTTCGCGCCTTCGAACGCGTCCACCGCCTCTGGCCGCTGTTCTTTCTCGGTCTCGGATTCGTCAGCCTCGGGTGGCCGGGCTGGGCAGCCTCCGCCGCCGAGGTCGGCGCGCTCACCCTGGGGATTGACTCGATGGTCGTCGAGGCACCCGGCGTCACGCTCGAAGCCTGGAAGCTGTTTGGCATCGTGCTGATGCTTTTGATCTGGGTGAGTTACCAGTTAACGCCGCTGATGTACAACATCGTCGAGGGGATCCAGATGGTGCTGGTCTCGCTGTCGGTCCTGTCGGCGATCGTCCTGTTTCTCACACTCGGGTCGTTCGCCGAACTCTCGAAAATCCCGGGCGGGATTGCAGGCGTCGGAACCATCCCGCCGGAACGGGACGTTGCGGTCTTTTTCGGCGGCCTGGCCTACGCCGGTGCCGGAGGCTACCTGAACCTCTCACAGAGCCTGTGGGTCCGCGAGAAGGGCTACGGGATGGGCCGGTACCAGGGCCGGGTAAAAAACCCGGTCGTCGGCGACGATCCCGAGCCGGTCCACCGCAACGGGTTCAGCTTCCCTCCGACCCCGGTCAACGTCGAACGCTGGCGGGGGTGGTGGCGACTCGCCCAGTGGGAACATTTACTGACGTTCGTCGTCGGGCTGTTCATCACGGCGACCATGCTGATGGCTCTTGCTGCCGAGTACGCGCTCGGAACGGCACAGGAGGGTGTCACGATGTGGAGCACCGTCGTCGTCCCGCAGGTGGACCCGATACTCGCCACGTTGCTTTTCGTGACGCTGTTTTTCGCGCTCCTGACCACGGAGTACGGCATCGTCGAGTCGTTCGTCCGCAACAGTGCCGACATCGTCTACGAGCTACACGGTCGCCGTGCGGGGTGGAGTTTGCCGCGCATCTTCTGGATTCTCCTGACGCTGTTCGTCCTCTGGGGTGTGCTCATCCTCTCGCTTCCGATCCCCATCGAGCAACCGTTCGGCCTGCTCGTGCTGGCCGCAGCCATGTCGGGCGTGATGATGTGGCCCTACACCGTCCTCGTCCTCCTGATCAACACCTGGCGGCTCCCCGAACACACCCAGCCGGGCTGGCTCCGGATCGGCATGCTGTGGTGGGCGAGCAGCTTCTTCGGCTATTTCAGCGTTATTCTGATCGGTCAGTCGCTGGCTTCCATCTTCGGGCTCGACGGTTTCACAGCTCGGGCGGACATCGTGAGCAGTGAACCGGGCGCGTTCGTTCTCTTTGCCGTCTTCATCTGCGTCCAGGCGGTGGTCGTCGTCAGCTCCGCCCGGGCGAAGCGCCGATCGACCGAGGCCACCGACTACATCGACAGCCCGGACGGGCTGTTCAGGTGAGATGATGGCGGGGCTTGCCGGGCTCGCGGCCCACCGCCGGTGGATCTACGCCGGCGGGCTGCTCGTGATCGGCGGCGTCCGGCTCACTCCGCTCGCGGGGCCCGCCAGTATCGGCGCCATCACCCTCGTCATCACGATCATGGGCCTCACGTACGCTGGCGAGCACGTGGCCGACGGCGGCGCGGTCCGGACCGTTGCACTCCTGGTCGGGCTCGCCGGCGTCGCTGTCGGGAGCGCGGTCGCGCTCACCGGCCGGGCCGTCGGCCTCGTTTTCGTCGCCGGTGGACTGCTCTTCCTGCGCCGTGCGGGTGAGGGGGCCAGCCGGCGATCGAGTGACGGCGACGCTGGTGGTGAGACGACATGAGTGACCCGGGCCCGGCCGGTCAGCCAGGTGGCGATCCCGGCGGGTCCGGGGACAGCCGGGGCGGCGACGGTACGGGTCCGGGGCCGGTGCACGTCCACGTCCACCTGGCCGTGGCGGGGACGTTTCCGCTCCGGGTGGCGGACGTCCTCTTCGCCGACCGGGCGGTGCTCGCTGTGGAGTACGAGCTACTGACGCCGCTGTTCGGGGTCGCCCGCGGCGGCGTCCCGAGGGCCGGCGAGCGGGCACGGGAGGTGTACCGCCGCGAGGGGCCGGCGGGCCTGCTGGCCGCGGCCGATCGGGTCCACCGACTGCCGTATCCCGGCCTCGATGGGGTGCGGGTTTATGACGGGAGTGCCATCGGCAGGCCGAAGATTGCGCTCGATGCAAGCGAGGGGGCGCCGTACGCCTATCGCGTCCACGCGCCGGTCGACGTGCCGGCGCTGACGGTGGCGCTCGAGAACCTCGGCGCACGTCGCGGGTTCCAGGTGTCCTCGCTGTCGCGTGTCGGCTTCAGACCGCTTGCCAGCCTGCGGCGGTTTCTCGCCGACCGCTGACGGTCACCGCCGCCGGTCGTCGGGTTCCCGCCCACCGTCGAGCGCCTCGTCGAGCAGCTGGATCGGGTGCGGGGGTTTGCCGTCGCGACCCGCCGCTTCGAGTAACTGCGAGCGACACGAGGTGCCGGGCGCGACGACGCGCTCGCCGGGCGAGTCGTCGACCTGATCGAACAGCAGGTCAGCGATGGCCATGCTCATCGAGTAGTGTTCGGCCTCGTAGCCAAAGGAGCCGGCCATCCCGCAGCACGTCGAGTCGAGGTCGTCGACGGCGTACCCCGCCCGGCGGAGGACGTCGACCGCGTGGTGGTCTTTCGTGATCGCCGTCTGCTGGCAGTGGCCGTGGTAGGCAAGATGCTCGCCGGCCGGGGCCACCGCGAGCCGCCCGTCCAGCCCGAACACGTCCAGGTACTCCATGACGCCGTACGTGTTCGCTGCGACAGCCTCGACGTCGTCGCCCGCGAGCAGGTCGAGGTAGTCGTTCTGGTACATCACGGCGTCCGAGGGCTCGACGCTGATCACGTCCCAGCCCTCCCGGACCCACGGCGCGAGCGCGTCCACGTTCCCGCGGGCGGTCTCGCGGGCGTGATCCAGCATGCTCTTGGAGTGGGCCGGCCGCCCGCTGTCGCCCACGTCGCCGGGGATCGCCACGTGGACGCCCGCGGCTTCGAGCACTCTGATCGCCGCCTTCCCGATTTCAGGCTGGGTGTAGTTCGTATACGGATCCGCGATCAGCAGTGCTTGCCGCTCGGCGTCGGCCGCGGCCACCGACGACGTCCGCGCTCGGTCCCATTTCCGCAGTGTTCCCCGGGTGAACGTCGGCAGGTCGCGCTCGCGGGCAATCCCGAGCGTCTTCTCCGCCAGCAGCCCCGCCCCGGGCAGCGCCTGCGCCCAGTTCGAGAACGGCGCGAGCCGGCTCCCCAGGCCGTACAGCGTCTCGACGTTCGCGAACACCCGGTCCCGGAGCGGGATTCCCTCCTGCTGGTGGTACTCGTGTTTGACCTCGGCTTTCAGCTTCGCCATGTCGACGCCGCTGGGGCAGTCCCGCTTGCAGCCCTTGCAGCCGATACAGAGGTCCAGCACCTCCTCGACGAACTCCTCGTCTGTGGGGTCCTCGGGCAGCTCGCCGCTCATCGCCCGCCGCAGCATGTTCGCCCGCCCGCGGGTCGAGGTGATCTCCTCGTTGTCGGTCGCGCGGTACGTCGGGCACATGACGCTCCCGGTGGTGTCCTGGTGGCCGGTACAGCCCGCACAGCCGTGACAGAGTTCGGCCATCCCCTGGAACCCGTTCTCGTTGTCCCAGTGCATCGTCGGCTCGAACCCCGCGTCGAACTCGTAGTCGCTGTCGTATCGCAGGTGCTCGCGCGGGTCGTGATCGCCACAGACGTTGCCCGGGTTCAACAGGAGGTCGGGATCGAACGTTCGCTTCAGGCGCTGGAACGTCTCCCAGAGCTGTTCGCCGTACAGCTTCCGGTTCCAGGTCGTCCGCGCGCGGCCGTCGCCGTGCTCGCCCGACACCGAGCCGCCGTACTCGATCACGAGGTCGGTGACCCGGTCCGAGAGCTCGTACATCGTCTCGACGCCGTCCGCCGCCTTGAGGTTCACCAGCGGCCGGATGTGTAACACGCCCGGCCCGGCGTGGGCGTAGTAGGAGGCGAACGTGTCGTACTCGTCGAACAGCGCCTGGATGTCCGCGACGTACTCGGGGAGGTTCTCGGCCGGGACGGCGGTGTCCTCGACGAACGGCCAGTGTTTCTCGTCGCCGGTCCGCGACAGCAGGATCGGCAGCCCCGCCTTGCGCATCTTCCAGAACTTCGCCTGCCGGTCGGGGTCGTACGCCTCCAGCGCGTCGACGGCCTGGATCGCCGCGTCGGTCCTGATCGCCCCCTCCGTCGGGTCGAGCCCGGTTTCCGGCTCGTAGTCGGGCAGGCGGTCCGCCAGCAGCGCCGCAACCTTGCGCTTGCCGTCGTCGACGGAGTCGGCGTAGAACTCCACCAGCAGCGTCGCCGCCGTCCCCGCGGGCAGCGTCCCGACGAGGTCGCTGAACTCGGGGGTCCGCCGCGCCAGGTCCAGGAACACGTCGTCCATCACCTCGACGGCGGCCGGGCCGTGTTCGAGGATCGGCGCGACATCGCGCATTGCGTCGATGACGTCGTCGTAGGTCAGCAGGACGACCGACTTCGCCTCGGGCACCGGCTCCAGCGAGACGGTCGCCCCGGTGACGATGCCCAGCGTCCCCTCGCTGCCGGCCATGAGCCGCCCGACGTTCACCTCGCCGCGCTCTTTGACGTCGTTGAGGAGTGTGTCGAGGTTGTACCCCGAGACGTTCCGCGTCAGGTCGGGGTAGCGCTGCTCGATCTCCGTGGTTTCCTCCCGGAGGATCCGGGACACCTCGGCGTAGACGCGCTCCTCGATCGGATCGTCGTCGTCGACCCCCTCGGCGCGGTCGTGCAGCTCCTCGA
>PXSF01000093.1 GCA_003022845.1 Halobacteriales archaeon SW_10_66_29 | reverse complement strand
CGAACACTGTCTGTCCCGGGTTCACCGATACGCCGTTGCTGGAGCAGTTCCTCGCGCAGGCCGACGACGCCGAGGAAGCACGCGCGCAGCTGCGCGACGACTACCCCCTCGGGCGCCTCGGCGAACCCGAGGAGATCGCCGACTGCATCCTGTTTCTGGCCAGCGACTGGGCCTCCTGGGTGACCGGCCACGGCCTCGTCGTCGACGGCGGCTACGCGACGACCTGACGCGACGGCCGGGGACTGCGACCCCGCCGAGCCGGATGTATATCACTATCAGCTCCCGACCGTCTCGGGTTCGAACGGGAGCAGCGAGAGGTACACCAGGCCGGAGCCAGCGAACGTCATCGCGACGAAGATCAGCACTGTCGCTGTCAGCGTCTCGCCGATCGAGGGGATGGCGAACGCCAGCGCGAGCAGTTGGCCGCTCAATAGCCACGCGAGGAGCAACAGCTGCATCGGGGTCGACGTCGCGCCGACCTGATCGAGGATGCCTGCCATACTCACTCACTCCCGTGCCGGTTCCGCCATCACGTTCTCGCGCGTTTCGCCCCAGAAGTGATAGAACAGCCCGACGATGCCGACCAGCGCGATGATGCCGATCGGTCCGCCGGTGATCACGGCTGCGCTCTGGAGCGCGTTCGCCCCGCCGACGACGATGAGGCCGAACGCCATCGTCCCCTGCAGGAGTCCCCAGAACGCCCGCGCCGCAGTCCCGGGTGCGACGCCGGGCTTGACCCCGTGGATCGAGATCACGAGCGTCGACGTGTCCGCCGAGGTGACGATCCACGTGACGATCAACGAGAGCAACAGAAACACCAGCAGTTCGCCGAGCGGCAAGGCGTTGTACAGGGCGAAGCCGGCGATGTCCTTGAGCGTGAACTCCCCGCCGAGCCCGAGGATGTCGACTACGCCCGTCGTCTGGGCGTGGAGGCTCGCGTTGCTGACGATGGCGAACCACGCGAGCGTGGCGAACCCGGAGGCGAACACGCCGGTCAGCGCCACCGTCCGGAGCGTCCGTCCCCGGGAGATCGACGCGAGGAACAGCCCGGCGAACGGCGCCCAGGAGAACCACCAGACCCAGTAAAACAGGGTCCAGGCGCCGTACCAGTCGGCGCCGCTCGTGACTCCCGCGAAACTCATCCCGACGAAGTTGACGGCGTAGTCGACGAACGCCAGCGCGCCGTTCGTAAGGATGTACTCCGTCGGCCCGAGGACCAGCGTCAACAGCCCCATGAGGACGAACAGCACGACGTTGATGCCGGCGATCCGCCGGATGCCGCGCTTGACGCCGGTGATGACTGACACCGTGAAGATGATCGTGATCCCGCCGACGACGATCAGCGTGTCGACCGCCGACGTTTCGATCCCCCACTGGTACTCGACGCCAGAGAGGAACTGGCCGCCCACCAGCCCGACGGATGTGCCGACGCCGCCGATCGTCGCGAACACCGCCAGCACGTCGACCAGCTTCACCGCCGAGTGGTCCAGCCGGTCACGGCCGACGAACGGCAACAGTAGCGACGACAGCCGGAGCGGGGCGCCCCTGTTGTAGGCGTAGTAGGCGATCGGAATCCCGATCGCGACATACGCGCTCCAGGCCGAGATTCCCCAGTGGAAAAACACCGTCTGCATTGCGCCGGCCGCTGCGGCCGACTCCCCGCCGCTCCCTGCGAACGGCGCCGGCGAACTGAAGTGGAACAGCGCCTCTGTCGGCGCCCAGAAGACGATCCCCGCCGCGATGCCGGCCGAGAAGAACATTGCGAAGTACGCCGGGTACGAGTACGTCGGCGTCGCGTCCTGGCCGCCCAGCCGGATATCACCCCACGGCCCGACGATGACGGCGACCGCAAACAGGACGAACAGCACCATCAGTATCAGGAACAGCGGCCCGAAGTGGTCGAGCATCCTTCCCCGGACCCCGGGGATGAATTCGTTTGCGACCCAGTCCGGAAACGCCGCCCTGACGAGGACGAACACCCCGAGAACCGCCAGTGTGAGCCCCGTTACCGTTAGATCGATCTGGTTGCGAAAACTGTTCAGTAGCTGTTGTGGATCTGTTGACATACTGTGTTGCTCCCATGTGCTTTCCGCTGTCCTGTGGAGCCGTGCCAGTACGCCGACCTGTGCTCGACGTGACCGGTCCGACGTCCCCTGTCGGTACCCGTGCCCGTGCCCGTGCCGTGCGTGCCCGGCTGGTCCACAGCTAGATGTACCATATATTCAGCATCATTTATTATACTATGGGCTCGGTGAATGGTCATCGTCGTCACGACCGCAAGCTCAGTTGAACATTCCGAGCACGTCGCCGGAGTCATCGTCGTCGGAGTCGTCGGAGTCGTCGGAGTCGTCGAAGTCAGCCTCCGTCGGGTCGGCTTTCGCTTCGTCGGAATCGAACCACGCCTCGTCGATCGCGGGGTCGAGTTCGATGGGATCGGCCCCCTCGAAGAAGGCGTCGGTCAGTGACGTCCCCAGCATGCGGTAGCTTTTGGTGGCGGGCGAGGAGTCGTCGGGACCGAGGACCGACCGTTCGTTCGCCAACGAGGGGTCGTAAGGTACCACCCCGAGTACCGGTACGCCCAGTTCCTGGGCGAACCCCTCGGCGTCGCTAGCGTCGCGGACGCGGGTCAGGACGACGCCGAGGACCGTCCCGTCGACACGGTCCGCGAGCGCGGCGATCTTTTCGGCATCGTGTGCTGCCACGTCGCTGGCGGTGGCCACGAGGAGGATGCCGTCGGCGACGCCCATCGCGACCGTCGTTTCGTGGAGAATCCCGGCGCTCGTGTCGACGAGAACGACCTCGTACCGGTCCCGGAGCGTCTTGATGATGTCGCTGAGTATGGCCGGGTCCACGTCGGCGTACGCACCGAGCGACCGATCGCCGGCCAGGACATCGATCCCGGCCCCGGTCCCGATCAGCGCGTCCTCTATCCCCGACGACGATGTGAGAACGTCGTGCACCGTGTGCTCCGGCTCGACGCCGAGCAGTTCGCCGAGGTTCGCCATCCCGAGGTCCGCGTCGACGACTATCACGTCGTACCCGTCTTGATGGAGGGCAATCCCGAGATTGATCGCGGTCGTCGTCCGACCGACCCCTCCTTTCCCTCCGGCGATCGTACAGACGTAGCCCCACCCCGGAGCGTCAGACTTACCGCCGGCGCCTGCCGATCCGGAGGTATGACAGTCCCGTGCGTCCGCGTCGAGCGCGAGGTCGGCGAGGAGACCCGCCGGGCGCTCGCCGAGCGGGACATCATCGACGGAGCGCACGAAATCGTCCACGAGGACGGATCCCTCTACATCCCCGTGACCGACGCCGAGGCGGTCCCCGGCGAGTTCGACGTCGTCGACCGCGAGGCGCCACAGCGCGAGACCCAGACGATGCCCGACGACCTGGTCGCGTTCGACGTCTCCTACGAGCGGATCGGCGACGTCGTCGTCGTCGACGAGGACGATCCCGAACGGGCGCGCGAGCTTGCCGACGCCATCGTCGCCTCGGCACTGCCGGTGAAGACGGTGCTCAACCGCGCCTCCAAGATCAAAGGCGAGCAGCGCGTCCGTGACTGGGAGCTGCTCGCCGGCGAGGACACGGAGGCCGTCCACCGGGAGTACGGCTGCGAGTTCGCGCTCGACCTCGCGGCGGTGTACTTCTCGCCGCGGCTCGCGACCGAGCGCCACCGCGTGATCGAGCAGGTCGCCGCGGCCGAGCAGGTGCTGGACATGTTCGCCGGCGTCGGCCCCTTCGTGATCCCTGCCGCCGAGCGCGGCGCGACCGCGGTCGGTGTCGACGTCAACGAGACGGCGATCGACTACCTGCGGGAGAACGCAGAGCGCAACGGCGTCGCCGACCGCGTGACGGCGATCCACGGCGATGTCCGTGACGTCGCGGCCGACTACGAGGGCTGGGCCGACCGCCTCGTGATGAACCTCCCCCACTCCGCCGACGAGTTTCTCGACACCGCCGTCAGGCTGGCCGGCGGGGAGTGTGTGCTGCACTACTACGACATCCAGCACGAGGACGACCCGTTCGGTCCGGGCGAGCGGGCGATCCGCGAGGCCGCGCCGGACTACGAGGTGACTGTCGAGAACCGCCGCGTCGTTCGGTCCTATGCGCCCCACGAGGAGAACGTCGTGCTGGACGCGCGGCTGTCACGGGTGTGAAAAGGTGGCGGAGTCGTCGGCCGGTTCGACCGGCGAGTCGCAACGCTTATTTTCACTATCGCCACTACGTTCGTGTGCGCGCCGCGGAACGGCGTGCCGGTGTAGCTCAGCTGGCAGAGCAATTCCTTCGTAAGGAATAGGCCGAGGGTTCAAATCCCTCCACCGGCTTGCTTAAAAAGGGTTCACATCCTTCTTGCGTTTCCAGTATATAAAGAGCGGTCACTATCGGTTCCGATCGGTCCTCTCACAGAACTCGTCGTGGTCCTCTCGACGATGCGTCGCATAGAGATATTCCATGCCTACTGGAACCCACCAATCGCACTCGTCGTACGGACAGTGTGCTTGACCGGTGGTATGAATGAGGTCGTCGTGGTCGGTCATG
>PXSF01000092.1 GCA_003022845.1 Halobacteriales archaeon SW_10_66_29 | reverse complement strand
GCCGGTCGAGCCGGCCGCCTTGTCCATCTCGGGGCCGCAGAGAAGGCAGGAATTAATAGCCATCCGGCAGTATACGGGGGTGGTGAGCATCAACATCCAGCGGCTGGAGGTCGGGCCCGGCAACGACGAGTACGTCGAGCGGGCCTGGCAACTCAAAGAGCGGATCCGCCGCTCGGAAGGGGTGCTCAGACAGCGGAAGAACTTCTTCCGGAACGCCTACGAGCGCTCGACGGCGTATATCTACGCCGACCGGGGCCACGACAGGCTGATCGGTTTCGCGGCGGTCCGCCGGGACGGCTACATCCTGTTTCTCGCCGTCGACGAGGACTACCAGGGCCAGGGGTTTGGCAAGCGTCTGGTCGCCAGCGTCGCCGACGAGTACAAAAGCGTGACCTGCCACGCGCGGACGACCAACCAGGACGCGCTGGAGTTCTACCAGAACCTCGGCTTCGAGATCGAGCGCCGCATCGACGGCTACTACGAGGACGGCGGCGACGCCTACTACCTCCGCCTCGGCGAGGAGGCAGGGATCCGCGAGCGCCTCGCGCGCCTGCTCGGCCGGTCCTGATACTGGTGGCTGTACTTCTTTTACTCACCAGTCTCTGCTAGACAGCCAGACGTGACTCCGGACAGTACCAGGACAGTCCATCGGCTGTGTCATGGCCCGACTAATGGGAGTTGGGACGGCATGGCGTAACCGAATCACGTCTGGCTGTCTATCTGCGGAGACAGACCCGTTCCGCCTGGATTCTCAATTCGAGTGTTCACGTACGTACAGCCACCAGTATGATCAGCCCTTCGCGCCCTTCTCCCCGTCGCGGAACACCGTTGCGCCGGGGAGCCACGTCACCAGTTTCGTGACGTACCCGAGTTTGAACAGGCCGAACTGCGAGAGGACGCCGAGCGCGAACAGGCCAAAAAAGGCCGGCGCGGCCAGGTCGAACATCAGCGGGTCGAGCGTAACGTCGGCCTGAGCCTGCTCGAACGCCGACAGCGTCACCGACCGCGAGGCCAGCGCGGCGCCGACGAACGACGTGATCGCGATCATCGTCGTCCGGGTCAGAAACGTGCCGAAGAACGCGGCGGCGATCCCGACCCCGAGCGCGACGGGGATCGTCACGAGGAGGTTGTTCGCACCCACCAGCGGATCGGCGAGGATCAGTCCGGCGTACGTCCCGACGACGAAGGCGATCGCCGCCACCGCCATCGAGAGCAGGACGTACGTGACCGCGACGCCGATCGCCGCGCCGACCAGGACGCCGACGGCCGTCGCCGCGAGGCCGCTGATCCCGACGATGTCGCCGATCATCGGCGCGACGAGGTAGCCCCCGCTGCCGCCGAGCAACAGCCCCAGACCGCCGACCCCGTAGATCGAGAGCGCAGCACCCGCAAACAGCACGAGGAGTCCCGCAAGGACGAACGTGGCGTCGATGGGAGTGACCATACAAAGCCACCTACTCGCGGGGGGAAATGTCTTATGGGGACCTTACTGGGGACAGCGGTGGCAATCCGCCCCACAAACGGTGTGCCTAGATGCCCTCGTTAGCAATATCGATGACGGTGTCGTCGCGGGAGATGCCGCGGATCAGGCCCAGCGCGACCGCGACGTCGCGGATCGTCGGCGGGTCGATCCGGTTGAACGAACGGATGTCCCCGTTGGCCGTCCGGAGGTGATCGTTCGCGGTTTCGGTCTCGTCGTCGGCCGCGGCCCGGGCCGCCAGCAGCATCTCGGCGGTGAACGACACGGCAAGGCCCATCCGTTCCCCGATACTGTCGAGGTGCCGGCGGACGCCCCCGAGGTCGATCGTCTCAACTCGCGGGTGGCCCTCGAAGACGTCCGCCCGGTTGCGGCTCCGGGCGATCAGCGTCTCCGCGGTCGAAAACGCGCTGTAGGCGTCCTGAAACGGCCCCGTCGCCGCCTCGAAGGACTCGTTTTGCCAGGCGTCAGTCCCCTGGCTGAACAGCCGGGTCGCCTCGCTGCTTTGCTCCTGTGCGTCGAGGACGGTTTCGAGGATCTCGATCCGGACCTCGTACAGCGGGATCCGGTCTTCCGGCCGGTTGGACATGATCTCGCGGGGCTCGTCCCCGTGGCCCAGCCCCAGCACGTGCCCGATCTCGTGCTGTGTCGTGATCCTGACCTCCCCGTACGGGCGAGCGCCCGCGACGACTTTGATCGGGATCGGGTCCGGCGGCCGCGTGCCCGGCCCCAACAGTGGCGCACAGCCCAGCACCCGCTCGCTGTACCCCTCGACCGCCTCGCAGCCGCTCGGGTCGTCCGCGTACTCGATGACGACGTCCGGATCCTCCTCGGCGAGTTCGAACGCCACCTCGAATCCGGCGTACTCCTCGTCGTTGGCCTCCCAGAACGTCAGCGCCTCCCAGGCGTTGGTCTCGACGTTGTGGTCGGTGTCGCTCAGGTTCTCGACCCGGACGGTCGTGGTCCCGCCTGCCAGCGGGTGCTGCTCGTCGTCGGAGAACGGCTGCTCAATGCTCGCACAGCCGGCGACCGCCGGGAGGGCTCCGCCAGCTACGGCCGCGAGGTACCGTCGACGGCGCATCTACCCCCCTTCAGAAGTCGACGAATGAGTATCTTCCGGCAACGGCATCCGGCTCCGTGGGCCGGCCCCCACCGGGACCCCCGCCGTTTCGGGCGTGTCGCGGTCGAGTGCCTGGAGCACGATGGCAGTGAGGACGAGCGAATCGACCGGATCCATGCTGGCGTGTCTTCATCGGCCAGCTATACTGCCGGACATGACTCTGTTACTCGGAGTGCTGCTCGGATTGGGGGTTTCGGTTGTCTCAGATGCTGAGCGCTATCCGGGTGGGAACGGAATCACGTCCGGCAGTATATGTATGGCTGTCCCTGCCGTCGTTGCGTTCGACACGCTCCAGTCACGGTCGAGAACCGCCGTCGTCGGTTCACGGGGGGCACACTGCGCGGCCGAGTTTTTTTACACGCCCCCCGCAAGTGGGGGTATGCAGGAACTCACCGACTCGTTGGAAGCGGCGTTCGAAGAGCACGGCTACGGCCTCGGGGAGGTCAGCGTCAACCGGAACCGCGTCCGGATCGCCGTCCGCGACCCGGAGGCGAGCGCCGGGGAGCTCCGGGGGATCGTCCACGACGCCGTCGACGCCGACGACGTCCTCGGACTCGACGTCAGGCAAACGAACTTTTTCGGTCCCGGCCCCTGAACGATCAGCTATGAGCCTCGAAGCAACGCTCGACGCCAGCGTCGACGGCGCCGTCGAGTTCGAGTTCCGTGTGCGCAACACCGGCGACGGGCCGGTCGAACTGCAGTTCCGCAGCGGCAAGGTCGCGGACATCGCCGTCCTCGACGACGGCGAGGAGGTCTGGCGCTGGAGCGCCGGCCGGATGTTCACCCAGGCACTGCAGTCCCGGACGCTCGCCCCGGGCGAGTCGGTCAGCCACCAGTTCACCTGGGATGACCCGCAATCAGGGACCTACACCGCACGGGGGACGCTCGAAGCCGACAAGGATGCCCAGGCGACGACGACGGTGACGGTGTAGGTCTCGACCGACGACGACGGTGACGGTGTAGCTCCCGACCGACGACGAGGTGACAACCATTTTATAGCGGCTCGTCGAACAAAGAGGTATGAAAGGACGAATCAAGCGTGCACTGAGTCGGGCGCGGTACGCAGCGATCGGGGCAGCAGTCGGCGGCGCTATCGGGGGACTGTTCAGCAGGAACGCGGCGAGCACCGGCGCGGCTACCGGGGCCCTGATCGGCGCGACGTTCGCGGAGAAGCGCGCCTCGGCCGGCGGCTGGCTCGAGGGGATCACCGGCGGTGACGAGGACGAGGGCTCGCCCGTCGAGGGCGTCGTCGAAAAAGTGAAAGCCCGCAGGGGCGCCGAATCGGACTGAGGGCTCGACATCGACGCTCCGCGGGCGGGCCAGCAAAACGAGTGTGTGTCCACATCGGCAGCCCGCCAGGTCACTCCTCGTCGATCGGATCGTACGTGTGCTCGCGGGTGGGGAACTCGCCGGTTTCGACCTCGGTGACGAACTGCTCGACTGCCGAGCTGATCGCGTCGTCAAGGTCGACGTACTGCCGGGCCAACGACGGCGAGTGCTCGCTGAGGCCGAGCATGTCGGTGATCACGAGTACCTGGCCGTCGACGTGGCGGCCGGCGCCGATCCCGATCGTCGGCACCGGGATCGCCTCGGTGACCCGGCGGGCTGCTTCCTCGGAGACGGCCTCCAGCACCACCGCGAACGCGCCCGCCTCGACGAGCTGCTCGGCGGTGTCGACCAGCGCGTCCGCCGCCGCGGAGGCGTCGTGGTCGCGGCCCTGGATGAAGGCGCCGCCGATCTGGTTCATCCGCTGGGGCGTGAGCCCGACGTGGCCCAGCACCGGCACCCCGAGTTCGGTCAGCCGGTCGACGATGTCGATTGTCGTCTCGCCGTAGGGTGCGGTTTCGAGCTTCACGGCGTCGGCGCCGGCCTCCTTCATGAACCGGCCGGCGTTCTCGACGGACTCGGCCATCGAGGTGCCGTAGGAGAGAAACGGCATGTCCGCGACGACCATCGCCTCGTCGGCGGCCCTGTCGACGGCGGCGGTGTTCGACAGCGCCTCCTCGAGCGTCAGCGGGATCGTGTCCTCGTAGCCGTGGTGGTTGTGGCCGGCCGAGTCCCCGACCAGTATCATGTCGACGCCGCCGTCGTCGACCCGCCGGGCGATCGGCGCGTCGTAGGCCGTCAGCATCGTCAGCGCAACGCCGTCGTCGTACTTCGACTGGATATCCTGAATCGATGTCCGGGACATACGGCCCGCTACTGCGCCGACCCACTTGATGGTTCATCCCTGGCGTCGATCCGTTCCCGGCCGGCGGCACCCGTTGGCCAGGTGAAACGTCTTTATGCGGACACGGTCAAAGTCGAGTTCACGACCCACGAGGCGATCGTCGTACTGTGGGGGAACGGCCAGGTGCTCGTCGTCACCGACATCGGCCGGCGCCGTCAGGGGCTCGCACCCACCCGCGCCAGCAGCCGCTCGGCCCGTCGCGTCACTCCCCGGACTCCCACCGATCGCGGCGCTGCTGGTAGGTGTCGTCGTCACGCACCCGGTCGAGGTACTCGCGGTACACCTGCGAGATTTCGTACTTCTCTTCGTCGTACCACTGCTGTGGCTCGCGCTCGGTGCCGTCGTCGTTGTGCTTGCGCCCGCCGGGGTACTTCGCGTAGCGCAGACTCCGGGTCCAGCCCATCTGGAGATACTTGCGGGCCATGTCCATCCCCGGGAACTCGTCGTTTCGCCTGTACTGCTCGAACTGCTCGTAGATGCGCTCGGCCGCCTCCTCGGCACCGTCGAGTGTTTTGATGGTCCAGAGGTCCAGGAGTTCGTCCTTGTACGGCTGCACTTTGAACGCGCCCTCCTCGCCGCGGCCGATCTCGTACGCCTCGGGGTGTTCGCGGAAGTTCACGTCGTACTCGGGGCTGTCGTCTCCCATCCGGCGCTGGTAGGGCCTGGACTCGCCTAAGCGTCACGTTCGTCGGCTTTGGTCCGGTCTGTATCGGTCGTTCGAGCCGCAGGCATGCGCTTCGGCCCAGGTGGAACGCGGCGCGTGCTGGCTCGCGTGCCCAGCGAGGGCGACCGCAGGGAGCCCTCGGAACGTGAGCGGGGAGCAAAGCGACCCGCGAGCAGGGCCGCGAGTCATTCCACGCGAGGGATGAGAAGCGCAGGCCGCAGGCCGAGCATCGCAGTCGGCTGGGGAGGTGTGTGGCGCGCTCCCGTCCGGGTGGATTGAAAGGGGCCGCCCGTCATCGGCGGCGTAATGAGTGAGAAAAGAACTGCAAAGGCAGTGTATGAAGTGGAAGCCCCCGACCGTCTCGACTCGGGGGGCTCGCTGTCGTTCGAGAATCGATAGTACCTCGGGGAAGAAATTAAAGA
>PXSF01000091.1 GCA_003022845.1 Halobacteriales archaeon SW_10_66_29 | reverse complement strand
CAGCTTGATCCCGGCCGCGCCGATCGCGGAGTCCAACAGACTGGAGCCGACGCTGTTGACGACGTCGCTCTCGGAGACGAACCGCGTCGCGCGGTAGCGTGTCGGCCGGAGCTGATCCATCACGCCCTCGTCTTCGAGTTTCTGCTGGTACAGCGTCCCAGCAGCCTCCGCATTGCCGCGGCTCTTGGCCTCCGCGAACGCCTCCGCAGCGAGTCCGCCGGCGGTCACCGCGTGGTTCATTCCCTTGATGATCGGCCCCTGGGCCTGCATCTGCCCCGCAGCGTCGCCGACCAGCAGCAGGCGGCCCCGGTGGGGCGAGGGGTGGGCGACTTTCTTCGAGTCGGGCACCAACTTCGCGCTGTACTCGCGCTCGTGGTACTCGCCCTGGAACCACTGGTCGAGCAGCGGGTGCGTCAGCAGGCTGTCGAGCAGTTCGTGGGGCTCGGCCCGCTGGGCCGAAAGCGAATCGAGGTGGAACACCGTCCCGATCGACAGCGACTCCTCGTTCGTGTACAGGAACCCGCCGCCGCGGACCCCCTCGAACAGGTCGCCCGAGAACAGGTGGGCGACCCCTTCGTCGTCGTCGACGTCGAACCGCTCGGTGATCGCCTCCGGCGGCATGTCGACGACTGCTTTCACGCCCTGGAACCAGTCTTCGGGCTCCTCCCAGTCCATCAGGCCCGCGTCGCGGGCGAGTTCGGAGTTGACGCCGTCGGCGGCGATGATGACGTCGGCCGTGATCGGATCGAGTTCGTCTAACGTGACGCCGACGATTTTCCCGCCCTCGCGCAGGAGTCCGTTCGCGCGGACGCCCGTGAGCAGGCCGCCGCCCGTCTCGCGGGTCATCTCGTGAACCTGCTCGGCGAGCCAGGAGTCCATCTTCCGCCGGAGCACGGCGTCGCACCACTCCGTGTCGTGGTGGTGGATGTCGTGCAGGTCGAACGTCTCGACCTTCTCGCCGGCGATGTTGTGGATGTAGTACTCCTCAACCGGCCGCTCGGCCGCCTCCTCGCGGAACTCCGGGAACAGTCCGTCGATAGTGTAGCCCCGACGACGACCGCCTCGTAGTGTTCGTGCTCAGTCATCGCTTGCCTCCGCGATCGCTGCGCCGAGTTCACCCTCCGCCAGCGCTTCGGTCAGCCGCGGGAGCACCTCGAAGAGGTCCCCCTCGATGAAGTAATCCGAGAAGTCCCGGATGTCCGCCTCGGGATCGGTGTTGATCGCAACGATCGTGTCGGACTCGTCCATGCCGACCTTGTGCTGGACGGCGCCGCTGATCCCGGCGGCGATGTACAGCTCCGGCTCGACGACCTGGCCGGACTCGCCGATCTGTCGCTCCTCGGTGATGTACTGCTCGACGTGGCCGCCGAACTCGTAGGAGGCGGTGATGACGCCCCGCGAGAGGCCGAAGCCCGCGTCCTCGAACTGGTCGGTCAGCTCCAGCCCGAGTTCGATCCCCTCCGTGGGGTCGACGCGGTCGATACCACGGCCCATCGCGACGACGACGTCGTGACCCGTGAGGTCGACGCCCTCGTCGAGCTGGTCGTACTCCGTGACGTGGGTCTGGAACCAGTTGTCCGGAAGATCGAGGTCGTGTTCGACGACTTCGCCCTCGGGCTCCGGTTCGGCCTCGGGAATCTCGAAGCTCCCCGGGATGACCGAGGCGCCCTGCGGGTGGAAGTCGCGGTGGGGCTTGTCGATACAGAGGATGGTGGAGTACTCGAACCCGGAGAAGTCCGGGCGCTTCATGTGCAGGATGCGCTCGAACGTCATCGTCTCGCCGGGCCGGCCCGTCTTCGCCGGGTTCGAGATGGCCGCGCTCTCGATGTACAGCCCGGAGCAGTCCGAGGCGAGCCCGGAGTCGAGTTCGCCCTGGACGAGCGCCGAGAGGTCACGGCCGTTGTTCGTCGCCGGGAACACCGTATACCGGGGCTCGTGGTACTCCCGCCAGTCGGCCTCCCAGTCGCGGCACATGTGGCAGAAAATCTCCGTGTACGGCGCGTGCTGGAACCGGGTGAGCCGCTCGTCGTCGTGGTAGACGACGCGGTCGGCGCCGTAGGCCAGACACTCCCCGGTGAGGTCGTTGACGCCGTCGCCGATCAGCACCGCGATGACGTCCTCGTCCTCGTCGTAGTCGTCGTTGTACACGTCCATCAGCTCCCGGGCCTTGCCGAGCATCTCCCGGGAGACGTCGAGCAGTTCGCCCTGCTGGGTCTCGCAGTACACCCACATGTCGCGGTACTCGCCGTCGACGGTCCCCTCGACGTACAGCTTGTCCGCCGTCGGGTGGTCGAGGTCGGGGTGTTTCTCCTCGGGCGGGACGTACTCGAGTTCCTCGCGGTCCTCGTCGTCCTCCTCGAGGTTGTCGATCTGCTTCTCGATCTGGGATTTGGCGCCTTTCCGGTCCTTGCCCGCCTTCTCGCGTTCGAGGATGTCCCGGAGGACCTCGATGTCCTCGACGTCCCGGATCATGTTCGCGATGTCCGCGATCGTCATCTCGGTGAGGTCCGCCTCGCTGGGGTCGATCTCCTCGTCCTCGCCGCCGACTTTCTCGAGGCGGTCCTCGATGAGCGTGACGACGGGGGCGCGACCCTCGCCGCCTTTCTCCATGGCGAGCATCTCCTCGAGTTCCTGCTCGTCGTCGATGTCCTTGATCTTCGGGCCCAGTTCGGCAATGTCGTGCTCAGTGGGATCGATCTCCGGCATGGTCAGTCACCTGCCGCGTACTGGTTCATCTCCTCGAAGACCTCCGCCATCCCCTCGTCGTCCTCGGGGTCGATCATCGTCGCCTCGCGCTCGGAGGGGGCCTTCGGGATCGGGTCGACGCCGGCGACGATCGTCGGCGAGCCGTCCAGGCCGATGAAGTCCGGGTCGAGGTTCAGGCCTTCGTGGTTCCACATCGTGAACTCCTCGAACTCGGTCGGCTCTGTCTCGGAGTCGTCGGCCAGGTACTCGCCGAACTCCGCCGCCCGGCGCTGGGTCTCGTCGCGGAAGTCCTTGTGCCGGAGGCGATGCTCGGCCCGCCGGTAGTTCGCTTCGAACTCGGGGTCGGTAACGACGAACGCCGGCAGGTCGGCCTCGATCGTCTCGATCTCCGAGACGTCGCCCTCGACGAGGCGCTTGGCCCGGACCGTCCCCGCGTCCTCGTCGACGTCCAGTGCGACGACGTGGGTGATCAGCGGGTAGTCCGGCATCTCCTCGTTGATGTCCAGACACCACTTGGTCTGGGGACCGGTGTGGCCCGTCTCGCCGTCGGCAGTCTTGAAGCCCGCAAAGATGAGATCCGGCGTCTCGTCCAGCTGCTCTAGCCCCGTCGAGACAGTCATCGCCGTCGCCCAGGTGTCGGCGGCCCCCATCTCCCGGTCGCTGAGCAGATAGAGGTCGTCAGCGTAGACGTCGTCCATCCCCTCCTGGAGGATCTCCGCGTAGCCGGGCGGGCCCATGCTCATCAGGGAGACATCTCCCCCGTGTTTCACCTTCGTCTGCAACGCGGCACGCAAGGCGGTCTTGTCGTTCGGGTTCATGACCGTCGGCGTCTTTCCGCGTTCGAGGTGTCCGTCCTCGTCGAACGACACCTTCCCCTCGCGGAAGTCCGGGACGCCTTTGGTAAGTACGACCATGCGCATTTCTATCACTACCCTACCGGTGATGCAGGGGCACGGCGTCCTAAGTGTTTCGTCATTTGTCGCCTGCGAGCAGTACTCGGTGCGAGACGGCTCCGCCGCGTCGGCGACCCTGCTCCGGCGAGGCGCGGTGGGGTCAAACGGCGCTGGCGGTGCATGTAATGTATGCGACAGGAGACGACGTGGGGCACGCGTGGTGTGGGCGACAGGAGACGACGTGGAGGCACACGTGGTGTGGGCGACAGGTGCCGAAACAAAAACCCACATAGGCGTCCCACCCTCACACACGTATCGGAACGCATGACAGACGTGGCTGGCCGCCTCTCGTCGCTCACCCCCTCCGAGCGGACGCTCCCGGGCTACCTGTTCTGGCTCTCGCGGCCGCGATTCTGGCTGTACCTCGCGGGTCCGGTCATCGTCGGCGTCGTCTACGGCGCAGCCGGGCCCGGGGAGGTCGTCCAGCCGATCACTGTCGCGCTGTTCGCCTACTTCCTGTTGCCTGCCAACCTGTTTCTGTACGGCATCAACGACATCTTCGACGCCGACATCGACGCACTGAACCCGAAGAAGGCGGAGGACGGCCGCGAAGTGCAGTACACCGGCAGCCGCGCGGTCGCGGCCGTCGTCGCGGGCGCGACCCTGCTCGGCGCCGCCTTCGTTCCGTTCCTGCCACGGACAGCCCTCCTGCCGTTCGCGGGCTTTTACCTGCTCGGTGTGGCCTACAGCGCCCCGCCGCTCCGGTTCAAGACGACGCCGTTTCTCGACTCGCTCTCTAACGGGTTGTACGTGCTGCCCGCGCTGGTCTCCTACGCCACGCTGACGGGGTCGTTCCCGCCGGCGCTTGCCGTGGCCGGCGGCTGGATCTGGGCGATGGGGATGCACACGTTCTCGGCGATCCCGGACATCGAACCGGACCGCGCCGCGGGCATCCACACTACAGCGACGCTACTCGGCGAACGGCGGACGCTGGCGTACTGCGGCGCCTGCTGGCTCGCCGCTGCGGGCCTCATGACCTGGCTCCACCCGTTCCTCGGCGGGGTGTTCGCCGTCTACCCGCTGTTCGTCGCTGGAATCGTCGCCGGCAGCGTCGCCGTCTCGCGGGCGTACTGGTGGTTCCCGGCCGTGAACACGCTCGCCGGCATGGTGCTCACCCTCGGCGGCATCTGGGGGCTGATCCATGGCTGACGGCTCCGAAGGGGTGAGCGAGGACTCCCCCGGGCTGTCGACCGACCGCGGACGGCTGCGCCGGGCGTTTCGTGACAGGGACGCGTTCGAACACCTCCTGGACCGGACCGTTGCGAACAATCGTTTCACCATCGCGGTCGTGTTCCCTATCACCGGCGCGGCCCTGCTGCTGGCAAGCGCGGAGGGGCTGCTCCCGGACCCGCTGGCGTTCAACCCCTACCTCGTGCTGTTCGGCGTCGCAATCATGCGGCTGCCGCTGATTTCGGGGCTGGCACCGCTGATCGACCGGCGCGCTGCGGGCGCGCTGTCGGCGCTCGTCGCCTACAGCTACGTCATCGAGTACGTCGGTGCGACTACCGGCGTCCCCTACGGCGAGTTCAGCTACGACGTGCCGCTGGGACCGATGCTGTTCGACACCATCCCGGTCGGGCTCCCGGTGTTTTTCGTCCCGCTCGCGCTGAACAGCTACCTGCTGTGCCTGCTGTTGCTGGGAGACCGCGCCAACCTGGCTGCGCTACGGATTCCGGTCGTCGCCGCCACCGTGGTCGCCCTCGACGTCGTGCTGGATCCGGCGGCGGTCGCGCTCGGGTTCTGGTCGTTCGCCGGGAGCGGGTTCTACGGCGTCCCGCTCTCGAACTACGCGGGCTGGGTGCTCAGTGCCGTCGTCGCGGCCGTCCTCATCGACCTCGCGTTCAGGCGACCGGCGCTGCGCGAGCGCGTCGATTCCTGCCCGTACGTGCTCGACGACATGGTCAGCTTCGTGCTGCTGTGGGGCGTGGTCAACGCGTTCTACGGCGCCTGGCTCCCGGTCGCAGTCGCTGCCCTGTTCGCGGGGTGGCTCGTGCACGTCGACCGGTTCGACTTCGCAGTTCTGCCGTCGCGACCGACCTGAACGCGACATCAAAATAACTCGTCAGTCCGGTGACGGAACGCCGTGATCCGGACCGCCGGTCGCCGTCTCGTCGGGCGGCGCCTCCTCGGAAGGGATGGCGCTGACGCGGCGGAACACGGTCACGGGATCGCGGTACCGCCGCCAGTTCCACCAGGTCCGCGCGATCAGCCAGAGCTTCCGCGGCCGGGAGAGCGACGGCCGCGTCGAGAGCACGTCGAACTCCTGTGCGCGGATCAGCCGGTGGTGTTCGGCGTACAACACCGCGGAAAGCAGCACCGCGAACTGACAGTCCGAGGGGAGATACTCGATCCCCTGGACGCCGTGGCGGTACCGGGTTTCGGCGCGCGCGAGCTCCGACTGGATCGCCCGCCGGAACCCCGGCGTCACCTCGCCGCGCCGGAGCTGCTCGACCGTGACGTCGTTGCGCCGGAGCGTCGTCAACGGGAGGTACACCCGCCCCAGTTCTTCGATGTCCTCCCTGACGTCACGGATGAAGTTCGTCAGCTGAAACGCCTCGCCGAGGGCCATGGCGTGCGGGCGGGCCGTCTCCGGCTGGTCCGGCTCCATGATCGCCGTCATCATGTTGCCGACCGCGGCCGCAGAGCCCCGCATGTACGACTCCAGATCGTCGTCGGTCTCGTAGCGATCGGTGTCGATGTCGGCGATCATCGCGTCGATGAACGCGTCGACCTCCTCGTCGGGGATCCCCGCCTGCGCTCTGATCTCCGCAAAGGCCGCAATGACCGGCTCCTCGGTTGCCTCCTCGCCGAGCGCGGCACGTCGGATCGACTCGAGTTCGGCCCGCTGGGCGGAGGGCTCCCTGTCGAAACCGTCGTCGACGACCTCGTCTGCGATCCGAAAAAATCCGTAGAGGACGTAAGTCTGCTCCCGGATCCGCTCCGGAAGGAGCCGGGTCGCGTAGTAGAACGTTTTCCCGGTCTCCCTGTGGATTGTCTTACCCCTCTTGCGCTGGGAGTCGTTCACACCTCTGGTATGGATGGTTCGTTATTAAAACTGCGGCCTTACAGAGTGGGTACCACGTGAATATCACGGGGACGGAAGACCTGTACTACGAGGCTACTAACACACTTTGCCCGGCCGATGCAGCAGGCCGCTTCCGGGCCGAGAGGAGCAGTACCGATCAGTCGGCGGCGTAGCCAAGTGCCGAGTCGATGCGGCCCAGTTCGGGACCGGTCGTCCGTTCGCCGACGATGTAGCCGGCGTCGTTGGCGACCAGCCCGGAGCCGACCAGCGGCCCGCCGTAGTTGATGGTACCGATGTCGGCGGGAACGCCGAGGTGGTCCTCGAGTTCGTCGAGCTGTTCGTCCGTCGACTTCGGGTGACAGAGGACGCCCCGGTTGGTCACCACGCCAGCGGTGCCGACGGTCTGGACCCCCGCGAGCGTGCCGCGCAGTACGGGGACGTCGAGTGCGTCCTTGACGGCCTGGACACCCTCACGTGGGACGTCAGGGTGGACGAACGCGCCGTTGTCGTTGGCCAGCACCACGTTGCCCGCTGCGTTGATGCGGCCCGGGAGTTCCCGGACCGGGAGATCGACCGCCTCGCTGATCCGTTCGCGCTCCCGCTCGCGGATCCTGCTACTGACGAGGAGCCCGTTGCCGTTGCCGGTCGCGAGCGCGCCGACAGTGCCGGAGCCGCCGACCGTCGTTGCGACTGCGGGAACCCCCAGTTCCTCGGCGCAGGACTCGCGCAGATCGGCGTCGACGTCAGCGCGGATCAGCAGGCAGGCGTCGGTCGCCCTGGCGAACACGCCGATGTACGGCGATCCGGAGAAGGCCGCGCGGAGCACCGTTACTCGGTGATTTCGGCCTCGACGACGCCTTCGCCTTCTTCCTCGAAGCGCGCCGCGCGGACCCTGATCTTGCTCGGCGGGTTCGAACGCCCGTTCGACCAGATCGTCTCGTTGATCGAGGGGTCCAGCCGTATGGCCTCCTCGGCGACCGAGAACTGCTGTGCGAGGTGCTCCCGGACCAGGGTCATGGCCCTGTCAGCAGCCGCGGTCTTCGAGCCGGCATTCACGTCACGAAGCGGGATCGTTATGACCCGCTCCTCGAAGTCGCTCGCGCTCATTCGTCGGTGTTACTCCGCCGCCACTGGCGGCGCTTGGGGTTCCGCGTCACCTCTCGGTCGGTCTTGACGATGACCCAGGCGGGGACGCGGCTGTTCTGATTCTCCAGCTTTGCCAGCCGCTTTTTCTTCGCTTTCGATTTCTTACCCATGGTGTCCGACTGTACCCCGCGGGTGCATAAATGTGTGTTCCTTTCGCCGAAGCCCACGCGAGCGACAGTCTCCCGACTGTGGGAAAACCGGGACGGAGCCCTGACCCGGGATCCATCCCGCGTCCACGATCCGGCGATCGACTGGAACCACTGCACAGGTGCCGGACACCGCCGAGCCGATCCAGGTGACGGTCGGCCTCGAAGTCGTCGAGGACCGCCTGTCGGGCCGTACCGGCACCGACTTACCGGAGGTCGAACTCCTCGACCGTCGAGTACTCCGGCCCCGACGGCGTGAGTTCGGACTCGGTGAGACGGATCGACTCGACGGTCATCGCGCCGACGTCCGGGTCGCGGTTGCGAACGACATCCTGAACGAGCCCTTTACCGCCAGAGTGATCCATCCGCGCGAGCGTGACGTGTGGCGTGAACTCGTGGTCTTCCGGGTCGAACCCCATCGCCGTCGTCCGGTCTTCGATCGCTTCATGCAAGCGGGTGAACGCCTCGCCGCCCTCACGGACACCGAGCCAGACGACGCTGATGTACTCCAGGCTCGGAAACACGCCCAGGCCGCCGAACTCGGCACGGAACGGGTCGACGCCGCTCTCCTCGACCGCCTGGCGGAGTTCGTCGCCGAGTGCCGGCACCCTCTCAGGGTCGGTGTCGCCGAGGAACTTCAGCGTGATGTGTGCCTGCTCGGGATCCGTCAGCCGGAGGCCGCTCGCATCGGACAGCGGTTCCTGGACCCGTTCGACCCCGGCAGCGAGGTCATCGTCGAGGTCGACGCTGACGAACAGTCGCATACGCGCCGATTGGTGACGCAGCCCTTAATGCTACGCCCACGAAAGAGTCGGATATGACTGATGAACCACGGGACCACGAGTTCTCGGAGGGTCAGGGGTTCGGCGATCCGTACGACGCGTTCGACATCGACCCGCCGGAACTGTCGGTCGGCCCGGAGACGGTCGACCCCGTCGACTCGCACGCACTGGCGGACCTGCTCGACGACGACCAGGTCGCCTCCGACGAGGTCGACGCCGAGAAACTGCTGGAAGTGGGCCTGGAGTACGTCCGCATCAACCGCCACGAACAGGCGACTGAGGCGTTTGAGCGCACGGCGCGGTTCGCCGAGGACGACCTGGTTGAGCAGGAAGCGTGGGTCAACAAGGGCGTCGCGCACGCCGAACTTGAGGAGTACGACGCGGCCATCGGCGCCTACAGGGAGGCGCTGGACATCGACGACGACTCCGAACACACGGCGACGGCCGAGACCAACCTCGCGTACGCGCTCTGGGAGTTCGGCCGCACCGAGGAGGCGCTGGAACACGCCGAACGCGCCGTCGAGATCGACCCACGGTTCGGCCAGGCCTGGTACAACCGTGGCTTCTTCCTCAACGAGCGGGGGCTCGCCGAGGACGCGCTCAACGCCTTCGACAACGCGATCAGGCTGGGCTACCGCAGCGCGGACCTGCTCGAGGAGAAGGCGATCGCGCTCGAACAGCTCGGCGAGGACGAACGCGCCGAGGAAGTCGCCGAACAGGCCGAACAGCTCAGGTCCGAAAACGAGGAAGAGCTGATGGAGATGGGCGACGACGAACGGCTGACGGAATGACATGACCGACCTGCTGTTGAACGTGCGATCGACGGAGAAGGGGCGGCTGGTGTCAGTCTGTGACGCCGACGTGCTGGGCGAGGAGTTCGAGGCCGGCGACGTGTCGCTGTCGGTCACGCCCGAGTTCTACGACGGCGAGGCCGTAGACGAACAGCAGGTCGTCGAGTCCCTCGCTCGGTGTAGCGTCGCGAACATCGTCGGCACCCGCGCGGTCGGCCTGGCGATCGAACACGGCTTCGTCGAGGAGGAGAACGTCCTCGATTTCGAGGGGACGAGACACGCACAGCTGCTGTGGATGTGACGGCGGGCTGATCCGGCGCTGCTCCCGACTCTGCAGCCGCTCCGCGGTAGCGGGAATCTTTCGGCAAACCGAAATACAGTTGGTCGTTGCGTCCCTGATGTTTCTGTAATGGCAACGACAGAGCCCCAGATACTGGACGTCGAGGGGATCCGGGAGGACTTCCCCATCCTCCAGCGGGAGTTCGGGGGCGAACAGCTGGTGTATCTGGACAACGCGGCGACGGCACAGACGCCGGATCAGGTCATCGACGCGATGAGCGACTACTACCGGGAGACGAACGCGAACATCCACCGGGGGCTCCACCACCTCAGCCAGGAGGCGAGCATCGCCTACGAGGACGCCCACGACCGCCTCGCCGAGTTCGTCGGCGCCAGCGGCGGGCGCGAGGAAATGATCTTCACCAAAAACACCACCGACAGCGAGAACCTCGTGGCGTACTCCTGGGGGCTGAACGAACTCGGCCCCGGCGACGAGGTGGTCACCACGGAGATGGAACACCACTCCTCGCTGGTGACCTGGCAGCAGATCGCCAAGCGCACGGGCGCCGAGATCACGTACATCCGCGTCGACGACGACGGCGAACTCGACATGGACCACGCCAAGGAGCTGATCACCGACGACACGCGGATGGTCAGCGTGGTCCACGTCTCGAACACGCTCGGGACAAAGAACCCGGTCGGCGCGCTGGCGGAGATCGCCCACGACCACGACGCCTACATCTTCGTCGACGGCGCCCAGTCGGTGCCGACGATGCCGGTCGACGTCGAGGAGATCGGCGCCGACTTCTACGCCTTTTCGGGGCACAAGATGGCCGGGCCGACGGGCATCGGCGGGCTGTACGGTCGCAAGGAGCTCCTGGAGGAGATGGCGCCGTTCTACTACGGCGGCGGCATGATCAGGAAGGTCACCTACGACGACTCCTCGTGGGCGGAACTCCCCTGGAAGTTCGAGGCCGGGACGCCGCCGATCGCCGAGGGGATCGGGCTCGCCGCGGCCGCCGACTACCTCGACGACATCGGGATGGAGCGCATCGAGCGCCACGAGAACGAACTGGCGCAGTACGCCATAGAGCGGCTCGCGGAGTTCGACGACATCGAGATTTACGGCCCGCCAGCCGGCGTCGAGCGCGGCGGACTCGTCTCGTTTAACCTCGAAAGCGTGCATGCACACGACCTCTCGGAGGTGCTCAACGACTTCGCCGTCGCGGTCCGGGCAGGCGACCACTGCACCCAGCCACTGCACGACAAACTCGGCGTCGCCGCCTCCACTCGGGCCTCCTTCTACGTCTACAACACCACCGACGAAATCGATACGATGGTCGACGCACTCGACGCCGCTCGCGAACTGTTCGTCTGATTCGGGCGACTCCGATTTCCGTCCGCTCGTCGGAGCACCCACAATCTATAATCGGCTGCCAGCCACAGGTGGGGCATGGACGTCACGGATCCCACGACCGTGCGGACCCGATTTCTCGATACGTACGCCGGCCCCGACCGCCCGCATCCCTATCGCGAACACGAGCAGTACGCCCTGGTACTGGATCACCGCCAGCGCCACCCGCGGATGGGGGCGCAAAACATTGCAAAGCGGATCGGCCTGCCGGAGGAGAACGTCGTCGCCTGGCTCGACGGCGATCCGCCGGCGAGTTACCTGGCCGCAAAGTCGGCCGCGGAACGGGGCTGGTTCGACCTCTCGTGGGGTGGCGAGCAGTTCCGCGGGCTGAACGTCCTGGTCGCGTGGCTCAGCTCCAGTGGCCGCATCGACGGCGATTACGTCCCCGTCTTCACGGCGGACGACGTGGCAGTCTCCGCCTGCACGAAGGCGCTCGACTACGCCGACGTGGGCGGGTACGAGGTGCGTCACAGCGACGACCCCGACCGGGTGACGGAGCTGCACGTCACCGACGTGGCGGCCGTGCTCGGCCGGGTGCTCGTCGCGCTCGGGGCCGTGACGGCCAGCGGAGACACGCGTCGGGTCGGCCTGCCGCCGTACGTCGCCGTCGCGCCGGAGCCCGTCCGGCGGTGGTTCGCCGACGTCTATCTGCTGAACAACGGCGCCCCGCGGCCGGGCCGCCGCGAGCCAGTGGCGATCTACGAGGAGCGGTCGCGGGCGTATCTGGAGTCGCTCGTGGCGCTGTACCGCTCGCTCTGTGACGGACGCGTCCGTCTGGGCGGCGAGCACACGGTCGTGCTCGACGAGGACGCGCTCGGCTCGTTCGACCTCTCCTCGAAACGGTTCGAGACGGCGACCTGATCCGGTGGCGGCGGGTCGGCCCCGCGGAGCGCTACGCCAGCCCCAGGGACATCAGGAGGCCAGCGAGGCAGCCAGCACTGACTAGCAGCCCGAAACCGATGTACAGCGGCCCTCGCCGGGTGTAGCCGGAGACGATGCCGTCCTCGCCGAGGTCGGTGACGATGAACTGTTCTGTAACCGACTCCTCGCCGAGTTTCAGCCGGTCGGCGTTCGAGCCGGACACGCCGTCCCGCGGCTCCGCCTCGCCGAACACGTGTACCTCCTCGTCGACCGGGAGTACCTCGTGGGAGTAGCGGCGTCTGTTGTAGCTCCCCCTGCTCGCACTCCCGCCGAGGAACGTGCTGGACGCGGACGGGCTGCCGAGCCTGCCGCCGCTGGCTTTGTAGAGCCCCTGCTGGACGATCGCCTCGCCGAGCGAGTTCCCCGTGCCGAGCGTCCCCGCCGTCCCCGTGCCGCCGAGTTCCTCGACGACGTCGGGCGTCCCGTCGTCGGCTGTCCCGCCGTTGCCGGCTGCCTCCCCGGAGACGCCCGACGCGCCGTCGGAGTCGGCGCCCGACTTGTCAGGGCCGCCACGCATCTGATCGAGGATTCCGCTCGGACCGCCGGCCATCGCCTCCTGGTTCATCGCGCGCTGTAGTTCCTTCCCGGAGACATCCTCCCGGATCGTCCCGTCCTCGTTCAGCATGTCCTCGTCGAAATACTGCTCCATCATCTCCGTCTGCCGGCGCTGGCTGGCCGCCTCGGAGTCGTTTCCCTCCTCGATCTCCTCGACCATGCTGCCGCTGCCGAAGGCGTCAGCGACGCCGCCGAGCCCCGGTACCTTGCCGATCATGTCGGCGGTATCGCTCAAACTCGGTTCGTCGCCCGAGAACGACTGGACCTCCGGCGGCGGCTCCTCGCCGCGGCCGACCGTCGTCGAGTACGTATTCCCGTCGGAGATCTCGAACGTCGGCCCCTCCGTCGTGTCGACGAGCACTCGCCCGGTTTCGTCCTCGACGTAGAACGGGGCGACGTCAGTCCCGCTGTCGACGACGACCCAGTCTTTGCTGTTGTCGTCGGGATCCGAGTCCTTCTGGTACTCCTCGACCTGCCAGTGCCGATACACGCATTCGCCGTCGCTGTATGGCTGCTCGTAGGTGAGGCCAGCATCCCGAGCCCGTCCGTCGAGTTCCGTCCTGCCGACTGCCGCCGAGCGGGCCCGCTCGACCGGCGTGTTCTTGATCAACCGGGCGATGCGCCACTTCTTCGCTCCGAGGTAGACGAGTCCGAGCCCGATCACGAACCCGATACCGAGGATCGCCAGCGTGTTCGAGTCGCTACCGCCGTGAGAAGACAGCGGTCCGAAACCGTCCCACAGGAGGAACGATCGGACGCTCATGGTTGCAGTCGCCACCTCCCCGGTCGGTCCACTGTGATTGGCGTTGCTCCCCGCACTAGCTCCGTCGTAACCGATAGTAGTATGCTCATGTGCCCGTGCCCATCTGTCATGTATGTTGCTAACACAATAAGGATAATCGCTATCCACTTAGCGACGGGACAACTGTAGGAAGCCTACAGATAACTCCGAGTACCGTCGTATCCAGTCGAGAGCGGCGAGTTCTTGCCGCAGGACGAGCCCACCCGCAACGATCAGCGACCCCCCATTCTGCCGTGGCTCGTCCCCGTTGCCCCCTTCACTCGTCTCCCTAATGCATTGTACGCCCTTGCGCAGTGGGAAGCACAGCGACGAGCGATCCCCGCGTCCCGGGAGACGTGTTGTGCCCCCTCCGAGGGGAACGACTCGCAGTGAGCAGCGTCTCGTTTCCCCGTTCGGGGATCGCCGCCGTCATCCCATCACAACCTTTTATACTCCTGCTGTCGGGAGTGCTGTTTACCGCCTCGATGGGGCTCGGCGGGAGTCCGGCCGCCGACGAGCCGGACCCCAAAGAGCTGGTCCGGGATGCCGTCGAGTCGACCGACACGAAGTCGATCGAAGGGGTTCGGACGGAGGTCTTCCAGCGCGACGATCAGTTCGAGATGGCGACGGTCGCGGTGACGCGGCAGTCGCCGACCCGGTCCAGAATCGAAGTGCTCAAATCGATCGAGAATGACGAACGGAGCGACCTGACGGTGATCAATGGGTCGACGACGTGGCAGTACTTCCAGGACGAGCAACGGGCCGTCCGGAAGCAGTCCAATCAGACGATCGGCGGGACCACGCACTCGTTTCAGGGGCTGACCCGTACCCTGCTCGAACAGTACCAGGCGACGTACGTCGGAACCGATACCGTCGAGAATCGGAGTACACACGTCGTCGAACTGGAGCCGCCGGAGGATCCGGAACTGGCGCTGTCGCTCGACGTCCAGGCAGGGAGCGAGGCCTACGAGTTCGAACTGGAGGAAGCCAGTGAGGAGCGGTGGTTCGTGACACAGGAGACGCTGTGGATCGACACCGAGACGGCCTACCCGGTCAAACAGCGGATCGAGTGGACCGACCAGAACGGCAACGTCGTCGCGTCGAACATCCGCACGTACCACGAACTCACCGTCGGGGCCGAAATCGACGCGGAGGAGGCGTTCGAGTTCGACCCGCCGGAGCGCGCCGAGGTGACCGGCAGGTCGCTGCCGGAGACGCACAACTACCCCACGTTCGAGGCTGCGACGGACGCCGCCGGATTCTCGTTCCCGGAGCCAGCGCTGCCCTCGGGGTACGAACTCAAGCAGGCGACAGTCCAGACGCTCGACGACCAGCAGGGCGTGATGCTGACGTACACGACCGACGGCAGCACGATCACGGTCCACGCATCGGAAGGCACGACCAAAGGGGACGGTGACCGGATCGTCGACACGGAGATCGGGGACGTCAACGCAACGCTGCTTTCAGTCGACGACCGCGTGAGCCTCGCCTGGGACTGCAACGCGCTCTCCTACCGCGTAAGTGGAGTCCACGACGTCGACGCCCTCGCGAGCATCGCTGACTCGATCGGCTGTGAGTCTAGCACCAGCGGGGACGCTCGCCCCTCCGGGAGCATCTGGGTCGGGCCCGCGAGGCCATAGCCACGGAGCGACCAGCATGACAGGACTGCAAGCACTGCGTACGGGTGTGGGCGCTGGGTGTGCGAGCGGCGTGGCCTGCCGACCACGGACCGCTGTCAGCCGCGTCACACGCGCGGGGACGACGGACAGCTCGACTGATGGTTAAGCTGCGAGCCGACATCGACGGGTGTGGCTGCGTCCGCTGTCAGGCGGTCGACGGAACAGTGCTGCAGCGATCGGTGACGGATTCGCTCCGCTGGAGCGGCCGGCTCGTCGCCGACCGGCCCTCGATCCTCGCGCTCCTGCTGGGCGTCGGATTCGTCCAGCTACTCGCACTGGTCGGTCCCACGGAGTTCGAGCTGGCGGGTGCGATACTCGGGGTCGCCGGCGTGTTCCTCGCGCGGGGGTACATCGGCGTCCTCGGGCGCGAGACGCTGGCAGACCGGAACCCCTCTGCGGCCTCGACCCTCCTGACGGTTCTCGGGCGGTTCCCTGCCTTCGCGGGGGCCGCAGTGCTGGTAGTTGCCCTGCTGGGCTCGAGCGGGCTGTTCGTCGCCCGGGTACTCTCCCAGCCGACGCGGGCCGCACTCCAGGCGGCGGGCGTCGGCACGTTCACGACCGAGGTAGTCGTTCTGTTCGTCGTCGCAGCGACCGTTCTGTACCTGTTGTTGAAGTTCTGGTTCGTTCCGGAGGCGTGTTTCGTCGGCGGGTACAGCCCGGTCGGCGCGCTCCGGACGAGCTGGCGACTCACGACCGTCCACCGGCGCAAGGCGATCCTGGTCGTCGCCGGGTTCGCGCTCCTGCTGGGCGTCGGCATCCTGCTCGACACCCGCCTTGCCGACCCCGAGAGCCCGATCGCCCTCACGTTTCGCTACGGCGAGACGACCGTCGTGCTCCGTTCCTTTGGCCTCTCCTTTGCGGGTGGGGTCCGGTTCGCCTTCGACATGGGTGTCACTGCGCTGTACTCGGGCGTGTTCGTCCACCAGTACGTGAGTGGCGTTTTTGATGCTTAGAAGAGTCCACGGGAACGGGACGGTCGGGCTTGCCCTACGAGCCAAACAGCGCCTCGATGACTCCGGCGAGTGACTGCGAGGCGGCGATGAACACTGCGGAGATGCCGACGGCGCCCGCGAGCTGGCCGAACGCACGCTGGACGCTCGCCTGGTCGCTCTCGCTGCCCAGGATCAACACCTTCGGATCGCTCGTGAGGGCGTAGATGTCCATCTCGCGGCCTTTCTCCGAGTAACAGGTGTCGATCACCTCGACGAGGTTCGCCTCCTGGAGGTTCTCGAGGTGGTAGCTCGCGTTCTGGACCGAGATGTCCAGGCGGTCGGCGACCTCCGAGGGGGTCAGGGGCTGCTCGTCGAGCCGCCTGAAAATCTCGTAGGCCGTGTCCGAGGAGAGCGTCGAGATCACGTTCTGCGTCTGGTCGCTGTCGACGTACAGCACCGACGGGTCCCCGCTCCTGTCGACCGAGCTGTCCGTGCCCGTGGGTAACAGTCGTGACATGCGTGGCTTGTACAGTGGTTGACTCCCGATCACATAAAACGCTCCGGTAACTCAAACTCGATTTTGAGCTATACCGTTATCGGCTCGTCTGCCGATCTCCGGCCCGGACGGAATCCGGCGTCTCTGCGCTGCTCCCGGCAGATCACGCCGCTCTGGTTGGCTCAAAACGAGTTTTGACCCTCCCGTGGTCAGAGGATCGTCCCGTGTTTCTTGTCCGGAAGGTTTTTCTCGACAGTTTCGTAGAATTCGAAGCGGTTCTGCAGTTCCCGACCTCGCTGGCCATCCGGTGGACGTCGATGTCCTCGCGGTACTCCTCCCGGAGTTCCTGCTCTTTGTGCTTGCGCTCCTCCTCGTCGTCGATCTCGGCGAGCTTGCGGGCGTAGACGGCGTTGATCGCCGCTTCCGGGCCCATGATTGCGATCTCGCCCGACGGAAGTGCGATCGTCGACTCGGGGTCGTACGCCGGGCCGGACATCGCGTAGATACCGGCGCCGTACGCCTTCCGGACCACGACGCACTGTTTCGGGACCGTCGCCGAGGAGGTCGCGTAGATCATCTTCTGACCCTTCTCGAGGATGGCCTCCTTCTCGACCCCCGAGCCAGCCATAAAGCCAGGCGTGTCCGCGAGGTACAGAAGCGGGACGTTGAACGCGTCGCACTTCCAGATGAACTCGGCGGCTTTCTGGGCGGCATCGGGGAAGATGGCGCCGGCGCGCTGGGCGGGCTGGTTGGCGACGATCCCCACGGGTCGGCCGTCGATGCGCGCGAACCCGGTGAGGATCTCCGGGCCGAACTCCGGCTGGAGTTCGAACCACGAGCCCGCGTCGACGACGCAGTCGATCAGCGTTGTCATATCGTAGCCCCGGTTCGGCTCCTGTGGAATGACGCTGTCGATGTCCTTCGGCGACTTTGCGGGGGTGGTCCCCTCGGTCTGTGGCGGTTTCTCGTCGCTGTTGTCCGGCAGGTACGAGATCAGCTGAGCCACGAGTTCGCGGGCGTGCTCCTCGTCGTCGGCGACGAGGTCGGCGCTCCCCGAGTGGCGGGCGTGGACGTCCGGGCCGCCCAGGTCCTCCATGGAGATGTCCTCGCCGGTGACCATCTGGACCATTCGCGGGCTGGCGATCGCCATCGCGGACATGTCCCGGACCATGATCGTGAAGTCGGCGAAGACGGGGGTGTAGGCCGCCCCCGCGATGCAGGGCCCGTAGAGAACGCAGATCTGCGGGACCCGCCCGGAGAGCATCGAGTGGTTGTAGTAGTACTTCCCGATCCCCTCGCGGTTGGCGAAGAAGCCGGTCTGCTGGTCGATCCGTCCGCCCGAGGAGTCCATCAGGTACAGCACCGGCTTTGCCGTTTTCAAGGCCCGCTGCTGCATCCGGAGGAACTTCTCGACGCCCTTGGCGGCCATGCTGCCGCGCTTGACCGTGTAGTCGTTGGCCATGAAGTGGACGTCCCGACCCTCGAACTCGGCGCCGCCGGTGATCATCGCGTCCGCCGGGAGCTTGTCGTCGGCGTCGAACTCCGCGAACGTCCCGTCCTCGAACAGGAACCCGTCGTCGTTGCCGGACTGCGTCTGGCTGCCTGCCGAGCTCTGCTCGGGATTGAACCAGAGGTCGATGCGGTCACGGACGAAGTGTTTGCCCTGCTCGGGCAGTTGCTCCTTGTACTTCTCCGGGCCGCCCTCGTGGATCTCGGCGATCTCCTCCCACAACTGCTGTTCGCGCTCGGTCGGACCGCTCTCGGGCTCCGGGCCCGGGACGTGACCCGGGCCGTGGTAGTCGACGTCGGCGAGTTCCTCGCCGCCGTCAGTCAGGACGGTGACGTCGTCGTAGTACTGCGCGGCGAACGCCTCCGCGATGACCCGCGCCTGTTCCTCGGTCGTTTCGGCTGAGACGCGTACTTGCCGTCACGTCGTTTTCCATCTTCATCGCCTCCAGCACGCAGATGACGTCGCCCTCGGTGATCTCGTCTCCTTTGGCGATGTCCACGGAGAGGATCGTCCCCTGCATGTCCGCAGCGATCGCGCCGTCCTTCATTTTCGCCGCCTCGTCGTCCGACGACCCGCCACCGGACCCGCCGGCGCTCGCACTGCTGCCGCCGCCGGAACTGCCGCTGCTGCTCGCACTCCCCGACGCGCCGGCGCCGTCACTACTTCCGCCGGCCTCGGCCCCGGACGCGGCCCCACTGCCCACGCCTTTCGGGAGGTCTTCGAGCACGACGTCGAATCGCCTGCCGTCGATCTCGACCGTCACCTCGTGCATCTCGGCGGACGGTCCCCCGCCGGACGCGGGCTCGCTGCCCCAGCGGTCGACCGCGTCGGCGATCCGCTCGTCGTCGAGCTCCTCGTCGAGGTACTTCGTGGTGTGGCGGCCCTCGACGAAGGCCTCGTCGGTGAGCATCAGCCGGTGGAACGGGATCGTCGTGTGGACGCCCTCTACCTCGTAGTGTTCCAGCGCCCGCTTCGAGCGCTCGATGCAGCGCTCGCGGTCCTCCGCCCACACGATGAGTTTCGCGATCATCGAGTCGTAGTCGCCGCCGATCTCGTCGCCCTGGTTGACGGCGTGGTCGAGGCGCACGCCGATGCTGCCCGGCGGGTCGTACGTCTCCAGCGGGCCAGGGGTGGGCGAGAACTCCCTGGCGGGGTTCTCGGCGTTGATCCGGTACTCGATCGCGTGGCCCTCGATCCCGACGTCGTCCTGGGAGAAGGAGAGTTCCTCGCCCGCGGCGACGCGGATCTGCCAGCGGACGACGTCGATGTCCGTCACCTCCTCGGTGGCGGTGTGCTCGACCTGGATCCGGGTGTTGACCTCCATGAAGTAAAAGTCGCTGTCTGCGGCTTCGCCGCCTCCGTTCTGGTGCGTCTCCGACGCACCGCTGTCCTCGACGAGGAACTCGACGGTCCCGGCGTTGGTGTAGCCGGCCTCCCGGACCCCGCGGCGGGCGGCGTCACCGATCTGCTCGCGGAGGTCGTCCGAGAGCGACGGACTCGGTGCCTCCTCGATTACCTTCTGGTGGCGCCGCTGCAGCGAGCAGTCCCGCTCGCCGAGGTGGCGGACGTTGCCGTGCTCGTCGGCGAGGATCTGGACCTCGATGTGTTTCGGCGCCTCCAGGTACTTCTCGACGTACACCGAGTCGTTGTCGAAGTACGCCTTGCCCTCGCGCTTGGCGGTTTCCAGGGCGTCCTCGGCGTCCTCGGAATCGTGGACGATCTGCATCCCGCGGCCGCCGCCGCCCCCCTCGGCCTTGATGGCGACGGGGTAGCCGAACTCCTCGCCGATCTCGCGGACCTCCGCGGCCGTCTCGACCGGTTCGGTCGTTCCCGGCACGACCGGGACGTCCGCCGCCTGCATGGCCTGGCGGGCGCGGGTCTTCTCGCCGAGCTGTTCCATCGCGTCGCTGGGCGGGCCGACCCACGTCAGT
>PXSF01000090.1 GCA_003022845.1 Halobacteriales archaeon SW_10_66_29 | reverse complement strand
CACCAGCATGTGTGATTGTCATTACTGCAAGTGCATCATCGTATCCCAGATAGTCACTCTCAAAACAAGCAGGATCACATGAGCTTCCAGAATTCAGGCACCCTGCAATTCCAGTCAGACTTATACCACCAATCAGCTGTAATGCATGGCGTCGAGTGAGTTCCATATTCGTTTTTTACAACTCCCATGCATATAACCAATCTACATGACTATCCTCCAGTACCTCTGCCAGCCCGGGAAGGTTCAATTGCATCAGCTTCACTAAGAGCCGAACCTTCCCATCTCTTTCGCTAAATTGACAGTGCCTATCTACCCGACGAACATAGTGAGACGAAGCGACCAGCTATCGCATGTCCTCGCCGCCGTTGACGTTCAGCGTCTCGCCGGTGACGAACGTCGCGTCCCGGAGGTACGCGACCGCCTGGGCGATGTCTTCGGGCTGGCCGTAGCGGTCGACGGGGATCGCTTCGAGTTCCTCGGCTTTCTCCTCGGGCGTCCGGTCGGCGGTCATGTCCGTCTCGACGTGGCCCGGTGCAACCGCGTTGACGCGAATGTCGGGGGCGAAGTCCCGGGCGTGGCTGCGGGTCAGCGAGACGAGCGCGCCCTTCGAGGCGGCGTAGTGGCACTCGATCGGCGCGCCGGTGTGGGCGAGAATCGAGGAGACGTTCGTGACCGAGGGGTCGTCCCCCGACCCGCGGAGGTGCGGCAGGGCGGCTTTGGTGACGGTGAACGCCGAGTTGACGTTGACGTCCATCACGCGGTCGAAATCGTCGGGATCGAGGTGCTCGGTGTAGACGTGCTGGTCGATCCCGGCGTTGTTCACGACGTGGTCGACGCCGCCGAATGCGTCGGCAGCCTCGGCGACGAGGCGCGCGGCGGCGTCCGGATCGGCGACGTCGGCGCCGACGACGACCGCTTGCTGTCCGCGGTCGCGGACCGCGTTGGCGACGTCCTCGGCCTGCCCCTCGCTCGTGTGGTAGTTGACGGCGACGTCGTAGCCGTCGGCTGCGAACTGCAGTGCGGTTGCGCGCCCGAGTCCGCGCGAGGATCCGGTGACGATCGCTGCTGGCATACCCGCACAACTGTCCGGGCGCCCTTTGGCGTTGCGGCTCCGGCGGCGGTCGGTCCCCCCTCGCGGCGTCCGGGGTGCGTCCGCCGTCACTCGACTTCGAGTTCGAACTGTTCGTGTTCCTTGGCGGGGTTGAGCACGACGCTGGTGTTGGACTCCTTGATCTCGGGGTTGGTCAGCAGTTCCTTGATCGTGTCGTTCATGTCGTCGGTGTCGCGGAACTTGCCGATGGCGACGAGGTCGTGGTCGCCTGTCGTCTCGTAGACGCTGACCATCTGCGGGTGCTCTGTGAGCGTCTCTGTCACGTCGATCAGCGCGCTGCCCTCCACTTTGAGCTGGAGGATCGCCGTCACGTCGTACCCCAGCGCGTCGTAGTCAATCTTCGGCGTGTACCCCCGGATGATCCCCTCCTCCTCGAGGTCCGAGAGGTGGTTCGAAACCGTCGTGACCGAGACGTCCAGATCCTCCGCAAGGCTACGCAGACTCGCGCGCCCGTCACCGAGTAGCTCATTCACCAACTTTCGGTCCAGATTTTCGTACGTCATCAACTGGTCCAACGCACCGGGGGCATTATAATTTTACGAATATACAAAAATTCTGCGTCACAGCAAGGATTGCATAGTCGAAATCCTTTTTGTGGGTGTAGACCGCCTGATTAGCTGTCGAAAGATGACAACAAACGCCATTTCAGACGATGCGGAAGAGGTACTGGGGAAGATCGACGAGGAGGACGTCGACTTTCTCCGGCTCCAGTTTACGGACATTCTGGGGACAGTCAAGAACGTCTCGATTCCGGCAGACCAGGCCGAGAAAGCGTTCACTGAAGGGATCTACTTCGACGGCTCCTCGATCAACGGGTTCGTCCGGATCCAGGAGTCGGACATGCGGCTCGATCCGGAACCCAATACGTTCGCGGTGCTGCCGTGGCGCAACAGCGAGAAGGTGACCAGCGCGCGGCTGATCTGTGACGTGATCGACACGTCGACCGACCAGCCGTTCAGCGGCGACCCGCGGCGGGTCCTGAAGAACGCGCTCGACCGCGCCGAGGAGCTCGGCTACACGGTCAACGCCGGTCCCGAACCGGAGTTCTTCCTGTTCGAGGAGGACGAGAACGGCCGCGCGACGACGACGACTCACGACAGCGGCGGCTACTTCGATCTCGCGCCGAAAGACCTCGCACAGGACGTCCGCGGCGACATCATCTACGGGCTCGACGAGATGGGCTTCGAGGTGGAGGCGAGCCACCACGAGGTCGCCGAAGGGCAACACGAGATCGACTTCAAGTACGCCGACGCGCTCACGACGGCGGACAACATCGCGACGTTCCGTTCGGTCGTGCGCGCCATCGCCTCCCAGCACGACCTGCACGCGACGTTCATGCCCAAGCCGATCCCGCACATCAACGGCTCGGGGATGCACACCCACCTCTCGCTGTTCGAGGAGGACGGGACCAACGCGTTCCACGACGAGGACGACGAGTTCTCCCTCTCGGAGACCGCCTACGGCTTCCTGGCGGGCATCCTGGAGCACGCGCCGGCGATCTCGGCGGTGACGAACCCGACGGTCAACAGCTACAAGCGCCTCGTCCCAGGATACGAGGCGCCGATCTACATCGCATGGTCGGACGTGAACCGCTCGGCGCTGGTCCGCAAGCCCGCGGCCCGCGTCCCGGCGGCCTCGCGCATCGAGTTCCGCGCGCCAGACCCGTCGTGTAACCCCTACCTCGCGCTGGCGGTCATGATCCACGCCGGCCTGGACGGCGTCACGCTGCCGGCCAACCTCGGCGACGCCGTCGACGCGCTCGAGGACGACGAGGTCGTCTACAACGCGCTCGGTCCGCACGTCTCCGAGAAGTTCGTCGAAGCCAAGCGCCAGGAGTTCAGCGAGTACATCGCCGAAGTGTCGGACTGGGAACTCGACCGCTACCTCGAGACGTTCTGACGCCGCCGACCACACCTGCTTTTTTGTCGCGGCGCCCGGACAGCCGCTGCTCCCGAAGACTGCGGAGCCGGTCCCGTGGTTCAGCAGTCGTCTCGACAGCCCAGCAGCTACCGGAGATTCCGGAGGCGGTCGAGAATCCGGCCGGGGAGGCCGACCGTCGTCGTCACGATGCCGACGATCACCATCAGCGCGTACAGGCCAAGCGTCGACAGCCAGATCACGAGCATCGCCAGCACCGCCCAGACGCCGCTCAGGAAGTAGAACCCGCCGAGCGTCATCGCGGTGCCGTACAGCAACACCAGGTACGGCCCCCACCCGCGGGCGTGGCCGCGTCGCACGCGCCAGCGGACGTACTGCTCGAGGTCGCTCTCGAGGTCCTCGCGGTGGACGGTCCGCTCCTCGATCTCCTCCTCGAACGCCTCGATCTCCTGGCGCAGGTCGTCGAGGTCGTCGAGCGTGGCGACGTCCGCCCGCCGGGTCGGATCTCTGTCCGGTCCCGGGTCCGACCCGGACGGCTCGCCGGTGCCAGACGGTTCGTCCGCTGGCCCGTCAGCTTCGGTCATGGTCCCTCGTTGCTCGGATACTCGTAGCGATGGTTGTTGTAGTTGCCGGTCTCGTACGGACGTCTCATAACGTTCAGTGCGTCGCCGACGAGCAACACCAGGCCGGCGAAGACGGCGCCGGGCAGCGCCTCCGTGACCGTTACCGGCCGCGAGGGGAACACGTAGTACAGCGGCAGCAACACGACCGGCAGGACTACGAACATGCCCAGCGTCCCCAGCAGGCCCGACAGCGGCGTGTCCGAGAGCCGCAGGAACGCGGCCACGACCGCGGTGACGCCGCCGCGGCCGGAGTCGCCGAGCAGCGCCGATTCGAGCAGCGAGCTCGCCTCCGGCGTCAGGAACTCGCCGACGGCCATCACGATCCGGTCGGCGAGCGCCTCGCCCGCCAGCGCTGACGTCACCGCAAAGCCGACGATCAGCAACGGGACGACCGCGACGAACGTGTAGTAGGCGATCGCGGCGGCCAGAAACGGGAGCTGGTGGGCCTTCGCCACTGCGAGGAGGTCCCTGCCGTAGGTGACGGCGCTCGTGGCGGCCGATCGGGGGGTATCTGGTGTCACGGGCGTGGTGGAGTGGGGCCGGCTCACGGTTGTCCAGTGATCCTCGCAGCGGCGGGGAGAGCAGCGGTGTATCAGCCCGTTCGACACGCTCGGCCTTCGGCCTTTCTCTCCCGCCGGGCTGTGCGTGGCCTGCACCGCGAGTCAGGGGCCTGCCCGCGAGCCTCCCTCGAAAGCCATTAGGCCGGCCGCCCGTTCGGTGCGGACATGAACGAGTGGGTCGGTCGAAGCCTGCGGCTGACGACTGTCTGCCTGGCCGCGAGCGCGCTGCTGATCCCGCCCGGGTTCGCCGGCGTCGGGCCGTCGCTGCCGTTCGCGCTCGGACTGGGTATCCTCGCGGCCGGACTGCTGGCCGTCCGTGACCAGCTGTCGTCGCTCCCGACCGCGGTGGGGTACGACCTCGGCTGGTACGCCCGGGACCTGTGGCTCGCGGCCGCCCTCGCAGCGCTCGTGACCATCGTCGGGCCGGCGACCACCGCGGACGAACTGGCGGCGCTGGGCGGCGTCGTCGGTCTCGTCGGCATGCTCAACTACTTCGTGCGGCCGCTGTACCTCCTCGTGTTCTCGCTGGTCGTCGAGCGCTCGGTGTCCACCCGCGGGTGACGGCGCTTCCTCGGCCACTCGCTTCACTCCACGGTCGGTCGGCTACCCGCTTTCTTCGGCGTCGCCCGTCGCCTCGCGGATCTCCGTCACGTCGGCCGTCGTCTTGAACGTCGTCCCGCCGTAGTGGGTGCGCGAGGCCTCGAACCCGGCGTCGCGGAGGTTGCCGAGGAAGTCGGCCATCGAGGTGGCTGGCCGGCCCCAGCGCTTGCACAGCCGGTGCTGGTCGTAGTGGGTCGGCTCGTCGAGCTCCGCGCGCAGCGTCGCGAGCAGATCCGCGATGTCGTCGGCGGTTCCCAACTCCCCGGTGACGGCTCCCTCGACGGTTTCGACGAAGGCGTCGTCGCAGATGGGTGCCAGCCAGACCGGTCCAGCCGTCTGGAGGTGGTGCTCGCAGTTGGGACAGGAGTCGGGGGGGTTGGCGATCAGTCCCTGCTCAGTCTCGCGGTACTGGCAGTGCTGGCAGTGGTGGATATACCCCAGGTTGTCGACGGCGTCGTCGGCCACGCGCGCGCCGCGGTCGAGTTCGAGGTACGTCCGGACGTAGTGTTTCGTCGCGTGGGTGAGCACCGGATCGACGGCGACATCGTAGCGCGCGCCCGTCCGGGCCAGCGCCGACAGCAGGATCCGGACGCCCATCTCGGCGTGGTACTCGGTGGTGCGCGGGACGGCGCTGTACGACCGGACGCCGCTCTCGAAGTGCGCGCCACACAGCGGCGCGGTGTCGGTGGCGGTCACACAGAGGAGGTTCCGTGTCCCCTGGAACGCGGCGTCGGCGAACGGGATCGGCGTCCCGAACGGGTCGATGTCGACCACGTCGAAGTACGTCTCGTGCAGCAGGGCGTTGGCGTCGCGCCCGACGACTCCGCCGGCGAGGCCGTTGCGCTCCAGGTTCTCCCGGCAGAGTGCCACGGCCTCCTCGTCTGTGTCACAGCAGGTGACGTCCCAGCCGTTCGCGGCGGCGCGGACGCCGCGGATGCCGCTGGCTGCGGTGGCGTCGAGGTACGTTTCGGCCCGGGGTTCCCGCTCCCGGTAAGCCCCCAGCGTGGCGACCGTCAGGTCCCGGTTGAGTTCCTGGACCGGGTTGTAGAAGACGGCGTCACCGGCCCCCTCCTCGGGCTGTTCGGGCGCTCTGATCTCGACGCGCCCCTCCTGGACGTTCATGTACCGTTGTCGTGTTGGGACTGCGATAAGGGATGTGATCTCCGTTGTACACCCGGACGTGATTCGCGTAACACATCTCGACCTAAATCGGAAAACTCACGACAATCACTAACCAGCGTACGACGAAAAAAGATGAGTTCGTTTGCCAATCCATTCCGGCAGCTGCCCGCCCCGGCGGTGGTCATCCGCGGTACCGGAAGGAGACGACGGTGAC